>NZ_AVCC01000025.1 GCF_000622895.1 Herminiimonas sp. CN
GGGGTATGCCTTAAAATACTGGTTTTTCGCAGTAATTTACTGTGATTATTAAAAATACGGTATCTGGTATATTGGTGTGAAGCAGGCCAGTCCTGGCAACGATGAGGAGGAGCGATCATGCAAATCTGGAGCGATTCATTCAAGAACGGCGGCAGCATTCCTGCCAAATTCGCATTTTGCAAGATGGACCCGAGGGCCCATGTCGCCTTGTCCGACAACAAGAACCCGCATCTCGGCTGGCGCGACGTGCCGCCCGGCACCCGGTCGCTGGCGGTGATCTGCCACGACCGCGATGTACCGTCGCAAGGCGATGATGTCAACCAGCTGGGGCGCGAGGTTCCGGCCGATCTGGCGCGGGTTGATTTCTTCCACTGGGTTCTGGTCGATCTGCCGCCGGACATGCTGGCGATTGCCGAGGGCGAATTCTGCGATGGCGTGCTGGCGCGCGGCAAGCCGGGGCCGGAAACCCTGCACGGCGCACGCCAGGGCATCAATGACTACACCGTCTGGTTTGCTTCCGATCAGGACATGTCGGGCGACTATTACGGTTACGACGGCCCCTGTCCGCCGTGGAATGATTCCATCCTGCATCACTACACCTTTACCCTGTATGCGCTGGATATCCCCCATTTGCTGGTTGAAGGCGGCTTTACCGCGCAGCAGGCGCTGGCGGCGATGGATGGCCATATCCTGGCGCAAACCAGCATCGGCGGCAGCTATACGCTGTCGCCGGCACTGGCGGCGTGGCAGCCGGGATGAAGCGATGATAATGAAGAGACTGTGAGCAAGAGCACTGAAATACTGCTGATCCGGCACGGCGAAACCTCCTGGAATGCCGTCAAGCGCCTGCAGGGACATTCCGACATCGCGCTCAACGACCAGGGCCAGGCGCAGGCCGACGCCTTGGGGCTGGCGTTGCGCGATGAGCCGCTGGCGGCCATCATCAGCAGCGACTTGCAGCGGGCGCGGCAAACCGCGCAGGCGGTCGCCCGGCAGCAGGCCGGCCCGATGGAAGTGATCTGCGACTCCGGCTTGCGCGAGCGCTGCTACGGCGCGTTCGAAGGCTTGTACTACAGCGACATCAGCCAGCGCTATCCTGCTGCTTTTGCTGCCTGGCAAGCGCGCGACATCGATGCTGTATTTCCGCCGGGCGAGCGCCAGGGCGAGAGCTTCCGCGCTTTCCATGCGCGCATTGCAGCTGCCATGTTGCACTGGGCGCGCCGCTATCCGGGGCAAAAGATCGCGCTGGTGGCGCACGGCGGCGTGCTGGAATGCGCGTACCGGGCGGCGCTGGCGCTGCCGTTGTCGACGCCGCGCGACTTTCCGATCCTGAATGCCAGCATCAATCGCTTCCGCCTGGAAGGCGATGCGCTGCGGCTGCTGTCCTGGGGCGAGGTGGCGCATCTGGACGCCGCTGCGCTGGATGAGGTCGATCAGCGGGTGCCGTGATTATGCTTATTTTGTAAGCATAATTCGGATAGAATAGCGTCCCCCCTCAATCATTCCCTGTCGCCCATCGTGCATATCGGCCCCTATTTGCTGCGCAACAATGTATTCGTCGCACCGATGGCGGGCGTGACCGACCGGCCGTTTCGCCAGTTGTGCAAGCAGCTCGGCGCCGGCTATGCGGTGTCCGAGATGGCGGCCTCCAACCCGAAGCTGTGGCAGACCGAAAAATCAACGCGCCGCATCAATCACGCCGGCGAGATGGAGCCGAAGGCGGTGCAGATCGCCGGCGCCGATCCGGTCATGCTGGCTGAATGCGCCCGCTTCAATGTCGAACGCGGCGCGCAGATCATCGACATCAACATGGGCTGTCCGGTGAAAAAAGTCTGCAACAGCTGGTGCGGTTCGGCGCTGTTGCAGAACGAACAACTGGTGCAGCAGATCCTGGATGCGGTGGTGGCGGCGGTGGATGTGCCGGTGACGCTGAAATTTCGCACCGGTTGGGATAGATCAAACAGGAATGCGCTGACGATTGCGAAAATGGCCGAGGCGGCCGGGATTGCGATGCTGACGCTGCACGGCCGCACCCGCGCCGACGGTTACAGCGGCGCGGCGGAATACGAGACGATTGCGGCGGTGAAGGCGGCGGTGACGATTCCGGTGGTGGCCAACGGCGACATTACGACTCCTGAAAAAGCGCGCTTCGTGCTGGACACTACCGGCGCCGATGCGGTGATGGTGGGCCGCGCGGCGCAGGGGCGGCCGTGGATTTTCCGCGAGATTGCGCATTTCCTGCAGACCGGCAGCCATTTGCCGGCGCCGCTGGTGGCGGAAGTGCAGCCGCTGATGATCGAGCATTTGCGCGCCCATTACGCGTTTTACGGTGATTATCTGGGTGTGCGCACCGCCCGCAAGCATATCGGCTGGTACGTGCGCGATTTGCCCGGCGGCGAGGATTTTCGCCAGCGCATGAACCGGCTGGAATCGGTCGATGCGCAACTGGAGGCGCTGAATACATTTTTCGACGCGCAGTTGGCGTATGGCGAGCGGTTACAATATGGCCTCTCCAAACCTGCGCTGGTGGCCTGATGTCGCATCGCATTTTCGCCGCATTCAGGTTGTGGTTGGAGTATATGAAAAAACCATGTGTTTCCCGTAATAATTACTTGCGTTTTCAAAAATACCCGTCTGTTTTTTAAGTTATTCACGAACCTTCACGAATTAAAAGAAAAGCATGAGCAAAGAAAGTATCCAGGAAGTCGTTCAGCAAAGTCTTGAGAGATATTTCAACGATTTGGGCGAGTTGCAGGCGTCGAACGTGTATGACATGGTGGTGTTGAGCGTCGAAAAGCCGATGTTGAAAGTCGTGATGGCACGCGCCGCAGGCAACCAGTCGTCGGCAGCCGAAATGCTCGGCATCAACCGCAACACCCTGCGCAAGAAGCTGCAGCAGCACGGGCTGCTGTAAACCGGAGGCGGATAAGGTGAGGGGTGCGGCAGCTTTGCCGCTGCCTTCACCTTAGCCACTTCAGATCCAGAGAACCTCATCATGATCAAACAAGCTCTCATTTCCGTCTCCGACAAGACCGGCGTGCTCGACTTCGCGCGCGCGCTGTCGGCGATGGGCGTCAACATCCTGTCCACCGGCGGCACCGCCAAACTGCTGGCCGACAACGGCGTGGCAGTGACCGAAGTGGCCGATTACACCGGCTTCCCCGAAATGCTGGACGGCCGCGTCAAGACGCTGCATCCGAAAGTGCACGGCGGCATCCTGGCCCGGCGCGATCTGCCCGAGCACGTCGCCGCGCTGGAGCAGCACGGCATTCCGACCATCGACATGGTGGTGGTCAACCTGTACCCGTTCCAGCAGACCGTCGCCAAGGACGAATGCACGCTGGAAGACGCGATCGAAAACATCGACATCGGCGGCCCGACCATGCTGCGTTCGTCGGCCAAGAACCACAAGGACGTGATCGTCATCTGCGACCCGCTCGATTACAGCGCGGTGCTGGCCGAGCTGAAAGCCGGCAACGGCGAAGTCGGCTACGACACCAAGTTTGTGCTGGCCAAGAAAGTGTTCGCGCACACCGCGCAATACGATGGCGCCATCACCAATTACCTGACCAGCCTGGGGGCCGACAACGCGCATGCCACCCGCAGCCCGTACCCGCAAACGCTGAACATCGCTGCCGAGAAAGTGCAGGAAATGCGCTACGGCGAAAACCCGCACCAGTCGGCGGCGTTCTACCGCGACCTGAATCCGTTCGACGGCGCGCTGGCCAACTACACCCAGTTGCAGGGCAAGGAATTGTCCTACAATAATATCGGCGATGCCGATGCGGCCTGGGAATGCGTGAAAACCTTCGACGGCGCGGCCTGCGTGATCGTCAAGCACGCCAATCCGTGCGGCGTGGCAGTCGGCGCCAATGCGCTGGAATCGTACAGCAAGGCGCTGCAGACCGATCCGACCTCGGCCTTCGGCGGCATCATCGCCTTCAATTGCGTCTGCGACGGTGCGGCAGCCGAAGCGGTCGCCAAGCAATTCGTCGAAGTCCTGATCGCGCCGTCGTTTACCGCCGAAGCCAAGCAGATTTTCGCCGCCAAGCAGAACGTGCGCCTGCTGGAAATCCCGCTGGGCAAGGGCATGAATCCGTTCGACATCAAGCGCGTTGGCGGCGGCCTGCTGGTGCAGTCGCCGGATGCCAGGAACGTCGGCCCGGCCGATGTTCGCGTGGTCACCAAGCTGCAACCGACGCCGCAGCAATTGCAGGACATGATGTTCGCCTGGCGCGTCGCCAAGTTCGTCAAGTCGAATGCGATCGTGTTCTGCGCCAACGGCATGACGCTGGGCGTTGGCGCCGGCCAGATGAGCCGGGTCGATTCGGCCCGCATCGCCTCGATCAAGGCGCAGAACGCCGGCCTGTCGCTGAACGGTTCGGCGGTGGCGTCGGATGCGTTCTTCCCGTTCCGCGACGGCCTGGATGTGGTGATCGACGCCGGCGCGACCTGCGTGATCCAGCCGGGCGGCTCGATGCGCGACCAGGAAGTGATCGATGCGGCCGACGAGCGCGGCGTGGTGATGCTGTACACCGGCATCCGTCATTTCCGTCATTGATTGATGTCCGCCATTTCACTTCCGGTGTCGCTCGCGGCACAGGAAGTTGGCGTTCAGTCCGGCAGGATGGGTTGCACCCGTCCTGCGCTGCATAAGCTCCCATGAAAATCCTCGGCATCGACCCCGGCCTGCGCACTACCGGCTTCGGCGTCATCCACAAGCAGGGCAACAAGCTGTTCTACATTGCCTCCGGCACCATCAAGACGCCCGATGCCAGCCTGCCGCAACGCCTGAAGGTCATCCTCGACAGCGTGGCCGAAGTCATCCGCACCTACCGGCCCGACTGCGCGGCGATCGAAAAGGTGTTCGTCAACGTCAATCCGCAATCCACGCTGCTGCTCGGGCAAGCGCGCGGCGCGGCGATTTGCGCGCTGGTCAGTGCCGACCTGAACGTGGCCGAATACACCGCGCTGCAACTGAAGCAGGCGGTGGTCGGCCACGGCAAGGCGAAGAAGGAGCAGGTGCAGGACATGGTGCAGCGCCTGCTGCTGTTGCCCAGCCTGCCCGGACCGGATGCCGCTGATGCGCTGGGGGTGGCGATCTGCCATGCCCACAGCGGCGAGGCGCTGGCCATGCTGGGCCAGCTGGCCCCGGCCTTGACCAAGCGCGGCCTGCGCGTGAGGGGCGGGCGGCTGGTCGGTTAGCTTTCATTCGGACGGAAAATGCTGTTCCGCCTTGCGCGCGGCGATCTCGAAATGGTTGTGCCAGTAGGCTTGGCGCCCGTGCAGCAGGGCCCAGGCGCTGGCGGCCAGGTAGGCCAGCGGAAACGCCGCCCCCCACAGCGCCGCCTGCCGCACATGCGCCAGTTCATGGCGTAATGTTTGCGACGTCAAGCCGTGCCGGCGGGCGATGACGATGTGGCCGACCGCCATCGCCGCCATCGGGCCGAACGGGTGCCGCGCCAGCAGCCAATCGGCCAGCGGGCCGCGCACCAGCAGTGCTGGCACGCTGCCCGTCAGCCGTTCGATGCGGCCATGCATCATCCGCACTGGCAGCGCCAGCAATAGGCCCGGCAGACTCAACGGCAGCGCCCACAGCACGCCGGCCAGACTGCCGGCGATGCGTAATCGGCGGTACCGATGCAGGTGTTGCGCCAATGCATGGATTAAATTACGCATGCTGTATGTATACTCAGTGGAATGCAGTCCTGTATGATGGCTGCAACTTATTTTTCGGGGTTTCACCATCATGATAGGCCGCCTGTCCGGTATTTTGCTCGAGAAAAATCCCCCCCAGTTATTGATAGATTGCAATGGCGTCGGCTACGAGGTCAGCGTGCCGATGAGCACGTTCTACAACCTGCCGGCGCTGGGTGAGAAGGTGGTGCTGCTGACCCATCTGGCGGTGCGCGAGGATGCCCACCTGCTGTACGGCTTCGGCAGCGCCGAGGAGCGCAATGTCTACAAGCAGCTGATCAAGATCACCGGGGTCGGGGCGCGCATGGCGCTGGCCATCCTGTCCGGCATGTCGGTATCCGACCTGGCGCAGGCCATCACGCTGCAGGAAGCCGGTCGCCTGACCCGGGTGCCCGGCATCGGCAAGAAAACCGCCGAACGGCTGTTGCTGGAGCTGAAGGGCAAGCTCGGCGCCGATCTCGGTGCCGGCCTGTTGGTGAGCGACTCGGCCAGCGATATCCTCAACGCGCTGCTGGCGCTGGGTTATTCGGACAAGGAAGCGCTGCAAGCCAGCAAGCAGATTCCGGCCGGCAGCGGGGTTTCGGAAGGCATCAAGCTGGCACTGAAGGCATTGTCTAAAGGATAACAATATTCATGAGCATCCAGACCGACAGTTTTACCGAGCAGCGCATCATTGCCGCCACACCCGTCTCGAACGTCGAGGAGGCGATGGAGCGCGCCCTGCGCCCCAAGCAACTGGACGAATACGTCGGCCAGGAAAAAATCCGCGGCCAGCTGGAGATCTTCATCACTGCTGCGCGGCAGCGCCAGGAGGCGCTCGACCACACGCTGCTGTTCGGCCCGCCGGGCTTGGGCAAGACCACGCTGGCGCACATCATCGCGCGCGAGATGGGCGTCAACCTGCGCCAGACTTCCGGCCCGGTGCTGGAGCGCCCGGGTGATCTGGCGGCGATCCTGACCAACCTGGAAGCCAACGACGTCTTGTTCATCGACGAGATCCACCGGCTGTCGCCGGTGGTGGAGGAAATCCTGTATCCGGCGCTGGAGGACTACCAGATCGACATCATGATCGGCGAGGGGCCGGCTGCGCGCAGCGTCAAGCTCGACCTGCAGCCGTTTACGCTGGTGGGCGCCACCACCCGCGCCGGCATGCTGACCAATCCCTTGCGCGACCGCTTCGGCATCGTCGCCCGGCTCGAATTCTATACCGCAACGGAGCTGACGCGCATCGTGCGCCGCAGCGCATCGTTGTTGAAGGCGCCGATCGAGGACGATGGCGCGTTCGAGATCGCCCAGCGCTCGCGCGGCACGCCGCGCATCGCCAACCGCCTGCTGCGCCGGGTGCGCGACTATGCCGAGGTCAAGGGCAATGGCGACATCACCAAAAACATCGCCGATGCGGCGCTGGTGATGCTCGATGTCGACAAGGTCGGCTTCGACCTGATGGATCGCAAGTTGCTGGAGGCAGTGCTGTTCAAGTTCGGCGGCGGTCCGGTCGGGATCGATAATCTGGCCGCCGCCATCGGCGAGGAGCGCGACACCATCGAGGACGTGCTGGAGCCGTACCTGATCCAGCAGGGTTTCCTGCAGCGCACGCCGCGCGGCCGCATCGCCACGCCTGCCGCCTATGTGCACTTCGGCATCGCAGCGCCTAGCGTCGGGCCGAATGGCGAGCACTGGGCTGCGATGGAGCGTCTGGAGCCTTGATACTGTAACTGGTATTGTTCAAGCCGCACAAAAATAGTGCGACAACACGGTGTTTTTTATTATACCCTGCATATCCTTGTTTTTTATCAGGTACTGTGTTGATGCGCTTGCATAAACGCAGGATGACGCTGACAATATAAAACCGTGCAGCGTTTGCTTGCCAGTCAATGCCATGTTGATGTCTTCCCTTGCCAATCGTTATGCTCATCAGCTACTGGATGCGCGCGCCCGCTCGCATCTGATTGCTCCCTTGTCGTCCACGGCCAGCCTGTCGCTGCAGGATGCCTATGATATTGCGCACAGCATCAGCGTCGCCCGCATTGCCCAGGGCGAAACGGCAGTCGGGCGCAGGATCGGCTTCATTGACCGCAAGATCGGTTCCGAATATGACGATAACGTTGCCTGCGGTACGCTGATTTGGGCGCCGCTGTTCGATACCACGGTGCGCACAGTGAGCAGGAATCACGGCATCCAGAGTTTGGCCGGCGCCTTGCAGCCGCGTTTGGAAGTGTCTGCGGTATTTCGGCTGCGGCGCACGCCGGCGGCAGATGCCGATCTGGATGCGCTGGCCGATTGCATCGAATGGATCGCACACGGGGTGGAGATCGTTATCTGCCCCTATCCGGACTGGCAATGCACCGCAGCCGATGCGATTGCCGCTTTCGGCCTGCATGGCGCGCTGCTGATCGGCGAGCCTCATCCGCTGTCGTCGGCATCGCGCCATAATCTCGATGTGGTGTTGTCCAATGCCAGCGTTTCGCTGTCCTGCGGCGGTTCCTTGCGCGGCGCAGGTTACGGGTCGGATGTGATGGGCAGCCCGGTGCATGCGCTGCTGCAACTGCACCGGCTATTGCAGACCCAGCCGCGGAGCGCGCCGTTGCAGGCAGGGGAAATCATCGCTAGCGGCGCTTGGGCCGCCGCGGTCCCGATCGAGGCAGGACAGACCTGGACCACCGCGTTTTCCGCTGTCGATCTGGCAGGGATGAGCATTTCTTTCGTCTGAATTCCGTGGGATCCCGGGGTCTGCCGCTTATTCAAACCCTCTCCTCAAACCCTCTCCCGCCGACAGGAGAGGGGATGCGGCTTGGTGCTTTTTCGCGCCGAAAATGGTTAAGCGGCAGGCAGTTTGGCGAACTGCTCGCGCAGTTTTTCCAGGGTCGAGGAGAAGTTCGACAAGCGCTCCTTTTCCTGGTTGACCACCGCTGCCGGCGCGCGCGCGACGAAGCTCTCGTTGGCCAGCTTGGTGTCGATCTTGCCGATTTCACCTTCCAGTCGCGTCATTTCCTTGCCCAGGCGCTCGCGTTCGGCGGCCACGTCGATCTCCACCTTCAGCATCAGCTTGGCGCTGCCGACGATCGATACCGGCGCTGGCGATTCCGGCAGCGCATCGACCACCTGCACCTCGGACAGCTTGCCCAGCGCTTGCAGATACGGCGCAAAGGATTGCAGCTGCGCTTTTTCGGCCGCATCCGCAGCTTCCATGATCAGCGGCACCCGCAGCGCCGGCGATAGTTGCATCTCGCCGCGCAGGTTGCGGCAGGCGTCGGTCATCGCCTTGAGCTGGTGCATCCAGGCTTCGGCCTGCTCGTCGATCTTTTGCGGCTGCGGCAGCGGGTACGCTTGCAGCATGATGCTGTCGCCGGCCGGGTTCAGCGCCTTGCCGGATAGCGGCGCGACCGTTTGCCACAGCGCTTCGGTGATGAACGGAATCACCGGATGCGCCAGGCGCAGCACGGTTTCCAGCACCCGCAGCAGGGTGCGGCGGGTCGCGCGTTGCTGCGTCTCGCTGCCGTGCTGGATTTGCACCTTGGCCACCTCCAGATACCAGTCGCAATACTCGTCCCAGACGAACTTGTAGATGCCGGAGGCGATGTTGTCGAAGCGGTAATCGGCAAAGCCTTTTTCGATCTCGGCCTCGGTGCGCTGCAGCTGCGACACGATCCAGCGGTCGGCTTGCGAAAAGTCCAGATAATCACTCTTGCAAACGCCGTCGGCCTGGCTGTCCAGGCCGCAATCATGGCCTTCGGTGTTCATCAGCACGAAGCGGGTCGCGTTCCACAGCTTGTTGCAGAAATTGCGATAGCCATCGCAGCGTCCGAGGTCGAAGTTGATGTTGCGCCCGAGCGACGCATAGCTGGCCATCGTGAAGCGCAGCGCATCGGTGCCGTAGGCCGGGATGCCGGTGCCGAACTCCTTGCGCGTGGCCTTCGCAATGCTGTCGGCCTGCTTCGGATTCATCAGGCCGGTGGTGCGCTTGGCGACCAGCGCCTCGACATCGATGCCGTCGATCAGGTCGATCGGGTCCAGCGTGTTGCCCTTCGATTTCGACATCTTCTGGCCGCTGGAGTCGCGCACCAGGCCGTGCACGTAGACGGTGTTGAAAGGTACGTGGCCGGTGAAGTGGGTTGTCATCATCACCATCCGGGCGACCCAGAAGAAGATGATGTCGAAGCCGGTCACCAGCACCGAGGACGGCAGGAAGGCCTTCAGGTCGGGGGTTTCTTCCGGCCAGCCGAGGGTGGAGAACGGCACCAGCGCCGACGAGAACCAGGTGTCGAGCACGTCTTCATCGCGGGTCAGCTTCTTGTCGCCGGCCTGGGCTTGCGCCTCGGCTTCGGTCTTGGCGACATAAATCTTGCCGTCTTCGTCGTACCAGGCAGGAATCTGGTGGCCCCACCACAGCTGGCGCGAGATGCACCAGTCCTGGATGTTGTTGAGCCACTGGTTGTAGGTGTTGGTCCAGTTTTCCGGCACCATCTTGATTTCGCCGTTGGCGACCTTTTCCAGTGCCACTTCGGCAATCGACTGGCCGGGGAAATGCGTGCCTTGCGGCGCAGCCTTGCTCATCGCGACGAACCACTGGTCGGTCAGCATCGGCTCGATCACCACGCCGGTGCGGTCGCCGCGCGGCACCATCAGCTTGTGCGGCTTGACTTCGGCCAGCAAGCCCTGGGCGTCGAGGTCGGCGACGATCTGCTTGCGGGCGGCGAAGCGGTCCAGGCCCTGGTAGGCAGCCGGTGCATGTCCGCTGATCTTGGCGTCCAGCGTCAGGATGCTGATTTTTTCCAGATTGTGGCGCTGGCCGACCTGGTAATCGTTGAAGTCGTGCGCCGGCGTGATCTTCACGCAGCCGGTGCCGAATTCCTTGTCCACGTATTCGTCGGCAATGATCGGGATTTCACGGCCGCACAGCGGCAGCACCAGCATCTTGCCGATCAGATGGGTGTAGCGCTCGTCGGTCGGATCGACCGCCACCGCGACGTCGCCCAGCATGGTTTCCGGGCGCGTGGTAGCGACCGTCAGGTGGCCGCTGCCATCCGCTAAAGGATAGCGGATGTGCCACATGAAGCCGTCTTCCTCCTCCGACACCACTTCCAGGTCGGACACCGCGGTGCCCAGCACCGGGTCCCAGTTCACCAGCCGCTTGCCGCGATAGATCAGGCCCTGCTCGAACAGGCGCACGAAGACATCGGTCACGACCTTGGAGCGCGGCTCGTCCATCGTGAAGTATTCGCGCTGCCAGTCGGCCGACGCGCCCAGGCGGCGCATCTGGCCGGTGATGGTGGAGCCGGATTTTTCCTTCCACTCCCACACTTTTTCCAGGAATTTGGCGCGGCCCAGGTCATGGCGCGAGATTTTCTGCGCATCGAGCTGGCGCTCGACCACGATCTGGGTCGCGATGCCGGCATGGTCGGTGCCCGGAATCCAGGCGGTATTGAAGCCGCGCATCCGGTGGTAGCGGGTCAGGCCGTCCATGATGGTCTGGTTGAACGCGTGCCCCATGTGCAGGGTGCCGGTCACGTTCGGCGGCGGCAGCTGGATCGAGAACGACGGCTTGCCGGCATCCATTGTGGCGGCGAAGTATCCGCGCTGTTCCCATTCCGTGCGCCAGAACTGTTCAATGTCGGCGGGCTCGAAAGACTTGGCTAATTCCATGATTTTGCGTGTGTGTTTGCGTAAATGCGCATTATAAGGGAGGACTTGGGCAAATCCGGGGAACGGTGCAGTTTCCGATGCTTGACAAAATCCTGCAGCGTGAAAGTGCCGAGCATTTCTTTCGGGCTATATTGCAGCGAGGCACTGATGTAAAATAGCTGTGCCTACACCAACAAAGAATTGTCATGACACTGGATGGATCCGCTAAAAAGTTGCTTATCGTCGATGATAGCAAGGTATCGAGAATGATTATCCGGGCTCATGTGCTGGCAAAGCATCCGGCCTGGATCATTTCCGAGGCGGCCAACGGTGCGGAAGCGATTGCGCTGGTCGATCAGGACTTGCCTGACTACTGCACCATGGATATCAACATGCCGGGGATTTCCGGTTCCGATGCGGCAGAACTGATTCTGGCCAAATATCCGACGCTGCGGATGGCGATGTTCTCGGCCAACATTCAGGGCGCCTATCAGGCACGGGCCAGTTTGTTGGGCATCATTTTTGTCGCCAAGCCGGTTACCGAAAAATCCATCGCCCAGGCCCTGGATCATTTTGCAGGTGCCCAGTGAGCCTGCTTACTCATGAGCATCTGGACGCATTAACCGAAATCTTCAATGTCGGCGCCGGCCGCGCTGCTTCCAGTCTGAGCGAAATTGTCGGCGACGAAGTCAAATTGTCAGTGCCATCAATAGAAATCATCAAGTCTGATGAGGTCGATGCCAAGTTGCTGATGCAGAACGATGCCAAATTCGGCGCGGTCAGCCAGCAATTCAGCGGCCCTTTTAATGCCGATGCGGTGCTCTTGTTTTCCGAAGAAAATACTCTCGAAATCGTGCGCGACATGATGGGCTCGCAGATGAGCATCGAACAGCTGGCCGAATTCGAGCAGGAAGCGATGTGCGAGCTCGGCAACATCATCCTGAATGCCTGCCTGTCCGCGATCGCCGATATGCTCGGCATCACCATGGACAGCTCGCTGCCCAGCTATGCGGTCGAATCCCTGCACAATATTCTGCACAGGATTGCCGATAATTCGGATCAGCCCTATATCCTGTTGCTGCACATCGATCTGGCGATCGAGAAACGGCATACCGCAGGTCATCTTATTTTTCTATTGAGTTCGACTTCGCTGAGCAACCTGGTGGCGCAAATTCAACGTTTTATCGACGGCATGCGATGAACCCAACCGGACCAGGCCGCTTTGATGTCGAGGCGATATTCGATGCAGTCAATCTCGGCTTGATGATTGTCGATGCCGATGGCTATATCCTGCTGTGGAACGAATGGATTGCCAAGCGCAGCAACATTGAACGGGCAGATGCGCTCAATGCCCAAATCATCGGAGTGTTTTCCGAACCATTGGCACCGGCATTTCGAGCTGCAATCAAAAATACGCTGACTTACGGCTTGCCGGCAGTGCTGTCGAACGCGCTGCATCGCTGTCCTTTGCCGCTCTACGACAGCGCCGAGATGCAGCAATCCGGGATCCGGATGCATCAATCGATCACGATCACGCCGATCCGCTCCCGTCTGGGCGAGCGTTGTTGCCTGATTCAGGTGGCCGATGCCAGTATTTCGATCAAGCGCGAAAAAGTGTTGCGATCCCATTCCGAGGTGTTGCGGCGGGAAACCATCACCGACAGCCTGACCGGTATTTACAACCGACGGTTTTTCGATGAGCACTACAAGATCGCTTTGGGTCATGCCAAACGGCAAAGCCACACGTTGTCGGTGTTCGTGGTGGATATCGATCATTTCAAGGAATACAACGATTACTACCAACATCTGGAGGGCGATCGGGCGTTGCGGCGCGTGGCCAAGGCGTTGAAGTCGCAATTGTCGCGCGCAACCGATGTGGCCGCACGTTATGGCGGCGAGGAATTCGTGCTGGTATTGCCTAGTCTATCCGCGCCAAGCGCTGCTGATTTTGCCGAAAAACTCCGTTGCGCGGTCTTGGACCTGGCGATTCCGCACCTGAAATCCAACACCTCCGATTTGCTCACGGTCAGTATCGGTTTCTGTACTTGGGCGCCGGATACCGATTGCGATCCAGTCCATCTGCTTCACAGAGCAGATGCAGCACTGTATCGGGCCAAACAAAAGGGCCGCAACCAGGCAGTTGCTTTTACACTTGCCGAATTGGAAGATACAGATACGCCGCCGATGGGTAAATTGGATATCGTTTTGTAGTTACGCAGAAAACGCTATAATTCGTGACGCGCTGCCGCCAAGGCGGCGCAATGCTAGGGGTCCTGGTTGTGGCAAGGAATTGCAGCAATCGGGTGAGAAACACCCTCCGAACCTGATCTGGGTAATGCCAGCGAAGGGAAGCTTGCGAGATTCATGAGGCGATTCCGCCTTTGCCGCTCCAACCCTCCTTTGCTGGCTTCTTTAAAGAAATACAAAGGAGCCAAAATGAACGCCAACCCGAAATTCCTGTCCGCTACCGCGACCGTCGATAGCGCTGCGGTGCAGCCGCTGCCGAATTCCAGTAAAGTGTATATTGAGGGCTCGCGCCCGGATATACGGGTGCCGATGCGCCGCATCAGCCAGTCCGACACGCCCGCTTCGTTTGGCTTCGAATCCAATCCGCCGATCTACGTGTATGACACTTCCGGGCCGTACACCGACCCCGACGCCAGGATTGACATCCGCTCAGGCTTGGCTGCCGTACGTGCACCGTGGATTGCCGAGCGCGACGACACCGAAGAACTGGCCGGCCCCAGCTCCGCTTACGGCGTCGAGCGCCTGAACGATCCGGAGCTGGCCGAGCTGCGCTTCAACCTGCAGCGCAAGCCGTGCCGCGCCAAGGCCGGCAAGAACGTCACGCAAATGCATTACGCCAGGCAAGGCATCGTCACGCCTGAAATGGAATTCGTCGCGATCCGCGAGAACCTGCGCCGGCGCGAATACCTGGAAGAACTGAAAGCCTCCGGCCCGATGGGCGACAAGCTGGCCACCCTGATGGGGCGCCAGCATCCGGGCCAGTCGTTCGGCGCCAGCATCCCGGCCGAAATCACGCCGGAATTCGTGCGCGACGAAATCGCCCGCGGCCGCGCCATCATCCCCGCCAACATCAACCATCCGGAAATCGAGCCGATGATCATCGGCCGCAACTTCCTGGTGAAAATTAACGCCAACATCGGCAATTCTGCGGTAACTTCGTCGATCGGCGAGGAAGTCGAGAAGATGACCTGGGCCATCCGCTGGGGCGGCGATAATGTGATGGACCTTTCCACCGGCAAGCACATCCACGAAACGCGCGAGTGGATCATCCGCAACAGCCCGGTGCCGATCGGCACCGTGCCGATCTACCAGGCGCTGGAAAAGGTCAACGGCAAGGCCGAAGACCTGACCTGGGAAATCTTCCGCGACACCCTGATCGAGCAAGCCGAGCAGGGCGTCGATTACTTCACGATCCACGCCGGCGTATTGCTGCGCTATGTGCCGATGACGGCCTCGCGCCTGACCGGCATCGTCTCGCGCGGCGGCTCGATCATGGCCAAGTGGTGCCTGGCGCACCACGAAGAATCGTTCCTGTACACGCATTTCGAGGATATCTGCGAAATCATGAAGGCCTACGATGTCGCGTTTTCGCTCGGCGACGGCCTGCGTCCGGGCTCGATCTACGATGCCAACGACGAAGCGCAGCTGGGCGAACTGAAAACCCTGGGCGAACTGACCCAGATCGCGTGGAAGCACGACGTGCAAGTGATGATCGAAGGTCCCGGCCATGTGCCGATGCACCTGATCAAGGAAAACATGGACCTGCAACTGGAGCAGTGCCACGAAGCGCCGTTCTACACGCTGGGGCCGTTGACCACCGACATCGCGCCGGGCTACGATCACATCACCTCCGGCATCGGCGCCGCGCAGATCGGCTGGTACGGCACCGCGATGCTGTGCTATGTGACGCCGAAGGAGCATCTGGGCCTGCCGAACAAGGTCGACGTCAAGGACGGCATCATCACCTACAAGATCGCCGCCCACGCGGCCGACCTGGCGAAGGGCCATCCGGGCGCGCAGATCCGCGACAACGCGTTGTCGAAGGCGCGCTTCGAGTTTCGCTGGGAAGATCAGTTCAACATCGGTCTCGATCCGGACAAGGCGCGTGAGTTCCATGACGAGACCTTGCCGAAGGATTCGGCCAAGGTCGCGCATTTCTGCTCGATGTGCGGGCCGCATTTCTGCTCGATGAAGATCACGCAGGAAGTGCGCGACTACGCGGCCAAGCAGGGCATCAGCGAAATCGCCGCCTTGAAGCAGGGGATGGAAGTGAAGGCGGTCGAGTTCATCAAGAACGGCGCGGAAATCTACCGCAAGCAGTGAGGCGAGGCTGTGATGATTGAAATCGAACTCAACGGCGTGCCGCATCCGCTGCCGGCCGCGCACAGTCTGGAGGCGCTGATGGCGTCGCTGGATCTGGCCGGCAAGGGCGTCGCGGTGGCCGTCAACCGCGAAGTGGTGCCGCGCCAGCAGTGGCCGCAACGGCAGTTGCAGCCGCAGGACCGGGTCGACATCGTGCGCGCGATCGGCGGCGGCTGATTGCCGATGAAAGGGCGGGTGGGCATGCCCACCCGGCGAATCTTTTGTGGAGAATACAATGCAACACGACAATGCAATCGACGATGGACTGACCATCGCCGGCATCACCTACCGCTCGCGCCTGCTGGTCGGCAGCGGCAAATACGCCGACCTGACGCAAACGCGCGAAGCGACTATCGCCAGCGGCGCCGACATCATCACGGTGGCGATCCGGCGCGTCAACATCGGCCAGGATCCGAATGCGCCCAGCCTGCTGGACGCGGTGCCGCCGTCGCAATTCACGATCCTGCCCAATACCGCCGGCTGCTACAGCGCGAAAGACGCGGTGTATACGCTGCAACTGGCGCGCGAACTGCTGAACGGCCACAAGCTGGTCAAGCTCGAAGTGCTGGGCGACGAGAAAACCCTGTTCCCGAACATGCCGGAAACCCTGAAGGCGGCCGAAACACTGGTTGCGGACGGCTTCGACGTGATGGTGTACTGCAGCGACGACCCGATCCAGGCCAGGATGCTGGAGCAGATCGGCTGCGTCGCGGTGATGCCGCTGGCGTCCCTGATCGGCTCCGGCATGGGCATCCTGAATCCGTGGAACCTGTCGCTGATCATCGAGCAGGCCAAGGTGCCGGTGATCGTCGATGCCGGCGTCGGCACTGCGTCGGACGCGGCGATCGCGATGGAACTCGGTTGCGACGGCGTGCTGATGAACAGCGCGATTGCCGGCGCGCGCGACCCGATCCGCATGGCGCGGGCGATGAAGCTGGCGGTGCAGGCCGGGCGCGACGCGTATCTGGCCGGACGGATTCCGAAACGCTTCGCGGCCTCGCCGTCGTCGCCGCTGGCAGGACGCGTTGCGTGATGTAAATTGCAGGGGTATATCGTTTAATGCGATATCTATCGCACGTATTTAAAGCGATTATTAAAAATACAGTATTGTGTATATTTTTAGCCAGAAAAACGTGGGCGGCGCTGTGAAATGCCGCCGCGCACCTTGATAGCGAAGACAAGCCATGAACGGACTGTATATCGTCACGCCCGACTGGGATGACACCGAGCGCCTGTTGAGCGTCTCCGAGCAAGCGCTGCAGGGCGGCGCGGCACTGCTGCAATACCGCCACAAGACCGCCGGCGCGGCATTGCGCCGTGTCCAGGCGGCCGCCCTGCAGGCGCTGTGCCGCCGCTATGCGCGGCCTTTCATCATCAACGATTATGTCGAGCTGTGCCTGGAACTGGATGCCGACGGCATCCATGTCGGCGGCACCGATGCTTCGGTGGCGGCGGTGCGGGCGGCGGTCGGCCCGGGCAAGATCGTCGGCGCTTCCTGCTACGGCAGCCTGCAGCTGGCGCGCGATGCGCATCTGGCCGGCGCCAGCTATGTCGCCTATGGTGGCTTCTATCCGTCGAAGGTGAAGCAGTACCCGCTCACCACCTCGGTCGACATCCTGGCGCAATCGAGAGCAGAAATCCCGCTGCCCTGTGTAGTGATCGGCGGCATGACGCAGCAGAACTCGGCACCGCTGGTGGCTGCCGGGGCCGACATGGTGGCGGCCATCAGCAGCGTCTATCTGGCCGACGATCCGCAGGCCGCGGCGCAGGCGTTTGCGGATTTGTTCGCGCGCTAGCCGGCTCCTGCCGGTGCCGGCGCAAGCGGCTACAATCAGCGCTGGTTCCGTATCCAATAACAGGGAGAACAGCATGAAAACCAAAGCCGCGATAGCGTGGAAAGCCGGGCAGCCGCTGACGATCGAAGAGGTCGAGCTGGGCGGCCCGCGTGAGGGTGAAGTCCTGGTCGAGATCAAGGCCACCGGGATTTGCCATACCGATTACTACACGCTGTCCGGCGCCGACCCGGAAGGCATCTTCCCGGCGATCCTCGGGCATGAAGGCGCCGGCATCGTGGTCGAGGTCGGCCCCGGCGTCAAGAGCCTGAAAAAAGACGACCACGTGATTCCGCTGTACACGCCGGAATGCCGCGAATGCAAATTCTGCCTGTCGCAAAAAACCAATCTGTGCCAGAAAATCCGCAGCACGCAAGGCCGCGGCCTGATGCCGGACGCGACTTCCCGCTTCTCACTGGACGGCAAGCCGATCTACCATTACATGGGCACGTCGACCTTTTCGAATTACATCGTGGTGCCGGAGATCGCACTGGCCAGGATTCGCGCAGATGCGCCGTTCGACAAGGTCTGCTACATCGGCTGCGGCGTGACCACCGGCGTCGGCGCGGTGCTGTTTACCGCCAAGGTCGAAGCAGGCGCCAACGTGGTGGTGTTTGGCCTGGGCGGCATCGGCCTGAACGTGATCCAAGCGGCGCGCATGGTCGGCGCCAACAAGATCATCGGCGTCGATATCAATCCCAAGCGCGAAGCGATGGCGCGCAAGTTCGGCATCACGCATTTCGTCAATCCGAACCAGGTCGAAAACGTGGTCGATGCCATCGTCGACATTACCGACGGCGGCGCCGATTACAGCTTCGAGTGCATCGGCAATGTCCACACGATGCGTCAGGCGCTGGAGTGCTGCCACAAGGGCTGGGGCCAGGCTATCATCATCGGGGTGGCGCCGGGCGGCGCAGAAATCAGCACCCGGCCGTTCCAGCTGGTCACCGGCCGTGTCTGGAAAGGCTCGGCCTTCGGCGGCGCGCGCGGCCGCACCGATGTGCCGAAGATCGTCGACTGGTACATGGAAGGCAAGCTCAATATCGACGACCTGATCACGCATCGCCTGCCGCTGGAGCGCATCAACGAAGGCTTCGACCTGATGAAGAGCGGCGAGTCGATCCGCTCGGTCGTCATCTACTGAGTCCGCGATGCTGGAGTGCATCAGCGAACACGCGTGCTTCGGCGGTGTGCAGGGGTTTTACCGCCACCCATCGAGCGCAATCGGGCTGCCGATGCGGTTCTCGGTATACCAGCCGCCGCAAGCCAAGGAGGGGCCGGTGCCGGTGCTGTTCTATCTGGCCGGGCTGACCTGCACCGAAGAAACCTTCATGATCAAGGCCGGCGCCCAGCGTTTTGCCGCGCAGCACGGCATCATGCTGGTGGCACCCGACACCAGCCCGCGCGACACCGGCATTGCCGGCGCTGCCGACAGCTGGGATTTCGGCCATGGCGCCGGCTTTTACCTGGATGCGACGCAGGCGCCGTGGAGCGCGCATTTCAGGATGGAAAGCTATCTGGTGCAGGAGTTGCGCGACCTGATCCTGCGCGATTTCCCGGCCAGCCCCGAGCGGATCGGCATCTGCGGCCATTCGATGGGCGGCCACGGCGCGCTGGTGCTGGCGCTGCGTCATCCGGGCCGGTTCCAGTCGGTGTCCGCCTTCGCGCCGATTGCCGCGCCGAGCCGATGCCCGTGGGGGCAGAAGGCCTTTGGCCATTATCTGGGGCCGGATGTTGCCAGCTGGCAGCAGCACGACGCCAGCGCGTTGATGATGACGCGCACCACGCCTTACCCGCAAGGCATCCTGATCGATCAGGGCCTGGGCGACCAGTTTCTGGCCGAGCAGTTGCTGCCGCAGACGTTCGAAGCCGCCTGCGCAGCGGCACAGCAGCCGCTGACGCTGCGCCACCACCCGGGCTACGACCACGGCTATTACTTCATCAGCACCTTCATCGAAGACCATCTGGCGTTTCACAGTAGGAATTTGCGCGCCTGACGTTTGCCTGGCCGGTTGGCTGGATTATTCGTCCGTCCCATCGGGCTTATAATCGCATTATGCAAAAACTTCTTCACAACCTCAATCCCGAACAACTCGCCGCCGTCACGCTGCCGGCGCAATCCGCGCTGATTCTGGCCGGCGCCGGCTCCGGCAAGACCCGCGTGCTGACCACCCGCATCGCCTGGCTGATCCAGAGCGGGCAAGTGTCGCCCAGCAGTCTGTTGGCCGTGACCTTCACCAACAAGGCGTCGAAGGAAATGACCGCGCGCCTCTCCGCGATGCTTCCGATCAACACCCGCGGCATGTGGATCGGCACCTTCCACGGCTTGTGCAACCGGCTGCTGCGCGCGCATTATCGCGACGCCGGCTTGCCGCAGACGTTTCAGATCCTGGATTCTTCCGACCAGCTGTCGGTCATCAAGCGCCTGCTGAAGGCCAACAACATCGATGACGAGAAATATCCGGCGCGCAACCTGATGTACTTCATCAACAGCGCCAAGGATCAGGGCTTGCGTGCCGACAAGGTGGAGGCGCATGACCCGCACGAGCGCAAGATGGTCGAGCTGTACCAGATTTACGACGACCAGTGCCAGCGCGAAGGCGTGGTCGATTTTGCCGAACTGTTGCTGCGCTGCTATGAATTGCTCAGCCGCAACCAGCCGCTGCGCGAGCACTATCAGGCCCGCTTCAAGCACATCCTGGTCGATGAATTCCAGGATACCAACGACTTGCAGTACAAGTGGCTGAAGCTGCTGGCCGGGCCGCACAATGCAGTGTTTGCGGTCGGTGATGATGACCAGAGCATTTACGCATTTCGCGGCGCCAATGTCGGCAACATGGCCGCCTTCGAGCGCGAATTCAAGGTCGAGAATCTGATCAAGCTGGAGCAGAACTACCGCTCGCACGGCCATATCCTCGACAGTGCCAACATGCTGATCGCCAACAACAGCAAGCGCCTGGGCAAGAATCTGCGCACCGACGCCGGCCATGGCGAACCGGTGCGGGTCCAGGAAGTGACGTCCGACCTCGAAGAGGCGCGCTGGATCATCGAGCAAGCCAAGGGTCTGATCAATGAAGGCTGGCTGCGCAGCGAAATCGCGGTGCTGTACCGCTCCAACGCGCAATCGCGGGTGATCGAGCATGCGCTGTTCTCGGCCGGCATCCCGTACAAGGTGTACGGCGGCCAGCGCTTCTTCGAGCGCGCCGAGGTCAAGCACGCGATCGCCTATCTGCAATTGATGGACAATCTGCACAACGATTCCGCCTTCCTGCGGGTGGTCAATTTCCCGACCCGCGGCATCGGCGTGCGCGCGCTGGAGCAATTGCAGGACGCCGCCAGACAGTACGATATTTCCCTGTACGCGGCGGTGCCGTATGTGACCGGCAAGGCCGGAACCGCATTGGGCAACTTCATCAAGCTGATCGAAAGCGCGCGCTTCGAGGCGCAGCACCTGCCGTTGCCGGAGATGGTGCAGCTGGTGCTGAACGCCAGCGGCCTGCTGACCCATTACCAGACCGAAAAAGAGGGCGCCGACCGGATTGAGAATCTGGAGCAGGTGGTCAGTGCCGCGACGCTGTTCGTGGCCGAAGAAGGCTTCGGCCACGACGCGCCGGCCTTCCTCGGTCCGAAGGCGCAGGCGGTGGCGGGCGCTGCGATTATGAATGCCGACGGCATCGAAATCTTCGACGCCGATGCCGCGCTGCCGGCCGTGATGTCGCCGCTGTCGGCCTTCCTGTCGCACGCATCGCTGGAAGCGGGCGACAATCAGGCCCAGGCCGGGCAGGATGCGCTGCAGATGATGACCGTCCATTCGGCCAAGGGACTGGAGTTCGATGCGGTGTTCATCACCGGCCTGGAAGAAGGACTGTTCCCGCACGAGAACAGTGCCAAGGAAGACGGCGGCGTCGAGGAGGAGCGGCGCCTGATGTACGTCGCCATCACGCGCGCCAGAAAGCGCCTGTACATGACTTTTTCGCAGACGCGGATGCTGCACGGCCAGATCCGCTACAACGTGAAATCGCGCTTTTTCGACGAATTGCCGGAAGAGTCGCTGAAATGGCTGTCGCCGCAGGTGAAGGTGCAGCCGCAATGGTCGGCGCAACCGAAGGCGGCCTGGATCGATGCGCCGGATACCGGCGCCAACCGGATTGCGCAAAGCATCAGTAATGGCCATGGCTGGCGTATCGGCGAATCGGTCGCGCACGCCAAGTTCGGCGAGGGCGTGATCGTCAACATCGAAGGCAGCGGCACCAATGCGCGCGCGCAAATCAATTTCGGCCGTCAAGTCGGGATCAAGCTGCTCGATCTGGGGATCGCCAAGCTGGAGAAGGTGGCCTAGGAACCTGCTTCAGTCGATTCCGGCGCCGTAATCGGAATGCGGCCCGGATTGCAGTGTTTCATATACCAGCCCGTGTATTTTTAATGCCGCAGAAAAATAAGTGAGAAATTATGGTTTTTACGCCATACTCCAGATTTTTCCTTAGTCTGCTTCGTCGACGTCAACCGGCGGCAGTTTTTCCACCAGCAGCACATTGACCTGGCGCGCATCGGCGCGCAGCACTTCAAAACGCAGGTTGTCGATATTGAAGACGTCGCCCTTGCGCGGCACCCGGCCGAGGTGATTGGCAACCAGGCCGCCGATGGTGTCGACGTCGTCATTGGCCAGCCGGGTTGTCAGCGTTTGGTTGAATTGTTCGATTTCGGTCAGCGCCTTGACGCGCCAGCGCGGGCCGTAAACACCGTGCTTGATCGGGAGAATATTGTCTTCTTCTTCATCGAAATCGTATTCGTCCTCGATGTCGCCGACGATCTGCTCCAGCACGTCTTCAATCGTAATCAGGCCGGCCACGCCGCCGTATTCGTCGACCACGATCGCCATGTGGTTGCGGTTGGCGCGGAAGTCGCGCAGCAGCACGTTCAGGCGCTTCGATTCCGGGATGAAGACCGCCGGGCGCAGCATGTCGCGCACGTCGAACGATTCTTCCGCGTAATAGCGCAGCAAATCCTTCGCCAGCAAAATGCCGATCACCTTGTCGCGCTCGCCTTCGGTGGCGGGGAAGCGCGAGTGCGCGGTGGTCAGTACATGCGGCATCCATTCCTCGATCGGCTTGCTGATGTCGATCACGTCCATTTGCGAGCGGGGAATCATGATGTCGCGCACCGACAGGTCGGAGACCTGGAACACGCCTTCGATCATCGACAGCGCATCGGCGTCGATCAGGTTGCGATCATGCGCATCGTGCAGCACTTCGAGCAACTCGCTGCGGTTCTCTGGTTCGGGGGAAATCAGGGCGGTCAGGCGTTCAAACAATGACCGGTGGGGTTTGACGTCAGGAATTCTGACGTCGGCAGGATGATCTGGCATAAGAGGCGATTAGCCGTTGTTTCGATCGGCATAGGATACAACAAATGCACCGGCAGACCAAAAATCCCGGTTTTGTATATCTGCTGCTGCCCCCTGCCTTGGCGGGCATCAACGCTCCGCGTAGGGATTCGGCAGCCCCAGCGCGGCCAGGATGTCGGCTTCGATGGCTTCCATCTCCTGCGCTTCTTCTTCGACCTCGTGGTCGTAACCCTGCGCATGCAGCACGCCATGCACGATCAGGTGGGCGGCGTGCGCGAGCACCGATTTGCCCTGCTCGGCGGCTTCCCGCTGCAGCACATCGGTGCACAGGATGATGTCGGCCTGTGTGGTTTCGGCATCCTGGTCTTCGGTGTAGGCGAAGGTCAGCACGTTGGTCGGGTAATCCTTGCCGCGATAGTCGCGGTTCAGGGCCTGGCCTTCTTGCGCATCGACGAAGCGGATCGTCAGTTCGGTCGGGGCGAACAGCGCCGCCTGCACCCAGCGCCGCAGCCGGGGGCGGGTGAGCGTGTCCTGCAGGCGCGGGTCCGGGTATTGCACCGACAGCGAGAGTTTATTTTTTGCGGGCATGGCTAATGGCGGAAGATTTATGCAGCTCGACTTCCAGGCTGCTGGCCGATTCGTAGGCATCGACGATGCGCCCGACCAGCGGGTGGCGCACCACGTCGATGCTGGTGAAATGCGAGAAAGCGATGCCGCGCACGTCTTTCAGCACGCCGAGCGCATCGTTCAGGCCGCTTTTCTGGCCGCGCTGCAAGTCGACTTGCGTGACGTCGCCGGTGACCACCGCCTTGCTGCCGAAGCCGATCCGGGTCAGGAACATCTTCATCTGCTCGGGCGTGGTGTTCTGCGCTTCGTCCAGGATGATGAACGCGTGGTTCAGCGTGCGGCCGCGCATGTAGGCCAGCGGCGCGATTTCGATGGTTTGCTTCTCGAACAGCTTCTGGGTCTTGTCGAAACCCAGCAGATCGTACAGCGCGTCGTACAGCGGGCGCAGGTAGGGATCGACTTTCTGCGCCAGGTCGCCGGGCAGGAAACCGAGGCGCTCGCCGGCTTCGACCGCCGGGCGCGTCAGCACGATGCGCTTGACCGCGTCGCGCTCCAGCGCATCGACCGCGCAGGCCACCGCCAGATACGTCTTGCCGGTGCCGGCCGGGCCGACGCCGAAGGTGATGTCGTGCTCCAGGATCGCGTTCAGATATTGGTTCTGGTGCGGCGTGCGCCCGCGCAGGTCGGCGCGGCGCGTCTTCAGCACCGGACTTTCGATGGCGTCGGGCAGGATTTCCGCCATTGCCGAGGTGAGCGCATCGCTGGCGGGATTGATCTCTTTTGCGGCCAGTTTTGCCCGTTGCTCGACTAGCGCCAGCTGCACTTCATCAACTGAAATCGGTTTGCTGGCAGCGGCATAAAAACGTTCCAGGATTGCGACAGCCCGTTCGCCGTTGGCGCCGCCGACCACGAAGCGGTCGCCGCGGCGGAAAATCGTCACGTCCAGCGCAGCCGAAATTTGCCGCAGGTTTTCATCGAGCGGGCCGCACAGATGCGCCAGCCGCGCATTGTCGAGCGGCT
Source organism: Herminiimonas sp. CN (assembly GCF_000622895.1). Lineage (GTDB taxonomy): Bacteria > Pseudomonadota > Gammaproteobacteria > Burkholderiales > Burkholderiaceae_D > AVCC01. The sequence continues at coordinate 24,472 of NZ_AVCC01000025.1, forward strand.
CCGGCAGGAAGTGTTGCGGCTGGGAAGGGGATTTGGTTTTCAAATGGCGCTTTGCTGGATAAGTGAAGGTTGAGCTGCAACCAGTTCGCCTCGCAGCGAATAGGTATAGCTGTGCGTGATTTCGATATCGACCTGCCGGCCGATCAGGCGCGCGCCATCCGGTCCGCCGTCGAAATTGACAACGCGGTTGTTCTCCGAGCGGCCCTGCATTTCCTGCGGGCTCTTGGCTGACGGCCCTTCGACCAGAATGCGCTGGACGGTACCGATCATCTGTTGGCTGTAGCGCTTGGTGTTGTCGCTGATGACGGCCTGCAAGCGTTGCAAGCGCGCCAGCTTGACCTCATGCGGGGTGTCGTCCTGTAGGTTGGCGGCCGGGGTGCCGGGGCGGGCGCTGAAAATGAAGCTGTAACTGTTGTCGAAGCCGATGTCGTCGATCAGCTGCATCACGGCCTCGAAATCGGCCTCGGTCTCGCCCGGGAAGCCGACGATGAAGTCGCTCGAGATCGCGATATTCGGCCGTACCGCGCGCAGACGCCGCACCACCGACTTGTATTCCAGCGCGGTGTAGCCGCGCTTCATGGCCGCCAGGATCCGGTCCGAGCCGTGCTGGGCCGGCAGGTACAGGTGATCAACCAGTTTCGGCACCTTGGCGTAGGTGTCGATCAGGCGCTGGGTGAATTCCTTCGGGTGGCTGGTGACGAAGCGGATGCGCTCGATGCCGGGAATTTCCGCGATGTATTCGATCAGCAGCGCGAAATCGGCCACCTCGCCGTCGGCCGCGTCCAGGCTCATCTTGCCGCGATAGGCATTGACGTTCTGCCCCAGCAGCGTGATTTCCTTGACGCCCTGTTCGGTCAGGCCGGCGATTTCAGTCAGCACGTCGTCGAAGCGGCGCGACACTTCCTCGCCGCGGGTGTAAGGCACCACGCAGTAGCTGCAATACTTGCTGCAGCCTTCCATGATCGATACGAACGCGGTCGCGCCATCCACCTTGGCCGGCGGCAAATGGTCGAATTTTTCGATTTCGGGAAAGCTGATGTCGACTTGCGCAGTACCGCTGACGCGGCGCTGATGGATCAGGTCCGGCAGCCGATGCAGGGTTTGCGGACCGAACACCACATCCACATACGGCGCGCGCTGGATGATGGCCGCCCCTTCCTGGGACGCCACGCAGCCGCCGACGCCGATCACCAGATCGGGCCGGGCCAGTTTCAATTCGCGGATGCGGCCGAGGTCGGAAAACACCTTTTCCTGCGCCTTCTCGCGCACCGAGCAAGTGTTGAGCAGGATTACGTCGGCGTCTTCGATGGCGTCGGTCTTGATGATGCCGTCGGAGGCGTTGAGCACGTCGGCCATCTTGTCCGAGTCGTACTCGTTCATCTGGCAGCCGAAGGTCTTGATGAATACTTTTTTTTGCATGGAATGGCTTTGTGCGGATAGAATTTCTAGCGGTTCTGTTCTGGTAACGGCTTGGCGGCTTCTTGCGGGTTCAGCATCCAGATTCGGTGGATCTGCCCCTGATTGTTCTCGATAAAATTGACGGTAATTTTGCTGCCGCGCAAAGCGGCAGGCATTTCGATCGTATTTTCGGTGTTGAATATCTGCGCACCCGCCGACAATTCGCGCTGCTTGCCATCGATGATGATGGCCGGATAAGTCGCAGGCGTCATTGTCCCGCGTTTGGCATTGGCTGGAAAGGGGCGCTCATAGGCTGCGGCGGAATATGTCAACGTTGCCAATAAAAATGCCGATAGAAAATATTTTGCCTGCATGGAAGCATTCCGTTTCATTGCTAATTGTTTATTTGAAATCCAGCCCTATGCCATAAGAAGTTGCAAGGGCGAATAGCCTATCACATCGGCATGATGGATTCATTCCACGCTCGCCCATCCTGATGAACTGCGGATTGACTTATGCCGCAAAAATCAGATTTCAATAAAATCAATAACTGACAGTGGATTTTTTCGAATATCGGAATAAATCTGCGCTTCTCTAAAGCGCTTTGTTGACGTGCATTACTCCCGCTGCTAATGCGAGTAGGAATTGCAGCGTCTGAAGAGGCTGTAGCAAGGCATCGGGCGGATGATGGCGACGCATCCTGATGTCAGGTTCCTGGCGTCGAGCCAAAACCTTGTCTTTTGTCGTCAAATCAGCCTCGGCATGCTGGTGTGCGCTCCTGTGCCCATGCCAAAGCGCAATGGCACCGAAGGCTGTGCTTTACCGCAGCACATGAATTGCTGTCGTATGCCAAATTGTGTGCGACGAAGTTCCGTTTGGTCAGACTGCAGCGCGCCTTGGCTGTCCTGATCGCGGCGGTATCCAGATGCTACTACGTAATCCTCATGCGGCATCCTCTCCATCGCCTGCAGATCCTTCAGCATCCAGTCGCTTCATATTGTCCAGCATCTTGAGCAGGTAATGGAGGGTGTGGGTCATATCGCTGACCGAGAAATCCGTGAGCGCCTGCTCGTAGTAGTCATTAATTTTCGGTATCGCTTTATTGTTCCAGACTTCATGGCCTGACTTTGTCATGGTGATCAGGCGGGAGCGCCGGTCGCGCCCATCCTGGTCGATGCTGAGGTGGCCGTCGCGCTCCATCCGGCTGATCAATCCCGACAGATTCTGCCGGCTTACCAACAGGTAGCGGGCCAGATCCCCTACGCTCATTCCATCTTCTGCTTCCGGGCGCGACAGAGCGCCCAGAACCGCCCACTGCTGTGTGGTGAGACCCAGATCCTCGACTGCTCTTGTGCCTGTTTTATGCAACATATTTGCGCATTGATACAGGCGGAAGAACAATCTGTTAGCCAATTCCATTCGCGCGGCAGTGACTGATTCGTTGGGATTTTTCATGAATTTTCCGGTAAGTTCACTATATTGAAAATAATACCTATGTGCAATATATGTCAATGTATTTGCGTATATTTATTTAATTTAGAGCTTGCACAAACGCTGATCGTAAAATAATATATGTAAATGTATTGACGTATATGCGATTTGACTACAACGCAGTGCGTAAGGATACCAACCCTGATAACTCTGGTGGAGAAAAGTATGCAACGATTTGACGGAAAGACAGTAATCGTGACGGGCGGTGGCGGCGGCATCGGCGGCGCAACCAGCCGTCGCTTTGCAGCTGAGGGCGCCAAGGTTGCCGTGTTCGACATGAACGTCGAAGCCGCTCAGCGCGTGGTCGACGAAATCAAGGCCGCAGGCGGCCAGGCGCAAGCCTTCAAGTGCAACATCACCGACCGCGCCGAAGTCGATGCGGCCGTGGCTGCCGCCGAAGCCGCCCTGGGCCCCATCGCCGTGCTGGTCAATAACGCTGGCTGGGACGTGTTCAAGCCCTTCGTCAAGACCGTGCCTGCCGAGTGGGACAAGCTGATCGCCATCAACCTGACCGGCGCGCTGCACATGCACCACGCTGTGCTGCCAGGCATGGCCGAACGCAAGTACGGTCACATCGTGAACGTGGCCTCAGACGCGGCACGTGGCGGCTCATCCGGCGAGGCTGTGTACGCCGCTTGCAAGGGCGGCCTGGTCGCTTTGTCCAAGACCCTGGCACGTGAACACGCTCGCCAAGGCATTACCGTAAACGTCGTGTGCCCCGGCCCGACCGACACCGCCCTGCTGGCTGGTGTGGCTGAAGGTGCCCGTGATCCGGCCAAGTTGATCGAAGCCTTCAAGAGCGCCATTCCCTTGGGGCGCCTGGGTCAACCTGACGACCTGGCCAGCGCCATCGTCTTCTTCGGCAGCGACGACGCTTCGTTCATTACCGGTCAGGTGATCAGCGTCTCCGGCGGCCTGACCATGCACGGTTAAGCCGTTCTGTCACTTTCACAACCCTATTTAAGAGAGAACACCATGGAATTCGAAGACATCCTCTACGAAGTGCGCAACACCGTTGCCTGGATCACGATCAACCGCCCTGACAAGATGAACTCGTTCCGCGGCCAGACCTGCGACGAAATCATCAAAGCCCTGAACAAGGCCGGCTACGACCGCAACGTCGGTGCCATCGTGCTGGCCGGCGCCGGCGACCGCGCTTTCTGCACCGGCGGCGACCAGTCCGCCCACAACGGCAACTACGACGGCCGCGGCACCATCGGTCTGCCGATGGAAGAGCTGCACACCGCCATCCGTGACGTACCCAAGCCCGTGATTGCCCGTGTGCAAGGCTTCGCCATCGGCGGCGGCAACGTGCTGTGCACCATCTGTGATCTGACCATTGCGTCCGAGAAAGCCATCTTCGGCCAAGTCGGCCCCAAGATGGGCTCGGTAGATCCTGGCTACGGTACCGCTTTCCTGGCCCGCGTGGTCGGCGAGAAGAAGGCCCGCGAAATCTGGTACCTGAACCGTCGCTACTCCGGCGCCGAAGCCGTGGCCATGGGCTTGGCCAACGCCGTCGTGCCACACGACCAGCTGGATGCTGAAGTGCAGAAGTGGGGCGAGGAAATTGGTGAGCGCAGTCCCACGGCCATTGCGATTGCTAAGCGCAGCTTCAATGCCGACACCGCCCACCAGAGCGGCATCGCGGGTCTGGGCATGTACGCACTCAAGCTGTACTACGACACCGAAGAGTCGCGCGAAGGCGTTAATGCGCTCAAGGACAAGCGTAAGCCCGACTTCCGCAAGTACGCGAAATAAGGCCAACCGCCGAAGCACCCCAGCCCTTGCTTTTTGAATCCAAACAGGAGACATGATGAATCCCTACATTGACGACGACCTCGCGACGCTGGCTGAACACGCCCGTCGTTTTGCTACCGGGCGCGTGGCGCCAGGCTTTCTGGAGCGCGATAAAACCCGCGTTCTGGATCGCGCACTGATGCGCGAAATGGGCGAGATGGGCTTCATCGCGCCTGAATTGCCGGAGCAGTATGGCGGCCAAGGGCTGGGCTGCTTGGCAGCGGGTGTGATTCACGAAGAAATCGCCCGCGCCGACCTCAGCATTTCGTATATCAACCTGCTGGCTTCGCTCAACGGGCAGATTCTTGCGCAACACGGTAAAGCTGAGGTTGTCAAACCTTGGCTGGACAAGCTCACTCAGGGGCAGGCGCTGCTGGCGATTGCCCTGACCGAACCGCGCGGCGGTTCCGATGCGGCCAATCTGCGCCTGAAGATGGAGCGGGTCGGGGACCACTACGTGCTCAACGGCGAAAAAACCTCGATTTCAGCTGCCGACCAGGCCGATGCTGCGGTGGTGTTCGCCCGCACCGGTTCGGTCGAGTCTGGCGCGCACGGCGTGTCTGCAGTGCTGGTGCCGATGGATTTGCCAGGCATCACCCGCAACCGATTCGATTGCCACGGTCAACGCGCGATCGGGCGCGGCTCGCTGTTTTTTGAGAACGTGAAGGTGCCCGTCGATCACCTGCTGGGACAGGAGGGCAAGGGTTTCGTGCAGGTCATGCAGGGCTTTGATTTTTCCCGTGCCTTGATCGGCCTTCAGGTGCTGGCGGTGGCCCGTGTCGCACTGGAAGAGACCTGGGAATATGTAGCCCAGCGGCAGGCATTTGGCCAGCCCCTGTCTGCATTCCAGGGCGTGTCGCACCCGCTGGCAGATTTCGACACGCAGGTGGTCGCGGCCCGGCTGCTGTGCCTACAGACACTTTGGCTCAAGGACAAGGGCGCGCCGCACACCGCCGAAGCCGCGATGTGCAAATGGTGGGGCCCCAAGCTGGCCTATGATGTTGTGCATCAGTGCCTGCTGATGTTCGGCCACGGCGGTTACGACCACGGCCTGATGGAGCAGCGGCTACGCGACGTGCTGGGCTTCCAGATCGGCGATGGCACGGCCCAAATCATGAAGACCATTATTGCCCGTACCCGCGCCGGGCGTGCAGCCGTTCCGGCGTAACCCTGCTTTCGCCTTGGCGGTAAGGCAAACAACAACCTAAAGGAGACAAATCATGGAATTCGATGCTGTTTTGATTCCGCCGCGTCGTGCGGCGAGCATTGCGCAAGGACTCTGGCATGACAGGACGATCAACGATTATCTGGACGCCTGTGTGGAGAGCATTCCTGATAAAGTCGCGCTGACAGCGGTACAGGTCGACGGTGGCGTGGTTACGAGCTTCACTTACCGCGAATTGGCTACCATGGCCGACCGCATCGCCGTCGGTCTGTCACGCTTGGGTGTGGGCCGCAACGACGTGGTGTCCTGCCAGTTGCCCAACTGGTGGCAGTTCACGCTGACGTATCTGGCCTGCTCGCGCATCGGCGCGGTAATGAACCCGCTGATGCACATTTTCCGTGAGCACGAGCTGTCGTTCATGCTCAAGCATGGGGCTGCCAAGGTCATGATTGCGCCCAAGGTATTTCGTGGGTTCGACTACGAGCAGATGGTGACGGCCTTGCAGCCTACCCTGCCGGATCTCCAGCATGTGGTGATCGTGGGCGGCAGTGGCGCCAACAGCTTCGAGGCGCTGCTCAGCGACCCGAAATGGGAGCAGGAGCCTGATGCCCGGGACATCCTGAGCCGCCACCGCCCAAGCCCGGACGACATCACGCAAATGATGTACACCTCGGGCACCACCGGTGAGCCGAAGGGCGTGATGCACACCGCCAACACCACCATGGGCAACATCATCCCTTATGCAGCGCGACTGCACCTGGGCTCCGATGACGTGATATTGATGGCGTCGCCGATGTCGCACCAGACCGGTTTCATGTACGGGCTGATGATGCCCATCATGCTCAAGGCCAGCGCCGTGCTGCAGGACATCTGGGAGCCCAAGACGGCAATCAAGCTGATCCGTGAGCATGGCGTCACCTTCACCATGGCTTCGACGCCGTTCCTGACTGACTTGGCCAGGACGGTGACGGAATCCGGTAGTGCGGTTCCGACGCTGCGCACCTTCCTCTGTGCCGGAGCACCGATTCCAGGGCCGTTGGTCGAGCAGGCACGCCAGGCGATGGGAACCAAAATCATCTCGGCCTGGGGCATGACCGAAAATGGGGCGGTCACGCTGACCAAGCTCGACGACGCTGATGAGCGCTCGGTCAACAGCGACGGTTGTCCGCTGCCTGGGGTGGAGGTGAAGGTGGTCGATTTCGATGGTGCTGCGCTCCCGTCTGGCGTCCCGGGTAAGTTGCTGCTGCGCTCCTGCTCGAACTTTGGTGGCTACCTGCATCGTTCGCAGTTCAATGCCACCGATGCAGAGGGCTGGTTCGACACCGGCGACCTGGCGAGCATTGACGCGCAGGGTTATATCCGCATCACTGGGCGCAGCAAGGATGTGATCATCCGCGGCGGCGAGAACATTCCGGTGGTTGAGATCGAAACAATGCTGTACCGGCATCCCGCCATTAATACGGTAGTCATCGTCGCCTATCCCGACGAGCGGCTGGGTGAGCGGGCCTGCGCCATCGTTGTTCCAAAACCGGGCCAAAGCGTCGACCTGCCTTCGATTGTGGATTTCCTGAAAGCGCAGAAGGTCGCCGTGCAATACATCCCGGAGCGGCTGATCGTTCGTGAAATGATGCCCGCCACACCGACCGGGAAAATCCAGAAATTTAAGCTGCGCCAAATGCTGATTGACGGTGCAATCTGAAGCCCCATGTCACATCCCACTAAACCAGCCTCGAAGACAACAATTATGGAAGACACTCTTGTTCTGGTAGAAACCATCGGCCGGGTCGGCATGATTACGCTGAACCGGCCGCAGCAGATGAACGCCCTCAACGACGCGTTGATGGATGCACTAGGGCGCGCGTTGCTGGCGTTTGATGCAGACCAGGCCATCGGCGCCATCATCATCACCGGCAACGCCAGGGCTTTTGCCGCCGGGGCCGATATCGCGGCGATGGCGGACTGGGACTATATGGATGTCTACCAAAGCGACTTCATCACCCGCAACTGGGAAACCATTCGCCGGGTGCGCAAGCCGGTGATCGCTGCTGTGGCCGGTTTTGCCATGGGTGGCGGCTGCGAACTGGCGCTGGCCTGCGACATCGTGATTGCCGCCGACAGCGCAAAATTTGCGCTGCCCGAGATCAAGCTGGCTCTGCTGCCCGGTGCCGGCGGTACGCAGCGGCTGCCGTGCGCGATTGGCAAGGCCAAGGCCATGGATATGTGCCTCTCCGCGCGGACCCTGGATGCTGCCGAGGCCGATCGTTATGGCCTGGTTTCGCGCGTGGTGCCGGCGGACGCCTTGCACAGCGAGAGCATCGCTCTCGCCACGGCGATCGCGAGCTACTCGTTACCCGCACTGATGGCGATCAAGGAGTCGGTTAACCGCGCCTACGAGTCGTCGCTGTCCGAAGGCATCGGATTCGAACGGCGCCAACTGCATGCGCGTTTCGCCAGCGCTGATGCACACGAAGGCATGGTGGCCTTTCTCAACAAACGCAAGCCGGTATTCAAACACCGCTGACGACCAACCCCTTACGAATGGATCATCCATCATGTCACTAGATACCGAATCCTTTGAGCTCTTGCTTGCCACCGTCCAGCGCTTCATTCACGAGCGTCTGGTGCCGGCCGAAAACACCGTGGAGGAACTCGACGAGGTGCCTGCCGACATCGTCGAGGATATGAAGGAGATGGGCCTGTTCGGCCTGTCGATCCCCGAGGAATACGGCGGCATTGGCCTGTCGATGAGCCAGGAGTGCCAGGTGGCCTTCGAGTTGGGCCAGACCGCGCTGGCATTTCGTTCGGTGTTCGGCACCAACGTCGGCATCGGCTCGCAGGGCATTCTGATGGATGGCACCGAAGAGCAGAAGCGCGAGTTTTTGCCGCGTGTGGCCAGCGGCGAACTGATCATGTCGTTTGCGCTCACTGAGCCGGATGCCGGATCCGATGCGGCCGCGCTGAAGACCAGGGCAGAGCTGGATGGCGACTGCTATGTGCTCAACGGCGTCAAACGCTTCATCACGAACGCGCCGCGCGCCGGCGCCTTCACGCTGATGGCGCGTACCGGTGGCGAAGGTGCCGGTGGCATCTCGTCGTTCATCGTGCCGTCCAATCTGCCTGGCATCAGCCTTGGCAAGCCTGACAAGAAGATGGGCCAGCGCGGCACCAAAACCTGCGACGTCATTCTGGAGAACGTACGGGTGCCGGCCGCAAACATCATTGGCGGCGTGCCCGGCAAAGGCTTCAAGACTGCGATGAAAGTGCTCGACCGCGGACGATTGCACGTGTCGGCGCTGTCCTGTGGCGTGGCGCAGCGGGTGCTGAACGAATCGGTCGCCTACGCCCGGGAACGCAAGCAATTCGGTCAGCGCATCGGCGACTTCCAGCTGGTGCAGGCGATGCTGGCCGACAGCCAGGCAGAGCTATACGCCGGTTGGTCTATGGTGCAGGACTGCGCCCGGCGCTATGACGCCAAGCCGGCCGGGAAAAGCGATCCGGATGTCAGTATGCGCGCCTCGTGCGCCAAGATGTTCTGCACCGAAATGGTTGGCCGCGTGGCTGACCGCGGCGTTCAAGTGCACGGCGGCGCAGGTTACATCAACGAATACAAGGTCGAGCGCTTCTACCGCGACGTGCGGCTGTTGCGCTTGTACGAGGGCACCACGCAGATCCAGCAACTGATCATCGGCCGCGAGCTGATGCGGCGTGACTGAGCTTGCCCTTTTTTCATTATTGAATGACCACCATGACATCGAGTTCCAAACATGTCTCCTTCTAGCGGCGCGACCCGCTGTTGATCGATCGCCAGCCTCGGAGGCAACGACGTTGTGGAAATCGGCGAAGCATGATGCTTCGCCGATTCGAGTATAGTTTTCCAGTCAAGGAGAAAAAATGAAAATATTAGTCGCTGTCAAACGCGTGGTTGACTACAACGTCAAAGTCCGGGTCAAGTCAGACGGCACCGGTGTCGACATCGCCAACGTCAAGATGAGCATGAATCCGTTTGACGAGATCGCCCTCGAAGAGGCGGTGCGCCTGAAGGAGCAGGGCGTGGCGAGCGAAGTCATTGCCGTTTCCTGTGGCGTAACGCAATGCCAGGAAGTCCTGCGCGCTGCCATGGCCATTGGCGCCGACCGCGGCATCCTGGTCGAAACCAGCGCAGAACTGCAGCCCCTGGCTGTGGCCAAGCTGCTCAAGGCGCTGCTGGACAAGGAGCAGCCTGGCCTCGTGATTCTGGGCAAGCAGGCCATCGATGACGACTGCAATCAGACCGGCCAGATGCTTGCCGCGCTGGCTGACTTGCCCCAGGCGACCTTTGCTTCCAAGGTCGAGGTTGCTGGCGGCAAGGTCAACGTCACCAGGGAAATCGATGGCGGTCTCGAAACCCTTTCGCTCGCCCTGCCGGCGGTCATTACTACCGATTTGCGCCTCAATGAGCCGCGCTACGTGACGCTCCCGAACATCATGAAGGCCAAGAAAAAGCCGCTGGAAACCATCAAGCCGGAAGACTTGGGTGTCGACGTGGCTCCGCGCATCAAGACCATCAAAGTCTCCGAGCCGCCCAAACGCAGCGCCGGTATCATGGTGCCCGATGTGGCTGCTCTGGTGAGCAAGCTCAGAAACGAAGCCAAAGTAATCTAAGGAGTTGAACCAAATGACTGCACTAGTTATCGCCGAACACGACCACAACTCCATCAAGGGCGCAACCCTTAACACCATCAATGCCGCCGCCGCATGCGGTGGGGAAGTTCACGTTCTGGTGGCCGGCCATGCTTGCGGCGCGGCTGTCCAGGCAGCAGCCCGGATTGCCGGTGTGACCAAAGTGATCCACGTCGATAGCGAAGCCTTCATGCACGGCCTCGCTGAAAACGTCGCCGCCCAAGTGCTGGCAATCGCCGGCAGCTACAGCCACATTCTCTTTCCCGCCACCGCCAGCGGCAAGAACATTGCTCCGCGCGTGGCGGCCAAACTGGACGTGGCCCAGATCAGCGAGATATCGAAGGTCGAGAGCGCCGACACCTTCGAGCGCGCGATCTACGCCGGCAACGCCATCGCCACTGTGCAAAGCAATGACGCCACCAAGGTGATCACGGTCCGCAGCACGGGGTTTGACGCGGCTGCAGCCTCCGGCGGTTGTGCCGTTGTGGAAACTCTCACTGCAACGGCTGACAGCGGAAAGTCGCGCTTTGTGGATCGTCAGGTTGCCGAGAATGACCGTCCGGAACTGACGGCGGCCAAGATCATCGTCTCCGGCGGGCGCGGCCTGGGCAGTGCGGAGAATTTCAATGTGGTGATGACGCCGCTGGCCGACAAGCTGGGCGCTGCCATCGGCGCCAGCCGCGCGGCGGTGGACGCGGGTTACGCCCAGAACGACCTGCAGGTGGGGCAGACGGGCAAAATCGTGGCACCGCAGCTGTACATTGCGGCGGGCATCTCGGGGGCCATTCAGCACTTGGCAGGGATGAAGGATTCGAAGGTGATCGTGGCGATCAACAAGGATCCGGAGGCGCCCATCTTCAGCGTGGCCGACTATGGCCTGGTGGCGGATTTGTTTGCCGCCGTGCCGGAACTGGTGGGTGCACTATGAGCGCGGGTGAGGCTGTGTTGACGCCGGTAGTCCATACCGAGCGTGACGGCGATGTCCTGGTTGTCATCATCAATAATCCGCCGGTCAACGCCGGCTCGCTTGAAGTCCGGCGCGGCTTGCTGGCGGCGATCGACACGCTGCAGGCAACGCCCGACCTTCTTGCAGGAGTGCTGATCGGCTCGGGGAGCACCTTCATTGCCGGTTCGGATTTGCGCGAATTCGGCAAACCGCTGGAGGCGCCGGAGTTGCCGAGCATTATCGAGGCCATCGAGGCCTGCACCAAGCCGGTGGTGGCCGCGCTGCACGGCGCCGCGCTGGGCGGTGGGCTCGAGCTGGCGCTGGGTTGCGACGCGCGTGTCGCGACGGTCAAGACCGTGGTCGGCCTGCCCGAAGTGACATTGGGCATCATCCCGGGCGCCGGAGGCACCCAGCGCGTGCCGCGCCGTGTTGGCGTGGCGCGTGCGATACAGATGATCTGTAGCGGCGAGCGCATCCCTAGCGGCAAGGCGCTGGAGTTGCGCCTGATCGACGAAGTGGTTAGTACCGACTTGCGGGCTGCTGCCATCGCGCATGCCCGATCTCTGGCTGGACGCAAGTGCCGCATCCGCGATGAGGCGGTACTTCCGGACGATCCGGCAGTGATTGAATCTGCCGTGCAATCCGCTTTGCGCGCCGGCAAGCGCCGTCCTGCGGTCATGGCTGCGATTGAGGTGATCCAGGCTTCAGCCCGATTGCCCATCGACGATGCGCTGGCCAGCGAACGTGCGGCGTTTCAGCGGCTTCGGCTGTCCCGCGAAGCCTTCGCCCTGCGCCACCAATTTTTCGCCGAGCGCGAAGCGATGAAGCTGCCGCAGGCGTTTCAAGCAACACCCCGGCCTGTACAGACGGTCGCCATCATCGGTGCCGGCACCATGGGCTCCGGCATTGCCATCAGTGCCCTCGACGCCGGCATGGACGTGCTGCTGGTGGAGCAGGACGAAGCCGCGTTGCAGCGCGGCAGCGAGCGCATCCACGAGTACTACAACAACCGCGTGGCCAGCGGCAAACTCAAGGTAGACCAGGCTGCGGCCAACGAATCCCGCCTTACGCCGACTACCGACTGGGAACAGTTACGCCGCGCCGACCTGATCATCGAAGCCGTGTTTGAAGAGATGGCGGTCAAGCATGTAGTCTTTGCCAAGATCGACGCCCATGCGCGTGCGGGTGCCGTGCTGGCCACGAATACCTCTTACCTGGATGTGGACGCCATCGCCCGGGCCATATCCCGCCCCCAGGATGTGCTGGGTCTGCACTTCTTCAGCCCGGCCAATGTGATGAAACTGCTGGAAGTGGTGCGTGGCGAGCAGACGGCGCCGGATGTGCTGGCTACCGGCATGGCTCTGGCTAAACGCCTGGGCAAGCAGCCGGTGGTAACGGGCAACGCCTTCGGCTTCATTGGTAACCGCATCTACAATGCTTACCGAAAGCAGTGCGAGTTCATGCTCGAAGACGGCGCCTGGCCCGAACAAGTCGACGCTGCGTTGCAGGCATTCGGCTTTGCCATGGGACCGTTTGCCGTGGCCGACCTGTCCGGCCTGGACATTGCCTGGCGCATGCGCCGGGCCCAGGCAGCTACGCGCAACCCGCAAGAACGCTACGTCGCGATTCTAGACCACCTGTGCGAACAGGGGCGGCTGGGCCAGAAGAGCGGCGCCGGCTACTACACCTATCCCGATGGCAAGCGATCCGCAACCACCGACCAGACGGTGCGCGGCATCATCGAGCAGGCCTCCGTCCAACGCGGCATCGAACGTCGTTTGCTGAGTGATGAAGAGATACAGCGCCGCGCGCTGTTGGCCATGGTCAATGAGGCTGCGTTGCTGCTGGCAGAAGGGGTGGCCGGCCGTGCTACCGACATCGACGTTGTGATGGTGCAGGGCTACGGTTTTCCGCGCTGGGAAGGCGGTCCGGTGTTCTGGGCCCGTCAGCAGGGCGCGGCCGCGCTGCAGGCCGGCATGGATGAACTGGCCAGATGCAGCGGCGGCAGCTTCGTGCGCGCAAACCTGGCCGTACTGCTGGACTGAGCGCGCAGCACACAGAAATATCCCTGTCAAATTCCAAGGAATCACACCATGAATCAAGCCTACATCTGCGACGCCATTCGCACGCCCTTCGGCCGCTACGGCGGCGCACTCTCGAGTGTCCGCACCGACGACCTGGGCGCGATTCCGCTCAAGGCCCTGATGGAACGCAATCCCAACGTCGACTGGCTGGCCGTGACTGACGTAATCTATGGCTGCGCCAACCAGGCCGGCGAAGATAATCGCAATGTCGCCCGCATGATCAGCCTGCTGGCCGGATTGCCATTCGAGGTGCCGGGCGTCACGCTCAACCGCCTGTGCGGCTCAAGTCTGGATGCGGTCGGCACAGCCGCGCGTGCGATCAAGAGCGGCGAGGCGCAACTGATGATTGCCGGCGGCGTGGAAAGCATGAGTCGTGCACCGTTCGTCATGCCCAAGGCCGAGACCGCTTTTAGTCGCGCCAACGCCATCTATGACACCACTATCGGCTGGCGCTTCATCAACAAGCTGATGCAGCACCAGTTCGGTGTTGACTCGATGCCTGAAACGGCCGAGAACGTCGCCACCGAATACAAGATCGAGCGCGAGGCGCAGGATCGCATGGCCCTGGCCAGTCAGCTCAATGCTGTTGCCGCGCAACAGGCCGGCCATTTTGCGCGCGAGATCGTGCCCGTGATCATCCCGCAGAAAAAAGGCGACCCCATCGTCGTCAGCCAGGACGAGCACCCGCGCGCGACCAGCCTGGAGACGCTCGCCAAACTCAAGGGCGTGGTGCGGCCCGATGGCACGGTGACTGCCGGCAACGCCAGCGGCGTGAATGACGGCGCCTGCGCGTTGCTGCTGGCCAACGAGCACGCGGCCAGCAGCAATGGTCTGGTACCCAAGGCCCGGGTGGTTGGCATGGCCACTGCGGGCGTGTCGCCGCGCATCATGGGCATCGGCCCGGCGCCGGCCACGCAAAAGGTGCTGGCCCTCACTGGCCTCACGCTCGAACAGATCGACGTGATTGAACTCAACGAAGCATTTGCTGCCCAGGGACTGGCGGTGCTGCGCCTGTTGGGACTGCGGGACGACGACCCGCGCGTCAACGCCTGGGGCGGTGCGATTGCGTTGGGCCATCCGCTGGGCGCCAGCGGCGCGCGCCTGGCCACCACCGCCGTGAACCGGCTGCACGCGACCGGCGGGCGTTACGCTCTATGCACCATGTGCATCGGCGTCGGGCAGGGCATTGCATTGGTGCTGGAGCGGGTGTGAACCTGGTATCGCAGCCTGCATCACAGCCTTTTTTGCGCTGGACTTGCGCGATGACAATACATACGGAAATG
>NZ_AVCC01000026.1 GCF_000622895.1 Herminiimonas sp. CN
GAAATACTTGGCTTTATCGCACTAAAATAGGCGAAGCATTAAAATACAGGGGCGCAGTATTATAAACGTGCAAGCAGCCTGTCGCAGCTGCCCCGGCGATCATGCCGGCATTCCGTCGACAAACATTTTCAATTCGCCCGGTGCCAGCCGGATCCAGTTCTCGTTGGCGGTCAGCGGTTCGGTGACGATAATGGCGACGCAGTCCTGCGGCGTCGTGACTTGCGCGAAATCGACGCTGACATCTTCGTCCGACAGCTGCGCGGTGGCAAACGGATGGCGCCGCACGATGTAATGCAGCTTGGTCGAGCAGTGCACGAACAGCGCATTGCCGTCCGACAGCATCATGTTGAAGGTGCCGTGGCCGGCAATTTCGCTGCACAGCTGCTGCAGCGCGATCTTCAATCCGGCGTTCGACGGCCGCTGTTGGCCGAAGCGCTGCCGCAATTGCTGCAGGATAAAACAGAATGCATATTCGCTGTCGGTGCTGCCGACCGGGTGATAGGCGCCGCTCAGCTTCGGTGCGAAATCCTGCAGTTCGCCGTTGTGCGCGAACACCCAGTAGTGGCCCCACAACTCGCGTACGAACGGATGGCAGTTTTCCAGCGCCACCGCGCCATGCGTTGCCTTGCGGATATGGGCGATGACAACCTTGGACTTGATCGGATAGCGCTTGATGAGTTCGGCGATCGGCGACGCCACGGCGGCCTGGTGATCGACGAAATGGCGCACCCCGTTGCCCTCGAAAAAAGCGATGCCCCAGCCATCCTTGTGCTCATCGGTGCGGCCGCCGCGCGTGGCGAAACCGGTGAAGCTGAACACGATGTCGGTGGGAACGTTGCAATTCATTCCGAGAAGCTGGCACATGGCGTGAAGTCGAACCCAAAAAGAAGTGCGGACGATTACGGTAACATGCGCCGCCGCTGCCGCATAGCGCCGGCTGCCGGATCAGGCCGCCGGGGCGGGTTTTTTGCCGAGCAGGAAATCGCGCAGCGCATGACGCTGGATGTGATGTGTGAAGCTGGCTCGGCATGAGATAGTCGTGAAATTGCGGCTGCGCTGTTGCAGCGCAAAGGCATTGAATCGACGGTCGCCAGCATCGCAATTCCGGGAACCATATCGGTCACTATTTCCTTCCCAAGGCCCCCAAGATTGAAAGAGGTTAAGGCGATGGCTCGACAGGAGCGCCTTTTGGCTTGGGCGTTGTTGAAGGAAAAAGCCAGGGTTTGAGCAGCCGGGTCAGTTGCGGCGCAACACCCCAGGTCATGATGGCCACGACTAACGCCGTTAAGAGAAAGATGCGGGCCAGCAGGGACAAGGGAGCAAGAACGTCGCCTAACAGCAGAAAGAGCAGATACACCGTCGGAAAAATCCCCAACCAAGTGACTACTGCCACTTTCCAGCGGGGGGGCTGGCTGTGTTTAGCGCCGGTCTGGGGTTGAAACCAGTGCGCTAGTCCTGCAATGCCGCGCACCACCGCCAGGCCTTCGATATAGGGGGCAATGCTGGCTAGGCCTGCGGCACGCTCAGCCGACTTCTGCCAAGCATCAAGGCTGCTGGCGTCCTCGAACGCCATCAAGGCGTGGTACAGCGTATCTTCAACAGCCTCCTCGTCGCCCGGGTGTACCAATTGGGCGCCGAGGCAGCCAGGAAAGGCTTCTGCCGAAGTAATAAACTCTGCCATCAGCCATTCAAACTCGGCCTCATGGCCGGGTTTGGCACGACGGCTAACCAGCAGCAGTACGGGATGGGCTTGCGATTCGTTCATGATCGGAATCTATTCAGCGTGGCGCATAAGTTGTTACTTACGACGCTCCTGCCAGTAATTGCCAGGCGATTATTTTATTCTTCATTCTAGTTGAGGATAAGATGGCGTAATTGCCATTAACTATTGCAAATGTGCACCAATGACCCTGCCTGACTTGAATGACTTGTTGTATTTCGTTACGGTGGTGCGGAACCGGGGATTTACTGCGGCAGCGCGGGCGACGGGTATTGAGAAGACTCGCCTCAGCCGGCGGGTGGCTGAACTTGAGAAGCAGCTCGGGGTCAGGCTCTTGCACCGTTCAACTCGACGCATTGGCCTCACCGAGGCCGGCGAGCAGTTCTATGAATGCTGTCTTGTTGTCGTCGAGGAAGCAGAGGCCGCTTACGAAAGTATTGCCAGCCTGCGTAAGGAACCGGTCGGCACCGTCAGGATGACCTGCCCGCCTGTACTCGCTCAGACCTATCTGGCGTCCATCTTGCCTGCCTATCTGGCAAGGCATCCGATGGTCAATCTGCACATCGAAGCCACTGACCATGCCGTGGATTTGATCGAGGACCGTTTTGACTTGGCGCTCCTGGCACGTCCTCAACTTAATGCGATGGCAGGTATCGTAATCCGCAACTTGGGTAACGCCAGAAGAATTTTGGTTGCTGCGCCACGATTCCTTAATGAAACGGGGAGGCCGGCCACTCCCGACGAGATTCCCAACTTTGCCACCTTGGGCAGGGCAAGCGATGTCCGTGATGGCAAGGTACGTTGGGAGATGTCCAACCAAGCGGGAGAGGCATGCTTGGTAAGCCATTTCCCAAGGATGCAAACAAATGACCTGCGGCTCCAGTTTGAGGCCGCCATCGGCGGAGCAGGTATCGCCCTGCTGCCTGAACCCATTGTCGCTGTCAGTATCAAGAAGGGGCTGCTCGAACATGTCTTGCCTGCCTGGTCTGCGTTGTCCAATCGCCTCTGTCTGGCTTATCCCGCTCCCAGAGGCATGCTGCCCTCTGTCAGAAGTGTGCTCGATTTCCTTTCAGAGCACCTCCCTGCGGTTATCCAAGCCCGCAGTGTCATAGCAGACACGAATCAAGCTGACTTCAGCATTGTCCGTTCAGTTGATCCATGAGCGTCCGGCCCGAAGTTCGCAATCACAAACTCGATGAAACTTCGCAGTTTGGGCGTCATCCGTCGGTCTGGAACGTAAACCATGTGCATGGGCCGCGTCGGTGCGCTGTCGCTGTATTCGGGTAGCAAGGTCGCCAACTGTCCGGACGCGGTATGCGGTTCGACGATTTCAGGTGGTTGCAGCAACACACCCATGCCCGAAACAGCAGCAGCCAGATAACTGGGTGTGGCACACAGTGCCGATACGGTGCCAGCTTCGGTAATCAGCACTACCTACCTTTACGGTCGGGGTGATTTCGCAGGCGCTGAAGACGCGCGAGTCGTCCTTGGTGGTTAGGCAGTAAGAGGAGTCGACAGAGGGTGAAACCGGCCGGAGGTGAGTTTTCTCTGTACGTCAGCGACGCGGTGGAGTGATGGTTTCAATCGCCAATCACTCCAAATGCCATCATATAATTCTTGTTATTGAATCCCGAGAAGCTGGCACATGGCGTGCAGTCGAACCCAAAAAGAAGCGCGGACGATTACGGTAACATGCGCCGCCGCATAGCGCCGGCTGCCGGATCAGGCTGCCGGGGCGGATTTTTTGCCGAGCAGGAAATCGCGCAGCGCAACCGCATTGTTATATGCTTCGTCATGGGCCGAAAACACCAGCGTGACCGGCTGGCGCTGCGCCAGCGCGCGCAATTGCGCCAGCGGCTCCGGCTGCTGCTGCAATTCCGCCGCATAGCGCTGGCAGAATTCCGGCCAGCGGGCCGGATCGTGGCCGAACCATTGCCGCAGCGCGGTGCTCGGCGCCAGATCCTTGGCCCACTGGTCGATCGCGGCATCGGTTTTCCTGACGCCGCGCGGCCACAAGCGGTCGACCAGAATCCGCTGGCCGTCGTCTGCCGCCGCCGGCTGGTAGGCACGCTTGAGCCGGATATTGGCTGCTGCAATTTTTCCACCCATGATTTCCAATCGCCTTTCGCTTTCCTGCAGGTTAGGACAGGATCGGTGGCGGGTCAAAGTTTTCGGGTTAACGCACTCTGCGCACTCTGTTAACGCACTCTTTTTGCAGCGGCGGCGTTCAGGCCGCCAGCAGTGCGGCGATGCGCGTGCGCAAGGCTGGAAGCACTTCCTGCCCGAACCACGGATGACGCTGGAACCAGGCTTGGTTGCGCGGCGATGGATGCGGCAGCGGAATGTAGTGCGGCGCGTATTCCGGCCAGGCGCCGACGGTGGCGGTCAGCGAAGCTTTGCGGCGGCGCCCCAGGAAGTGGCGCTGCGCATACTGGCCGATCAGCAGCGTCAATGCGATGTGCGGCATCCGGGCCAGTAATTGGTCGAGCCAGAGTTGCGCGCATTCGCGCCGCGGCGGCAGATCGCCGCCCTTGCCGCGGCCCGGATAGCAATAGCCCATCGGGATGATGGCGATGCGCGCCGCATCATAGAACGTTTCCTGATCGACGCCCATCCAGCCGCGCAGGCGCGCGCCGCTCTGATCGTCCCACGGGATGCCGCTGGTATGCACGCGCAGCCCGGGTGCCTGGCCGACGATCAGGATGCGCGCGGTTGCGCTGGCGCGCACTATCGGGCGCGGCCCCAGCGGCAACTCGGCGGCGCAGGCCCGGCAAGCGCGCACTGCACTCAGCAGCGTCTCCAGGTCGGTGCCGTGGTTCATGCGTGTTCTCCGCTGCCGTCGCACAGTATCCGCAGCAGGGCCGCGACTGCGCCGCTGATTTTTTCGCGGCGGCGAATCAGTACCGTGGTCACGCGCGCCAGCGCATCCGGCAGCGGGTGGATCGATACCGTGTCGCCGACGTTGAGCTTGTCGAGCAGGCTTTGCGGCACCAGCGCGATGCCCATGCCGGAAGCCGCGCAGCCGATCATCGCGTGGTAGGAGGCCAGTTCGACGATGCGTTCGGCCACCACGCGGCCGGAGTTCAGCCAGTGTTCCAGCCGCTGCCGGTAGGCGCAGTCGGCTTCAAAGGTCAGCAGCGTGCGCGTTTGCAGATCCTGCGCCGAGTCGATCGGCGGATGGCCGGCGGGCGCCACCACCATCAGTTTTTCGTAAAAAACCGCGGTGTTTTCCAGCCGGACATCCTCCACCGGGCCGCTGACCAGCGCGCAGTCGAGCGCCCCTTCCAGCACCCCAGTCACCAGCCGTCCGGTGCCGCCGGTGCGCAGTTCCAGCTGCACCTCCGGGTGCTGGCGGTGAAAGGCGGACAGCAGATCGGGCAGCCGTGCCGCTGCGGTGCTCTCCATCGAGCCCAGGCGCAGATGTCCGCAGGGGGTGCCGCCTGCCAGCGCAGCGCGCGCTTCGTCGGCCAGCGCCAGCAAGCGTTCCGCGTATGCCAGCAGGATGCGGCCGGAAGCCGTCAGCAGCAGGCGTTTGCCTTCGCGCAAGAACAGCGCGACGCCGAGTTCCTGCTCCAGCTGGCGGATGCGGGTGGTGACGTTCGACTGCACCCGGTGCAGCTTCAGCGCGGCCTTGGAGATGCCGCCTTCCTCGACCACGCAGCGGAAGATATGCAGATCGCTCAGTTCCATGGTTCTCTTTTCGAGATGAATATGATCTTTATAATTCATTTTACGAGAATTATAGCTCCGTGTAATCTGGGAGGCTGTCTTGCATCGCCTGCATCTGCCAACGCTACCGGAACGCTCTATGAATACCCAACAAAAATCGCGTCAACAGCTGTGGGGCTATCTGGCGGCAGCCGGCACCGTGGCGATCTGGACCGGCTTCATCCTGATCTCGCGCATGGGCGGCAAAACCGCACTGACCGCTTACGATGTCATGGCCCTGCGCCTGGGCACAGCCAGCTTGCTGCTGTTGCCTTTCCTGAGAGGAATGCCGGACCGCGCCTGGCGCGACCGCCGCCTGTGGACGCTGGCGCTGCTGGGCGGCGTGGCTTACTGCGTGCTGGTGTATGCCGGCTTCAAGCTGGCGCCGGCCGCGCATGCGGCCATTCTGCTGCCCGGCATGCAACCGTTCCTGGTGGCGGGCGCGGCTTTTTTGCTGCACGGCGAACGGTTGACGCCGGCGCGCTGCTGGGGCCTGCTGGTGATCGCGGCCGGAGTGGCATGCGTGGCGGTGCCTTACCTGGGCGGCGGCTGGTCGCCTGCCTTGCTCTACGGCGACCTGCTGATTTTTGCCGCCTCGATAGTGTGGGCGCTCTACAGCGTGCTGGTGAAACGCTGGCACTACGGCCCCTGGATCCTGACGCGCTTCGTCACGCTCGGCTCGGCACTGCTGTACCTGCCGGTCTACCTGCTGTTCCTGCCCAAGCAACTGGCCGCCGTGCCGCTGTCGACCCTGCTGCTGCAGGGTTTGTATCAGGGCATCGGGCCGACCATCCTGGCCATGTTGCTGTTCCTGAAGGCGGTGTCCATCCTTGGCCCGGTGCGGGTAGGGGCGCTGATTGCGCTGGTGCCGGTGCTGGCGGGCGTGGCTGCCGCACCCTTGCTCAACGAGGCGCTGACGGCCTGGCTGCTCGGCGGGCTGGTGTGCGTGTCGCTGGGGGCATTGATCGCGGCCCGTCCCGGCCGCCTGCCGGCGGCTGCGGCGGCAAATTCGCGACTTTAGGCGTTCACGCGGCGGTGGCTCACGGCTTGATCATGTGGCCGAGCTTGGCGGCCTTGGTGCTCAGGTAGCGCTCGTTGAACGGATTTCTCTTGATGATCAGCGGGATCTGTTCGGTCACCGCAATGCCCATTCCCAATGCCGCATCGATTTTGCGCGGATTGTTGGTCATCAGGCGCAGCGACGTGATGCCAAGATGCCGGAACATCGGCAGGCACAGGTCGTAATTGCGCTGATCCGGCGCAAAACCGAGTTGTTCGTTGGCTTCCACGGTATCGGCGCCGCTATCCTGCAGGTGGTAGGCGCGCAGCTTGTTGACCAAACCGATGCCGCGCCCTTCCTGGCGCAAATATAGCAATACTCCACGTCCTGTCGGCGGCAATTTTTTGCAGTGCTGCTTCCAGTTGCGGGCCGCAATCGCAGCGCAGGGAAAACAGCGCATCGCCGGTTAGGCATTCGGAGTGGATTCGCGCCAGTACCGGCGCCTCGCCGGCCACCTCGCCCAGCGTCAGAGCCAGATGTTCCTTGCCGGTGGCGACTTCGATGAAGGCGTGCACCAGGAAAGTGGCCCAGGGCGTCGGCAGCGCGCAGGTGGTAATGAATCCCAGCGTTTTTGCGCTGGATGGGCCGGATTCGGCATCGCTGTTCGGAGGCATCGCTGTTGGCATTGGATCAGGCGGCGAATGACACAAAGGTCTTCGCCGGAAATTCGGTAGATGCGGCATTTTACAGCCTGGCGCAATGAACGTCGAAAAGCCGCCTCAGATGCCGCACAGCCCCAGCACTTTTTCCTGCTGGCTGCATTTCTTCGCCTGCTGGGTGGTCGCGGCAGGCAAGCCCGCCGCGACGCGATGCGCGGCGCAGTCGCGCAACACCTGCGCCATCGGCGCATAGTATGTCCATCCCTTGCCGAGCGGCGGCAATGCCATGCCGACCTGCCTCCATTTCTGGTGTCCGTGGTTCTGCAGGTTGTCGAAATTCAGGCAAAGGGCGTCTGCGAAGCGCCGCAGATACGCTTTCGTCATCTTCAGGTTGTAGTCGTAAGTAACCAGAAATGCCTTCACCGTCAGCGTCGGCACATCCTGGCTGATCCAGTTCGGATAGCTGGCGCTGCGTATGACGGCCGGAAAATAAATCTTGGTCGCGCGCTGGATTTCTGGCGCTTTTTCATCCAGGCGCAGCAACTTGATGTACTGCCGCGCTTCCGGCTTCATGTCGGCAAACAGTTTGGCCGGCTGGCCCGCGACGATCACCACGACATCGATCGACTTGTCCTCGGTCAGCTTGAGCAGCGCTTCCTCGTTGGAGAGATAGCTCGCATTGCCATCGGGCAAATTCTGGCCGTACATCAGCCGGTACAGCGTCGTCGCCGACAGTGCGGTGCCGCTGCCGACCGGGCCGACGTTGATTTTCTTGTCTTTCATTTCATGGATGAAGTTCAGCGGCGAATCGGCCCGCGTGACGAAGTAGATTTCCTCGTTGTACAGCGGCAGAATCACGCGCAAAGGCCGGATGATCTGGCCGGCCGGCTTGTTCCCGGCCTGGGCCTGGTCGAGCAGCGCCTGGTAGACGTCGGACTGCACCAGCGCCAGCTTCACGCCCGGCTCGTAGCGCAAGCGCTGCACGTTTTCTGCCGAACCCTTGGAAGGCAGCACCTGCAGATCGATCCCGGCCGGTGCGGCGACCCACTTCGCCAGGTCGCGGCCGATTTCGATATAGGTGCCGCGCTCGGACGCGGTCACGATCTTGTATTCGACGCGGGCCAAGGCCAGCGCCGGCAGCATGAGAAACAGGCAGAGCAGGCAGATCTTTTTCATGATGTTCCCTCCGGTTCAGTTGGTACTGCAGAGCGCCAAGGCTTGCCGGGCATCCGAACAGCGCGCCTTCTCGGGTGCCGTCGCTTCTCGTGGTTGCGGTGCGGCCGGCGGCGCCGGCCTGGGTTCGACTGCGCTTGCCTCTGTCGCTGCCCGTGCTTCGGCGCCTGGCTGCGCAGGCTCGGAGGCCGCCACAGGCGGAGCAGGCGCTGCATCGGGCACACGGATTTGCGCTTTTCCCGACCCGCTGGCTGCGGTCGGAGCCGGTATCGGCATGCGGTAAGGAACTTCCTGGCCGCGGATGCTTTTGGCGGAATCGGGCGGCGGCAATGGCGACGGCAGCAGCGAGAAAATCAGCAAGCCGACACTCGCCAGCAGGAATATGAGCAGTGCCAGGCCCCATCCCCAGCGCTGCCATTTTTCTTCTCTGGAGGGGCTGTATTGCCGACCCGGCGGCATCATGTCCGGGGCGCCGCCAAGTGCGTGTTCCGCATGCAGCGCATGGCCGCAACTGCTGCATGTCGGGAGCAGCCCGAGGTTGATGGTTCCGCATTGCGGGCAAGTCGGCAGATTCGGGGGCTGGCCGGGGTGGCTGCCGGCTTCCGCTGTGGGCCCGGTTTCAGGCCGGCCGGATGAGTATTCCATCGACTTGACTCGTTTCATGTCGCCGCCTGGGGCGCGCTGCGGCCAGCGAATGCCGGTGTGCCGGTGCAGCCCCTGCCGCAGCCTGGATAGTTGCATTAAAAATGCAGGGTATGGCAATTTTAGTGCCATTTTAAGCATGTATTTATTGCGATAATAAAATATACTGGCCAATGTATGAAGTCAGTACGGAAGCGCCGCAGCGCCCGCTTCTGCGCTGATGGTAAACCCGGTGTCCGGCCTGATCTTGTGTGATATCAAAAGATGCACGCAATCGCGGCAGGATTCAGGCGAGTTGCGCGCGATAGCGCCACAGGCTGTGGCCGGAGGCAAGATATTTGCGTTCGAACGGGGTGATCGGGGTGTCGATCGGGTAGTGCTCGACGCCGGGTTGCGGCGACGGGCGCAGTTGCTGCACTGCAGCCGCGAATTCCTCGACATAGATGCGCCAGTTGCTGCGGCATTCCAGTACGCCGCCCAGCGCGACTATGGTCGGAAACACTGCGTGTCCGTGCCAGCGGCGGCCCAGATGCGCAGCTTTCGGCCACGGATTCGGGTACAGCAGATACTGGCGCGCCGGGCGGATGCCGCCGGCCGACAGCAAGCGCCAGTAATCGACCAGATCGGCCCGTACCAGCGTGAAGTTTTGCGGCGCTGCACCATGCCACGCCGTATTGCGTTCCAGCCGGTCGGCCGACTGGTCGATGCCGAGCACGAAATGGTCGGGAAATTGCGTCGCCAGGTGCCGGGTCGAGAGCCCGACACCGCAGCCGGTATCGAGGATCAGCGGCATCGAACCGGTATCGCCGCCGGCAGCATTGCGCCAGGCGGCCATGCTGGCTTCAAAAGCCTGGCGGTTATAGGCGGTAATCGGTTTTTGGAAGGTGCTGGCAGCGTGTCTGGCGACGATCGCCGCCAAATGTTCGTGAATACCGCTCTGGCCGCTGGAAATGGGGGAGGAATTGGCGTGCATGGCAGGAGTATACCTGCGCCTGCTGCTGTCAGCCCAGCCGCCGGTAGGCGCCGTCCGGCAGCCGTTCCACCAGCCCGTCCAGCTCCAGCGTCAGCAGCTGGGTGCTGAGCATGGCGATATCGAAGCCGCTGCGCTGCGCCAGCGCATCGATCTGCACCGGATCGAATCCCAGCGCGGCCAGCAGCCGGCTGGCGAGCGGGTCTTTCGGATTGGCGCTGGCCGGTGCCGGGCCGGCGGCGCCTGCCGCAGTGCCAGGGGCCGGAGTGAAATTGCGCAATTCTTCCAGTATGTCCTGGGCCGAGTCGACCAGCTTGGCACCTTGCTTGATCAGCAGATGGCAGCCCTTGGACAGCGGCGAATGGATCGAGCCCGGGATCGCGAATACGTCCCGGCCCTGCTCGGCGGCCATGCGGGCAGTGATCAGCGAGCCCGACTGCAGCGCCGCCTCGATCACCAGCACGCCGCGCGCCAGCCCGGAAATGATGCGGTTGCGGCGCGGAAAGTTGGCGGCGATGGCCGGCATCCCGAGCGGGTACTCGCTGACGATGCAGCCGCAATCGGCGATCCGGTGCGCCAGGCTGCGGTTGCGGGCCGGATAGACGATGTCGGCGCCGGTGCCGATCACGGCCACGGTCGAGCCGGCACCGCGCAGGCCGCCCTGATGGGCGGCAGCATCGATCCCCAGCGCCAGACCGGAAATGATGCTGAGCCCGGCCTGGCTCAGCGCCTGCGCGAACTGGTCGGCGTTGGCGATGCCCTGCGCGGTGGCGTTGCGGCTGCCGACCACTGCCAGCGCCGGAGCCGACAGCAGCGCCAGCCGCCCTTTCGCGTACAGCATCAGCGGCGGGTCGGCGATATCCAGCAGCGCCGCCGGATAAGTGTCATCTGCCAGCGTCAGCACGTGGTTGCCGGCCTGTGCGCACCAGTCCAGCGTCTTGTCGATCAGGGCTTTGGTGGCATCGGACGGCGCGGCCAGCAGCGCATGGGCGACGCGCTGCGACACCACCTGATGCAATGCGGCAAAGCTGCTCGAAAAAATGTGCTCCGGCAGGCCGAAGGCCGCCAGCAGCTTGCGCGCAGTCTCGGGGCCGACGCCGGGCGTCTGTTCCAGCCGCAGCCATAGCGCCAGTTCCTCGGAGTGTGCGGCGCCCGTCATGGCGAAAGCGCCGCCGCTTACTCGGGCGACCTGGCCACATCGCCGACCTGAACCGAGTCGGCGACCTGCATGATCAGGCCGTAAGCGATTCTGTCAAAGACGCGAAAAATGAACAGCGTGCCGTACTGCTCGTCAGGCAGCTTGATGGCCCTGCCTTTATCGGCCGGATCGTTGATCAGCTGGCCGTGGCGCGACAATTCAAGCACGGTGCCGATGTCGATGCCATCGTTCCGGCCGCGATTGATCGACACCACCTGATTCTGTCCGGCATGGCTGACGCCGCCGTAGATGGCCACGATGCGCGCCGCGACCGGGGCGTCCGGCGGATGCGGCATGTAATTCATGATCGGGGTGGGCGGTACCGGCAGCAGGCGGTCGCCTACGCCTATTTCTTCCTTGGACGTAACTACCGAAAAAGTGTGCGCTTCATTTTCCGCAGCGGCTGCGCGCTGCAGCTTGAGGGTGCCGAGATAGACCGCCTCATAACCGATGACCGCTTTGGTTTCCGGGTCGGCCAGCGGCTTGCCCGGGCGAAATGCCTGGAACGAGGTGCCGCCCTGCAGTGCGCCCCGGACATACGCCTTGTCGTTTTTGCCGAGGAACACGCGGCCTTCCTGGGTTGCGACAATGCGCGGCGTATCGTTGAGCTGCTTTTCTTCGATTACCAGCGGCTGCGACAGGAACGGTTCGATCGCGCTGGCGGCAATCGCCGGCACCGCAGCCACGCCCAGAGCTTCGGTGCGGATTCCGGGCAGCAGGCGCACGTTCGGCGAGCCGCCCATGGCAGTGGGCGTGCCCAGCCGCAGGCGGCCGGCGGCGCGGTCGAAATACACGACCTGGCCCGGATAAATCCAGTGCGGATCGTGGATCTGGTCGCGGTTCAGGCCCCAGACTTGCGGCCAGCACCACGGATGCTGCAGAAATTTTCCGGAAATGCCCCACAGGGTGTCGCCGCGCACCACCGCATGTTGATCCGGAGCATTCGGCAGGAATTCGCACGAGGCGGCCTGTACATTGGACCCGGCCAGTAAAGCCAGCGCAGCGAAGGCGGGCGCCGCGGTCAATTTCAGGGCGATTGTGCTAAACTTTTTCATGCTGTTATCCAATCAGTGTGGCCTGTTGTATTCGTATACACAAAGCCACAAATGTGGTGTGCGCAAACAAGTGGACGTGCGGCAATACTTGCAAAATTGAATCAAATTCTGCCCATAAATCCTTGAACTAGCAAGAGAAACCCCTTTTCGGCACTGTGCTGCTGTTGTGTAAAAGTTGTATGCCACTATTAAATATTCTGCGTTATCCCGATCCGCGCCTGCACAAGATCGCCAAGCCGGTGACCGTCTTCGATGCGCGCCTGAAAAAGCTGATCAAGGACATGGCAGACACCATGTACGAAGCTCCGGGCGTCGGCCTGGCCGCATCGCAAGTCGATGTCCATCAGCAGCTGGTGGTGATCGATACCTCCGACGCGCAAGACGACTTGCGGGTCTTCATCAATCCGGAAATCCTCTGGGTCAGCAGCGAGACCAAGGTCTACGACGAAGGCTGCCTGTCGGTCCCCGGGGTCTACGATGGCGTCGAGCGGCCGGCGCAGGTCAAGGTGCGGGCGCTGGATGCCGACGGCACGCCGTTTGAAGTCAGCGCCGACGGCTTGCTGGCGGTCTGCATCCAGCACGAGATCGATCATCTCAGGGGCAAGGTGTTTGTCGAATACCTGTCCCCGCTCAAGCGCAATCGGATCCGGACCAGGATGCTGAAGGAAGAGCGTTTGCTGCAGCGCCGCGGATAACCGTTGGCGGCGGCGCATCGCCGTATTCCGTATCAATTCTGGCCAATGCTCTGACGATAGGATTTCGCCTCATTGGCAAGCCAGTCGCGAAAATGCTGCAGGACTGCGCTTTCAGCCTTCTTTTCGGGATAGACCAGATAATACGATTTGTTGTTGACGAAGTAATGATCGGCAGCAATCATCAATTGCCCGCTTTGCAATTCATATTCGATCAGAAAGCGCGGGATCAGCGCGATCCCCATGCCGTGCATGGCGGCCTGTGTGAGCATCGAAAACAGTTCGTAGCGCGGCCCGGTCATGTCGTGCTCGACCTGCAGGCCGAACGATTCGAACCAGGCATGCCAGACATACGGGCGGGTGGTTTGCTGCAGTAACGGGTATTCCTGCACCTGTTCCGGAGTCAGCTTCTTGCGCGGCGCGATCAGGTCCGGGCTGCACACCGGCACGATATCCTCCTGCATCAGGAAACACGCTTCAGTCCCCGGCCAGTTGGCGTCGCCGCAATGGATCGCCGCATCGAAGCCGGTGTCGTTGAACAGGAACGGGCGGGTGCTGGTGGTCAGGTTGATCGAAATGTCCGGGTTGGCCTGATGGAAACCGGCCAGTCTGGGCAGCAGCCACCTGGCGGCAAAGGTCGGCACCACGGCCAGCTCCAGATTGCCGCCCAGCCCGCGCCGCGCCATCAGTTCCAGCGTGTCGCGCTCCAGCGCATCGAGCCGCAGCGCTACCTGCCGGCCGTAGGTGGTGCCGGCTTCGGTCAGCGTCACGCCGCGCTTGCTGCGGTGGAACAGGGGCACGCCCAAAAACTCCTCCAGGCCGGCAATCTGACGGCAGATTGCGCTCTGGGTCTGGCTTAGCTCCAGCGCCGCCTGGGTGAAGCTCTGGTGCCTGGCGGCGGATTCGAATGCCGTCAGGGCTTTGGTATTGGGAATCTTTCTGCGCATGTTGAATGCCATTGTAAAGAGAGAAATGTCCGACGCGTGCGTAAAACGCACAAGCTGATGCATATTACGCGTTTGCGCAGCGCCCGTCATTCTCGTACATTGGCCGGCAGGTCATTATGTGTTGTGCTTGCAGCGGTGGGCGAGGAAGCCTGCGCTATTATAAATTCACCAGGAGAACGAAATGGGTCAAAAAACACAATTTCATTGGGACGATCCGCTGTTGCTGGATCAGCAGCTGAGCGATGAAGAGCGCATGGTGCGCGACGCCGCCCACGCCTACAGCCAGGACAAGCTGCTGCCGCGCGTGCAGGAAGCGTTTCGCAACGAAACCACCGATCCGGCGATCTTCCGCGAAATGGGCGAACTCGGCCTGCTGGGGCCGACCATTCCGGAACAATACGGCGGCCCCGGCCTGAATTACGTCAGTTATGGCCTGATCTCGCGCGAAGTGGAGCGGGTCGATTCCGGCTACCGCTCGATGATGAGCGTGCAATCCTCGCTGGTGATGGTGCCGATCTATGAATTCGGCACCGAAGCACAAAAACAGAAATACCTGCCAAAATTGGCCACCGGCGAATTGATCGGCTGCTTCGGCCTGACCGAGCCGAACCACGGTTCCGACCCCGGCTCGATGATCACCCGCGCCAAGAAAGTGGCGGGCGGCTACAGCCTGTCGGGCAGCAAGATGTGGATCTCCAACTCGCCGATCGCCGACGTGTTCGTGGTCTGGGCCAAGGACGACGAAGGCGCGATTCGCGGTTTCGTGCTGGAAAAAGGCATGAAAGGCCTGACTGCCCCTGCAATCCACGGCAAATTCGGCCTGCGCGCCTCGATCACCGGCGAAATCGTGATGGACGGCGTGTTCTGCCCGGAAGAAAACGCGTTCCCGGATGTGCGCGGCCTGAAAGGTCCGTTCACCTGCCTGAATTCGGCACGTTACGGTATCGCCTGGGGTGCCTTGGGCGCGGCCGAGGATTGCTTCCATCGCGCTCGCCAATATGTGCTGGACCGCAATCAGTTCGGTCGTCCGCTGGCCGCCAATCAATTGATCCAGAAGAAGCTGGCCGACATGCTGACCGAAATTTCGCTCGGCCTGCAGGGCTGCCTGCAACTGGGCCGGATGAAGGACGCCGGCACCGCGGCAGTCGAGATCACCTCGATCATGAAGCGCAATTCCTGCGGCAAGTCGCTCGATATCGCCCGCGTTGCGCGCGACATGCTGGGCGGTAACGGCATCTCCGACGAGTACGGCATCATCCGTCACATGGTGAATCTGGAAGTGGTGAATACCTACGAAGGCACGCATGACATCCATGCGCTGATTCTGGGTCGCGCCATTACCGGTATCCAGGCCTTCTCCTGAGGACGGCGGGTAATCTATGAGCTTGCTTCCCGACATCAAGGTGCTTGATCTGACGCGTGTGCTGGCAGGGCCGTGGTGCACGCAAATCCTGGCCGATTATGGCGCGACCGTGATCAAGATCGAAAAACCGGGTGTCGGCGACGATACTCGCCACTGGGGGCCGCCGTATGCGAAGGATGCAGACGGCAACCTGACCAGCGAAGCGGCTTATTACCTGTCGGCCAACCGCGGCAAGCAGTCGGTCACGCTCGATTTCGCCAAGCCGGAAGGCGCCGCGTTGCTGCGCCGACTGGTCGCGCAAGCCGACGTGCTGATCGAGAATTACAAGGTCGGCAGCCTGCAGAAATACGGGCTGGATTATGCATCGCTGAAGGCAATCAATCCGCGCCTGATTTATTGCTCGATCACCGGCTTCGGCCAGACCGGCCCGTATGCGGCGCGGCCCGGCTACGACTTTGCGATTCAGGGCATCGGCGGCCTGATGAGCATCACCGGCGAGCGCGACGATCTGCCCGGCGGCGGCCCGCAAAAAGTCGGGGTGGCGGTGGTCGATGTGATGACCGGCATGTATGCCAGCACCGCGATTCTGGCCGCGCTGGCCAATCGCGCCAGCAGCGGCGAAGGTCGGCATATCGACGTCGCGCTGCTCGATGTGCAGGTGGCGATGCTGGCCAATGTCGGCATGAATTATCTGGTCAGTGGCGCCTTGCCCAAACGCTGGGGCAATGCGCATCCGAACATCGTGCCGTATCAGGCGTTCGAGACCGGCGACGGGCAAATCGTCATCGCGATCGGCAACGACGGCCAGTTCGCCCATTTTTGCCGGGTGCTGGGCAAGCCGGAGTGGAGTGCCGATGCGCGCTTCGCCAGCAATCCGGCACGCGTCAAGCACCGCGAACTGCTGGTGCCGCTGATCACGGAAGCGCTGCAAGCCTGGCGTGGGCCGGAGTTGGCGGAAGCGCTGGAAGCGGTCGGCGTGCCGTGCGGGCCGATCAACAATCTGGCGCAAGTCTTTGCCGACCCGCAGGTGCAGGCGCGCGCAATGCGGGTCGATGTGCCGCATCCGAGCGCCGGCAGCGTGCCGCAAGTGCGCCATCCGGTGCGCTTTTCCGGCGACGCGACTGCCGCCATGCAAGCGCCGCCGATGCTGGGCCAGCATACCGACCAGGTATTGCAGCAGATGCTCGGGTTGCCGGCAGACGAGATTGCCGCGCTGCGGCAACAGGGGCTGGTGTAACGCAGCCCGATTGCCGCCTCCCTCCTGCCTTGGGGGAAGGCGTCAATAAGCGCCTGAATAATGGCCGGTATTTCACAATAAGGCTGAGTATAAGTAAAAATATGCAGTATTCCGCAGATATTTAATGCGGTTTTAAAAATACGCACGGCAGTATGTGTGAATGGCCGGTGCGCCGAGCGGCAGCGTTCGATCCATACTGACTGCTTGGTCGTGGAAGACGGCAAAGTAACAAGCAGTCCGTCTTGGCCGCCATGGAGAAGATTTTTTCCCAATATTGAGATCTATGGAATTTCGACCGTAATGAATAGCATCAGCCCTCTGCCTCCGATATTGCCGGGCATGTTTTTTGCGTAAGTAAGCATTATCCTGGGATTGGCGTCGCCAAATGACATCAGCGGTATGGCAACACGGTAGGGGGTAGGCAGAGAACGATTAAGAACCCCCACTTTTTGCAGATTTGTTATCCATTGATGGCGGTCGTAGTTGCGATGTTCTTCGGAGCCTTCGGCGTACGAAGGGCTGGCGTCAAGCGCCAGACTCACTGGCCACTGCGTAGAAGCTTTTTCCGTACTGAATGCCTGCTGCGCCCAGGCGCAGTGTGCTAAAACTGCAAAAAACCAAGGAATAGAGAGCATGAGCCAAGTGTGCAGCCAACTGCTCCAGACCAAGTACTTGTGCAGCCGTGCTGGGCCGGAAGTGATCCGCCATCTCGGCCGCAAGAGCAAACGCAAGCGGCAGATGAGCAACAGCAAGATCGATCTGGTAAAAAAAATTGCTGGACAAGGGGGCGCCACCGCGCGATGTGGTCAAAAATCTCGTAGTGCCCGTGCCAACGCTGTACTGTTGGATTCCAGCCGGGCCTCCAAAAATCAATAAGCCGGTTCGCCGTTCCATCTGTCGACTTCAGAGCCGCCCCAGCAGCAGCAGAATGAGCAGAACCACGACCACAATGCCAATAATCCCGCTCGGAAAATAGCCCCAGCTTTGACTGTGGGGCCAACTCGGTAGCGCGCCGATCAGGATCAGGATCAGTACGATCAGCAGGATGGTTCCGATACGCATGTGAGCCTCCTCTATTTATTGGATAGCCGACAGCAGCCCATCGGCATCCTTTTTTAACTGAATACATGGCACTAATGGAACGGTACGCGCGAGCAGAATTTTGACTGCGGACTCATTTCCCATACTTCGACTTGGCCGCCGCGACGCACGCATCCTTGGCAGGGCCGGCTAAGGAATCGCACTTTTCGGTCGCTACTTTGTAATCGGCGTCGCGCTTGTCATCCTTCGCTTCCGATTTCACTTCGCCGATTTTCTGGCTGGATTTTGCGTCGACGACTGCCTTGGTGTGCGCTGCCTTGGCTTCCTCCATGCAGACGTCTTTGGCGTTCCCGGTTTGGGCGTTGCATTTCTGCTTGGCCACCGCATAGTCTCCATCGGCCGCGGCAATGCGCGCCTTCATATGTTCTTTGGGGGTATTTTTATACTTGGCTTCCGCTTCCGCCTTGCTACGTTTTTCAGCTGCCTTGGCTTCTTCGATGCAGACATCCTTCGGATTTCCGCTCAAGGCATCGCATTTGGCGCGCGCCTCCTTGTAGGTTGCGGTGGCGCTGTTCTTGGCCGCCTTATAGGCAGCTTTCGCTTCATTGGTCGCGGCGCAGGCCACTGTGACAAAACCGAAAGCGATCGCGCCGAGTAAAAGGTTTGCGAGTATTTTTTTCATTTTTATTCCTCTGAGTTTTGATGGTCACTTGAACGGGTTATCAAAACACCCGCCCCGTATTGCACTGCGTTGTCGTCAACAAAAACTCATGGCCGATAATCCTTGTTGCGCTCTTCGAAATCCTTGATCTGCTTTTCAGCCTCATCCTTGCCGATGCCATAGGTTTCCTGGATTTTTCCAGCGAGCTGATCGCGTTTGCCTTCGATCCGATCGATGTGGTCATCGGTGAGTTTGCCCCACTGCTCCTTGATCTTGCCCTTGAATTGCTTCCAGTTTCCTTCGATAAGATCCCAATTCATTTCAATCTCCTTTGAGTAACGCAATCCAATCCAACCGGCATTGACAAACTGCTCGGATAAGTCTGTGCGCGCTTCGGCAATCGCTTTTGATGCGCGTCAATCCAGATTGAATTTTATGGCTAGCCCATATCAAGAAGGCACGCCTTGCGCATGTGCAAATCGATGCTTTTTATTAAAAATTTCATAAAAATCAACTTGTTACGTATTTTTATGCCCGGCCTTGGTTTTAGGCAGTAATGTGTCGCATTAAATTCAAGATTGACTACAATTGGTTATATCAATCCAATCGACAATAACTGATCCGCATATCGTAGGTCGAGAGGGCAACAATAGTTAATGCGACTAAACCAGGGAAAATGCAGGATGTACGCGGGCGGTGCAAAGGATTATTGCCAGGATTGAGCGAAGGCGCATTTTGGTAGTTTGTAAGCCGCACTTGCCGGTACGGTACGAAGCATCGGAAGCATAATGTTCGAGAAGGAGGTGGTTTCATGAAAGCGATGAAGCGATTCGTGTTCAGTGCAATTGCCGTAGCAATGTTCGTTGGCTTGGCTGGTTGTTCTGGGATGTCAACGCAGGGTAGGAATACGGCTATCGGCGCAGGTGCCGGCGCCGTCGGAGGCGCGATTCTTACTGGCGGCAGCACGGCCGGAACTATTGGCGGCGCAGCCGTCGGCGGCGTCATCGGGCACGAGGTCAATAAACCAAAATGATGACAGACGTGCAATGTGCATGAGATAGCCGGCCCGTGCATCGCGGGCGCTTTTTATCAAGACCGTGATCCCAAAAGCTATATTGATCGTATCGCTCACTGCAGCTTTTGGGTGAAGGGGCCACGAGGAGCTACAAATGATGAAACTCAGCAAAATCATTAGCGGAATCTTGACCATGAGTGTGGTGCTGGTAGCGCTATCCGGCTGTCAGAAGCCGGAAGGTCCGGCCGAGCATGCTGGCAAGGAAGCCGACAAGGCAGTAGAGAAGGCTGGACAGCAGATCGAAAAAGCCGGCAATAGCATCCAGGATGCGGCTAAGGGCGACAAGAAGTAACTGTTGCACGGGGTGTCATGGCAACGATCAGAATTGAACGTGGTTCGTTCGGCACATCAAGATCCTCACGCAACCCGATCGCAGCCTTTTTACATCGCACCGGCTTCAGGCTGGGGGCGTCGGTCGATTTCAAGGACTTTATGCGGGATGCGCTGATCGACCCCGCGCCAGGAGTCACGATGCCGCAAACGGCCGGGAATCTTGCGAAGAGATACAGTATTAACACAAACCGAGGTCGACAATTTCGCGTCCCTGTCGTTTGAATGAGCGGTTCGAGCGAGCGGTACGCGCTCGTGAGGACGGCTTCCATCCCGGCGAGATCGTTCCATAAATGAAACGTTTGAGTTGGGCGGTTATGCAGTGCAATGCTTGGCATTCAATTGGTCGGCAAGGTGTCCAAAATTACACACGATACGCATGCACGTCTGTCTCTGGTAGAAACCCCGGCGAAACTGCGGCCGTCGGGGCGCCGACGGAAATTATGAGCATTGGCCCAGCGCCGGCCAAGTTTCATGAGGAAGTGGATAGCGTCGCCCACATATGGCCGTGCTGAAGGACTGCAAAGGGTCGAATACAGCCCGTAGCCATCAGAAATCGTTTCTTGATGAGCGGGCTGGAACGATGCGCTACACTTGATTACTGCAAGAATGGAGAGCGAAATGACCTTAAAATTTATTACTTGCCGAATCAATTCAAACGTAAATCTTTCAATCGCGCTGCTTGTGTCGGCAATGTTCGCGCTGAGCGCTTGCGCGGATATGACAACGACTAGGTCGGCGTCATCGGACACGTCCGTGCTCACCAAGGAGCGCATTGCCAAGATCATCGCCAGCCCGGATCGTAGCGCGGCTGATCGAACCAATGACATGCGCCGCAAACCGGATCAAATGCTTGCATTCATCGGGGTGCACCCAGGCATGGTTGCGTTGGATCTGAGTGCTAGTGGTGGCTACACGACCGAACTACTGGCCCGTGCGGTTGGACCCACCGGGCGGGTGTACGGGCAAAGTGCGCCACGCGGTCCGGACAGCTCTGCGCGACAGCCTGTGGCGCCGGAGGGGGCTTCTGCTACAACTGCACCCAGCACGCAGATCGCGTCGAATGCGCCGCCGCCGGCCGTCCGCCTGACCTCACCGCAGGCCCTGGCTGAACGCGCCAAGAATCCGGTGGTGGCAAATATCATTCCGGTCGTGCGGAAATTTGAAGACCCTATTCCCCCGGAAGTTGCATCAAATGGGCTGGATCTCGTGACGTTAATGTTCAATTATCACGATCTCGGCCACATGGGTGTGGATCGTGCACGCATGAACAGGGCTGTCTTCGCTGCACTTAAGGGGGGAGGCATGTATGTCATAGCCGATCACTCGGGTCGACCCGGTACTGGAATTTCGGAGTCGGGCACATTGCATCGCATTGAAGAAGGCTTCCTTCGCCAGGAAGTGGAATCGGCTGGATTTAAACTGGTGGGCCAAGGGAATTTTCTGCGCAATCCGTCAGACCCCCGCGACAAGAATACGCCAGAACCACCGCAACCCAAGGATGAGTTTGTCCTGAAGTTTGCCAAGCCTTAAGGCCACCTCTTAAAACCTACCCTATTATTAATTTGGCTGGGTAAGTAAAATTCTGAATCCAGAACTTGCGTAGCGACCGATGATGATGCCCAAGCCCAGCTTGTTTGCTGAAGAAGAACGTGGCAATCGACGTGCAAAGATGGGCGGCCCGCTGATGGGCCTGTCCGAACATGTTGACTTCATCGCGTTAGCCGCAGGCACCGATACCGCATCGCCACGTCCGTCGCGTGCCAAAGGTGGCCGGACACCGTACCTGACGGCTCTGATGATTAAGATCCTGGTGCTGGTGAACCGGCGTTACGCCGGCCAGTGTTTTTTGATGATGCCGGCCAGCTTGTCGAAGGCCGGCGCGATCTGTTCGTTGG
Source organism: Herminiimonas sp. CN (assembly GCF_000622895.1). Taxonomy (GTDB): domain Bacteria; phylum Pseudomonadota; class Gammaproteobacteria; order Burkholderiales; family Burkholderiaceae_D; genus AVCC01. The sequence goes on from NZ_AVCC01000026.1 coordinate 21,370, forward strand.
GGACGCAGGCATAGCCCAGCATCAGGCCGCGCCGCGCGTTGGCAGCCTGCATGTAGTAGCCCGACAACGGCCGGGTAATGATGCCGGCTGCGCGCGCTTCACTGCAGATGGTCAGGTCGTCGCAGCCGGGCGGCAGATGCAGCGCCAGATGCAGTCCGGCATCGCCGTCCGAAAAATCGATGGCATCGCCGAAATGATGCTTGACCGCCTGCTGCAGCAAGTGCAGGCGCTCGCCGTACAACACCCGCATGCGCCGGATGTGCGAGGCAAAATATCCTTGCGTCATGAAATCGGCCAGAATTGCCTGCATGAACACCTGGCCGCCGCGGTACAGCTCGGAGTGGCCGGTGACGAAGGCTTCCGACAAGGTTTCCGGCACCACCAGGAACCCGATGCGCAAGCCGGGAAAGGTGGTCTTGCTGAAGGTGCCCATGTACAGCACGCGATCGTGGGTATCGAGTCCCTGCAATGACGCCAGCGGCCGGCTGCCGTAGCGGAATTCGCTGTCGTAATCGTCTTCCATGATCCACGCCTTATGGGCGGCCGCATATTCCAGCAGCAGGCGCCGGCGCGACAGGCTCATCACGGTGCCCAGCGGGTATTGATGCGATGGCGTCACAAAGATGAAGCGCGGCGGCTGCGCCGGATGCAAGCCATCGGACTGAGGCACTTGCATGCCCTCGGCGTCGACCGGAATCGGCACCGGCTCGATGCCGAGCGACTGGCAGACGCTGCGGGTGCCCCAGTAGCACGGTTCTTCGACCCAGGCGCGGTCGCCGTGCTCGCCCAGCAGCTTGGCGGCCAGATCGATCGACTGGTGGATGCCGGTGGTAATGATGATCTGGCCGGTGCGGCAATTGACCGAGCGCGCTACCCGCAGGTATTCGGCAATCGCTTCCCGCAACGGCAGGTAGCCGCCGCCCTGGTCGTAGGTCAGCAACTCGGCGCGCGAACGGCGCCAGTGCTTGTTCTGCAAGCGGCTCCACACTTTATTCGGAAATTGCGTGACATCCGGCACCCCCGGCATGAACGCGCCCCACTGCAGCGGACTGACGCCGGCGCGCCGGATCAGGTGCGCGCCGCGCACAGACAAGCCGACATGGCCGGCCTGCTCGTTGTCGTTGCGGCTGCTGGTGAGGGCATCGACAATCTGATCCGGCACCGTATCGGCGATGAAGGTGCCGGCGCCGGCGCGCGTTTCCAGATAGCCCTCGGCGATCAGTTGTTCATAAGCATGGGTGACGGTATTGCGCGACATTGCCAGTTCGCGCGCCAGTTCGCGCGAGGACGGCAGTTGCAGCCCGGTCGGCAACTGGTGCGACAGGATTGCTGCGCGCAGCACTTGGTAAATCTGGCGGTTGACCGGCCCGCCGATGGCGCGGTCGATGCGCTGCAATACAAAATCCGGTAACGAGGCGATTCGCAAAGTGGCTCCATCAAATAATCCAAACTGGCTCTGAAGTATAACGCCAGAATCCTATTAATATGATCCCACGCAATTACAAGTGGAATCGATGCGATATCGGCATTCAGCCCGCCGCCTCCCCTGATGATTCAGCGATGCGATGGAGTATGTTTATAAACACCATGCCTCCCACATAATTTGCGTGCGGTACTGAAAAATACAGCACACAGTATATTTACTTGTCAGAAACGCCTGTGGCGGGCGCTGGCGATGCCGGCGAATTGCGCTGCAACTACAACATTACTGGAGATATCATGGAATTGAGCAACCAAGCCCTGCAGAAGCGCAAAGAAGCCGCCACCGTGCGCGGCGTCGGCGTAATGACCCAGATCTATGCCGATCATGCCAAGAATTCCGAAGTATGGGATGTCGAGGGCAAGCGCTATATCGACTTCACCGGCGGCATCGGCGTGCTCAACACCGGCCATTGCCATCCGAAAGTCATCGCTGCGGTGGAAGCCCAGCTGCACAAATTTACCCATACCTGCTTCCAGGTATTCCCGTACCAGGGCTATGTCGAGCTGGCGGAAAAGCTCAACCAGATCACGCCCGGCAATCACGCCAAGCGCACCGCGCTGTTTTCGACCGGCGCCGAGGCGGCCGAAAATGCGGTGAAGATTGCCCGCGTCGCCACCGGCCGCAGCGGCATCATCGCCTTCTCCGGCGCATTCCACGGCCGCACCATGATGGGCATGGCGCTGACCGGCAAAGTGGTGCCGTACAAGGCCGGCTTCGGCCCGTTCCCGTCCGAGGTCTATCACGCGCCGTTCCCGGTGGCGCTGCATGGCGTGTCGGTGGACGATTCCCTGCAGGCGCTGGACCGGTTGTTCAAGGCCGATATCGACCCGAAACGGGTTGCCGCGATCATCATCGAGCCGGTGCAGGGCGAGGGCGGCTTCTATCCGACGCCGCCGGAATTCATGCGCCAGCTGCGCGCGATTTGCGATTTGCACGGCATTCTGCTGGTGGTCGATGAAGTACAGAGCGGCTTTGCCCGCACCGGCAAGATGTTTGCCATTGAGCATTACGATGTGGTGCCGGACATGATGATGATGGCCAAGAGCCTGGCTGGCGGCTTCCCGCTGTCGGCCCTGACCGGCCGCGCCGAAATCATGGATGCAGCCAATCCGGGCGGTCTGGGCGGTACCTACGCCGGCAATCCGCTGGCAGTGGCGGCGGCGCTGGCGGTGATCGACGTGATTGAGGAAGAAGGCTTGGTGGCGCGCGCCAACGAGCTTGGCGCGCAATTGCGCAGCACGCTGGAAGGCTTGCGCTCCGAAGTGCCGGAAATCGCCGATGTGCGCGGCTTGGGCGCGATGGTCGCGGTCGAATTCAACCAGCCCGGCAGCAAGCAGCCGAATCCGGACTTCGCCAAGAAAGTGCAGGCCAAGGCGCTCGAGCAAGGCCTGGTCCTGCTGACTTGCGGCATCCATTTCAACGTCATCCGCTTCCTGATGCCGCTGACGATCCAGCCGGAAGTGTTTGCAGAAGGCTTGCAGAAATTGGCGCTTGCGATGAAGGCATAAACCGCCGCGGCAACCGGCCCCGCGCGCGGGGCCGGTTGCCGCGCAAGGATGAGAGCAATCAGCATTGCCGGCCTTGACTGATCTGAACCAATGGAGACGCACCATGCATCACACGCCAGCCTTGCCGCACGCGGCCACAGTTCTGGCTGGCCAGTGCGCCGCGCGATCCGTCAGGAGCGCCGCGTGCCGCACACATGATCACATCCCATTCGCTTCCGGGCACAACGCCCGTTCTGACATCAGCAGGTTTGTCGCAACTCAAGACGGCACAGTGGTAAAAAACGTAGTATCGGCAGCCAATGTCCGGGCCGGATGAGGAATTTTGAAGCGGCATCCAGCATTCCGGTGCTGCAGTAAGATTGATGCGTCGCCCCGATTAAAGGGCGGCAGCAGTTTTTTTGATGGATGAATAAGGTTCGGCAGATTTCTGGCGTCATGGAGACACAATTTTGAATCAGGCAAATACCGCAGTGCATGCAACGCGCGACACGCTGGTCGCATTTAACGGCGTCAAGAAGACTTACGATGGCGAAAATCTGGTCGTTAAAAATCTGAACCTGGATATCGAACGGGGCGAGTTTCTGACCCTGCTGGGGCCGTCCGGCTCCGGCAAGACCACCTGCCTGATGATGCTGGCCGGTTTCGAATTTCCTACCGGCGGCGAAATCCGTCTTGATGGGCAATTGCTCAACAAGGTGCCGCCGCACAAGCGCAACATCGGCATGGTGTTCCAGAACTACGCGCTGTTCCCGCACATGACGGTGGGCCAGAACGTCGCGTACCCGCTGCAGGTGCGCGGCCTGGCTGCCGGCGAGCGCGCCGAGAAGGTCAAGAAGGCGCTCGACATGGTGCAGATGGGCAAGTTTGCCGAACGCTATCCGGCCCAGCTGTCCGGCGGCCAGCAGCAGCGCATCGCGTTGGCGCGCGCGCTGGTGTTCGATCCCAAGCTGGTGCTGATGGACGAGCCGCTGGGCGCGCTCGACAAGCAGTTGCGCGAACACATGCAGCTGGAACTCAAAGCCTTGCACCAGCGGCTCGGCGTCACTTTCGTCTATGTTACCCATGATCAAAGCGAAGCGCTGACGATGTCGGACCGGGTCGCGGTATTCGATCAGGGCATCATCCAGCAACTGGCGGTGGTCGATCGCCTGTACGAGTATCCTGAAAACCAGTTCGTGGCCGGCTTCATCGGTGACAACAACCGCTTTGCCGGCAGCGTCGAATCCGTATCCGGGGAGCGCGCCACGCTGCGCCTGGTGGACGGCTCGGTACTCACCGGTACTAATGCCAACGCCGCATCGGCGGGGCAGGCGGCGGTCGCCTGCATCCGCCCCGAGCGCATCCGCCTGGCGCCGCTGGACGCGGGGGCGCCGAACGCGCTGCGCGTGTCCGTCGCCGGCCTGATCTATTTCGGCGACCATGTCCGGGTACGCTGTGCATTGCCGCATCAGGACGATTGTTTCGTCAAGCTGACTCTCGGCGACCCGGCGCTGGCCGGATTGACGGAAGGCACGCAAGTGGCGCTGGACCTGGATCCGGAGCGCTTGCGCATTTTCATCTAGTTTTTACCACCCCGAACCATAAAATATAGAGGAGTTGCAATGAGACTGTTATTCAAACCCATTCTGGCGTCGGCGGCATTGTCAGTCGGCTTGGTCGGCTTCACGCACGCGGCCGAAATCACGGTCGTCAACTTTGGCGGCGCCAACGGCAACGCGCAAAAAGCAGCGTACATCGAGCCGTTCGAAAAAGCGACGGGCAATAAAGTGGTGATGGTCGAATACAACGGTGAGCTGGCCAAAGTCAAGGCCATGGTCGAAACCAAAAAAGTCAGCTGGGATGTGGTGGAAATCGAAGCAGGCGTGATCGGCCGTGCTTGCGAAGAAGATTTGCTGGAAAAAATCGACTACAGAAAAATCGGCAAAAAATCCGATTTCATGCCGGAAGCGATCCACGAATGCGGCGTCGGCACCTTCGTGTGGTCGACCGTGCTGGCGTATAACGCCGACAAGCTCAAGACTGCGCCGACCGGCTGGGCCGATTTCTGGAACGTCAAGAAATTCCCCGGCAAGCGCGCGATGCGCAAGGGTGCGCGCTATAACCTGGAATTCGCGCTGATGGCCGACGGCGTGCCGACCAAGGATGTCTACAAGGTGCTGGCAACCAAGGCCGGCGTCGAGCGCGCGTTCAAGAAACTCGACGAGCTCAAGCCTAACATCCAGTGGTGGGAAGCCGGCGCGCAGCCGCCGCAATTCCTGGTGGCCGGCGACGTGACGATGACCACCGCCTACAACGGGCGCATCGATTCCGCCCAGCGCGAAGGCAAGAACCTGCAGGTAGTCTGGGCCGGCAGCATCTACGATCTGGACTACTGGGCGATTCCAAAGGGTTCGCCAAACAAGGCCGCAGCCGAGAAATTCATCGCTTACGCCAGTTCGCCTGAAGCGCAAAAGAACTATGCCGGCAAGATCGCTTACGGTCCTACCAACCTTGGCACAATGAAGTTGCTGGATGCCAAGGTTCAGGCGAATCTGCCAAGCTCGGCAAAAAATGCCAAGGATGCGGTTGAGAATAATCTGAAATTCTGGACCGATCATGGCGAAGACCTGGAGCAGCGCTTCACCGCCTGGGCTGCCAAGTAAGCTTCATGCAGTAGGGCGATGGGGCGGAGTGCAATCCGCGCGGCGACGATTGTTCTGTGCGGGTTCCGTCCGTCCCATCTGCTGTTTGCGTTTGGTTTGGCGCTCAATATGTACGCCAAATAAGTCGTCTCCTCGCCCGTCGCGCGCCCCACTGGGCTGACGCGTGACGGGGTTTGATGCTGCTCACGGCGGTGCTGCGGGCAGTACTTTTATTTTCCGGTATTTTCAATTATGAGTTCACTGGCATCTGGCATAGCATTGGACGCGGCCGCAATCGAGCCCTCCGTGCCGCAGCTCAAGCGCGACTTGCGCCGGGCGCAACTGCGCAAGCGCACCATGGCGCTGGCGCTGATTGCGCCGCTGGCGATTTTCTTGATGATCACCTTTGTGGTGCCGATCGCGGTCCTGCTCAAGCGCGCGATCGAAAACCCGGAAGTGGCCACGACCCTGCCGCACACCGTTGCCGCCTTGTCGCACTGGGACCGCAAGGAAATGCCGGGCGACGCCGCTTTCGTTGCGCTGGCGCAGGATCTGACCCTGGCCAAGCAGCAAAATACCGCCGGCACGCTGGCGCGGCGCATTAATAGCGAACTGCCAGGTGCCCGTTCTGTAATCCTGAAAACGATGCGGGCGATGCCGCCGGTCGATGCCGACGGCAAGCCGGTTCCGGCATCCGGCATCCGGCAGGCATTGATCGAACTCGATGAACAATGGGGGCAACCGGAATTCTGGCGCGTGATCGCCAAGAACGGCTCCAAATATTCAGCCTATTACCTGCTGGCCTCGGTCGACCTGCAACAGGACAGCATGGGCCACATTACAAAAATACCGGAAGACATGTCGGCCTACCGGGAAATTTTCGGTCGCACCTTCTGGATCAGCCTGGTGGCTACCCTCTGCTGTCTGGCGATCGGCTATCCGCTGGCGTACTGGCTCTCGACCATGCCGGAGCGGCGCGCCAACCTGTTCATGATCCTGGTGCTGATCCCGTTCTGGACCTCGATCCTGGTGCGGGTCGCGGCCTGGATCGTGCTGCTGCAGTCGGAAGGGCTGGTCAACAAGGCGCTGATGGCGCTGGGCCTCACGCAAGCGCCGCTGGAACTGCTGTTCAACCGCATCGGCGTGTATATCTCGATGACCCACATCCTGCTGCCGTTCATGATCCTGCCGCTGTACAGCGTGATGAAAGCGATCCCGCCGACCTATATGCGCGCTGCGGTTTCGCTCGGCAGCCATCCGTTTGCCGCCTTTTGGCGCGTGTACGTGCCGCAAACCTATCCCGGCATCGGCGCCGGCGGCCTGCTGGTATTCATCCTGGCGCTCGGCTACTACATCACGCCGGCTCTGCTGGGCGGCCCGAACGAGCAGATGGTCAGTTATTACGTGGCCTACTTCACCAACGTGACCATCAACTGGGGCATGGCCAGCGCGCTCGGCGCCTTGCTGTTTGCCGCCACCCTGGTGCTGTACGGCGTCTACCGGCGCTTCGCCAAAATTGAAGTCAGCATGTAACCGGGATCACTATCATGAAAACTTCCCTGCCTTTATTTCCGCCTTATGTCTCGCTGCTCGAGCGCGTCTGGTTCTTTTTCCTGCGTGGCTTCAACGTGCTGGCATTGGTATTTCTTCTGTTGCCGATTCTGGTGATCATGCCGCTGTCGTTTTCGGACAGTACCTTCCTGTCCTATCCGATCCCCGGCTATTCGCTGCGCTGGTACCAGAATCTGATCCAGTCCGAAGACTGGATCCGCGCTGCCAAGAACAGCTTCATCGTCGCGCCGCTGGCGACCATTCTGGCGACCGTGCTCGGCACGCTGGCCGCGGTCGGCCTGAACAAGGCCAACTTCCCCTTCAAGGGCTTGCTGATGGCGGTGCTGATTTCGCCGATGGTGGTGCCGGTGGTGGTGGTCGGCGTCGGCATGTATTTCTTCTTCGCCAAAATCGGCCTAGCCGACAGCTACACCGGCCTGATCCTGGCCCATGCGGCGCTGGGCGCGCCGTTCGTGGTGACCACGGTATCGGCCACACTGCAAGGCTTCAACCACAACCTGGTGCGCGCCAGCCTGAGCCTGGGTGCCGGACCGTTGCAGACCTTTTTCCGCATCACGCTGCCGGTGATTGCGCCGGGCCTGATTTCCGGCGCGTTGTTCGCGTTTGCCACCTCGTTCGATGAAGTCGTCGTTACGCTGTTTTTGGCCGGGCCGAGCCAGTCGACCTTGCCGCGCCAGATGTTTACCGGCATCCGTGAAAGCATCAACCCGACCATCGCCGCACTGGCGACCATCCTGATCGTGTTTTCCACCTGCCTGCTACTGGTTCTGGAATGGCTGCGCGGCCGCAACAAGGCTGCCGCCAGAATTTAACCCACCTTACGGAGATTTTTTATGCTGCAATTACAAGACCCATCGCTGTTGCAACAACAAGCGTATCTGGACGGCAAATGGTGCGATGCCGATGACGGCAGCACGATCGCCGTGACCAATCCTGCCACCGGTGAAGTGTTGGGCACGGTGCCGAAGATGGGTGCGGCCGAAACCCGCCGCGCAATCGAGGCCGCCAATGCCGCCTGGCCGGCCTGGCGCAAGAAAACCGCCAAGGAGCGCAGCGCCGTCCTGCGCAAGTGGAACGACCTGATGCTGGCCAATGCCGATGACCTGGCGCTGATCATGACCGCCGAGCAGGGCAAGCCGCTACCGGAAGCTAAAGGCGAAGTGTTGTACGCCGCCTCGTTCATCGAATGGTTCGCCGAAGAAGCCAAGCGCATCGCCGGCGAAACCTTGCAATCGCCGTGGCCGGACCGCCGTTTGCTGGTGGTCAAGGAGCCGATCGGCGTCTGCGCGGCGATCACGCCGTGGAACTTCCCGTCCGCGATGATCACCCGCAAGGCCGGCCCGGCACTGGCGGCAGGCTGCCCGATGGTGGTCAAGCCGGCCGAAGCGACCCCGTTCTCGGCGCTGGCAATGGCGGTACTGGGCGAACGGGCCGGGATTCCGGCCGGGATCTTCAGCGTCATCACCGGTTCCTCGCGCGCCATCGGCGGCGAGATGACCAGCAACCCGATCGTGCGCAAACTGACGTTTACCGGCTCGACCGAAGTCGGCCGCCTGCTGATGGCGCAAAGCGCGCCGACCATCAAGAAACTGTCGCTGGAGCTGGGCGGCAATGCGCCGTTCATCGTGTTCGACGATGCCGACCTGGATGCCGCGATCGAAGGCGCGCTGGCCTCGAAATACCGCAATGCCGGCCAGACCTGCGTCTGCGCCAACCGCCTCTATGTGCAGGATGGGGTGTATGACGCGTTTGCCGCCAAACTGGTGGCGGCGGTGGCCAAGCTGAAGGTTGGCAACGGCCAGGAAGCGGGGGTCACGCAAGGGCCGATGATCGATGTCAAGGCGATCGAAAAAGTCGAAGAGCATATTGCCGATGCGCTGGCCAAAGGCGGCCGCCTGCTGGCCGGCGGCAAGCGCCATGCGCTCGGCCACAGCTTTTTCGAGCCGACCATCATCGCCGACGTCACCACCGAGATGCGGGTGGCCAAGGAAGAAACCTTCGGCCCGCTGGCGCCGTTGTTCCGCTTCAAGACCGAGGAAGAGGTGCTGGCGCAAGCCAACGATACCGAATTCGGTCTGGCCAGCTATTTCTACACCCGCGACATCGGCCGCGCCTGGCGCGTCGCCGAAGGCCTGGAGTCCGGCATGGTCGGCATCAACAGCGGCCTGATTTCGAATGAAATCGCACCGTTCGGCGGCGTCAAGCAGTCCGGCCTGGGACGCGAAGGCTCGACCTACGGCATGGATGACTATCTGATCATCAAGTACATGTGCATGGGCGGAATCTGATTCTTGCTGCAACGGGCGCCTCAGGCGCCCGTTTTTGCACGTACAGGGGACATATTTGAAGTTGCAGGAAAAACCTGGACATATTACTGGCGCTGCATGCGCCCCGGGTCTGATTGCCATGTTGGTTCTATTGTCTGCAGAACCGAAAATGTTAATCTTAAATCTTGAAATCAGCGGTAAAAGGTAGAAAATAGCGATAAGAAATAAGATGCAGCTGGCAGGCCGCTATGCCGATCCGGTGCGGCGATGCGCAGCTGAGTGCAGGAGACAAAGATGTATCAGCGATACACGACTAATGGAGCGCCGGGACAACTCCATCACCGGTACTGGCAGGAGGTAATCGGCAACACCTATTTCAATTTGCAATTGCGCTTTCCGCAGGCGGACAATTTTGAAGGGATGCTCGAGTCCTGGAAAATCGGTGCGGTATCGATTTCACGATTGCAGTCGAATGCGCTTTGCTATGAGCGGCTGCGGCCCGATTGCCAGAAAGAGGAAGAACATTTCCTGGTAACAATCCCGGAACAGACCAGCATAGAATTTACGCAATTCACCAGAAGCGTTGTATGCCAGCCCGGAAACTTCGTTCTGGAGCACAGCAACGAGCCGTACCAGTTCGGATACGGAAAAGCGAATGCGATGTGGGTGGTGAAATTACCGGGCAGCATACTGCGCAACCGGATTCGCAATCCCGACCGGTTTTGCGCGATGCAGTTCGATGTCTTGTCAGGTATCGGCATGCTGTTTCATGACTACCTGCAACTTATCGTCCGGCACAAGGAGCATCTGGCCCAATCGATTGCGCCTGTGATGGGCCAGCAGCTGATGGAGTTGCTGGCAGCGACTCTGGAAGCCGATCCCCGGATCTTGCATTCGAATAATTCCGCGGTGCGTTGCGCGCACCTGAGACGGGTCGAGGAGTTTGTGCGGCGCAACTTGTCCGACCCCGACCTTACGCCGGAGCGAATCGCCAAATCGTGTGCGATTTCGACCCGCTATCTGCACTTGCTGTTCAAGGAAACCGATCAAACCGTATCGCAATGGATGCGGGATCTGCGCTTGCAGGCGGCCCATGAGCATTTGTGCCGCTCCACCGGCAGTACCCAGATCGGACAAATTGCATATCAATGGGGTTTTTCGGATCAGGCCCAGTTTTGCAATGCGTTCAAGCAGAAATTCGGCTTGAAGCCGAGCGAGTTGCGCAAACAAAACGTCCGTGAAATTGTTGTGGAAAAGTAACCGTCGTGCCGCTTACCCAAGCCCGGGCAGCAATTCCTTGATGCCTTTTGCCAGCAACTGCACCGCAATCGCGGTCAGGGTGACGCCGGAAATCCGACTCAGGATGGCCAGGCCGCCCGGCCCCAGCAGGGTGCCGAGGGGTTTGGCAAAATACAGGGTCAGCCCTGCCAGCGCGCCAAAAATCACGCACACGCAAGAAATCCCGACCAGATCAATGATTGAGTTAAATCGTCCGGCGGTTGCGATAATCAGGGAAACCATCCCGGCCCCGACCGAAAGGGGAAACACGATCGGCACTGCAACCAAGGCGCGCCAGTCGTCTCGGCCGGGTTTGCTTGCCTTATCCAGTTCAATCGGCGAAATTCCCTGCCCCAGCATGATCGGCAAAGCCGACAGCAGCAATGCGATACCTCCGGCCATGGTCAGTGCTGGAACCGTAATGCCGAGCACGACCAGCAAAAACTGGCCGGCCCAGGCAAACACCGTCAATACGGCCGCGATGAAAATGCCCATCCGAACCGCGATTTTTTTCTGTATCAGGGCCGGAAACGGGTAGGTCAATAAAGCGAACGGCCCGATCACGGCAGGGGGGCTGAACAGCGATACCAAGCCGGTCAGCAACAGCACAAGGTCATGAATTTGTATCGTTATCCACATGATTGCAAGCCTGTTTCGTAGTGCGCGGATGGCCTTGGATATGCTTCTTTGCCCGGCCCACCGGATGCCGGTTACGGTTTCAGTTCGATCTCGACGAAGACGAATTCATGCGGATTGATATTGACCACATTGTGCTCGGTGCCGACGCTGCGGGTGTACGACTGGCCGGCGGTAATGTCGACGGTGCGGTTGCCGTCCTTGATTTCCAGCAGCAGCTGGCCGCTGGTCTGCGGCACCACCACATAGTCGTAGCCGTGGCAGTGCCAGCCGGTTTCGGCGCCGGGCGGGAAGCGCCATTCGGTCACGGTGACGCGCTGATTGTCGATTTGTACGGTCGGTATTGCCGCTACGCGCTGCTGCATTGCTGTACTCCCTGGTGTGAATGAAATGCTTCGGTTGGATTTCGATCCGCCTGCGACCGCCAGCCCTGGCGCGATGCGGCGCTCGAGCGGCGTGCGGAAAAATGCTTGGTGGAGTGAAAAATGAGCCGGTTTGTGCCGGTTTGTTTGTTGGAAGGCTGTGATATGCGGGAGTTTTCGCTCCCGCATACGGATACGCACCGATGGCCTGAGCCTGGATTAGCAGCCCTGAAGCACGAACCACTGTTTCTTGGCGCGCGTCAGCATCAGCGCATAGGTCGCGATCGACACCACAAAAGTTGCCGGTGCTGAAAAAGTTTCCAGGCCGCCGCTGGCATGCATCAACGCCAGGCCCACCGCCGTACCCAAAAACCATGCGGTAAGCCCGCACGGATTGAAGGCCGGCACCCGTTCATGGTGACATTCGATCCGGCCGGAGAACATCTTGTCGTAAGTCGATGACAGGATATGCGTGAGCGCCACGCCGACCCACGCCACCACAAACACGCCCTGGTAAGCCAGTGCCTGCAGGATGTAGCTGAACACGTTGACCAGCATCATCACGTATACCAGCACACCGACCACGATTGCCCACATCCACTTGGGCAGCTGAATTCCAAAAATATTCTGGAAAAATGCCTCCATGTTGACTGCGGCCAGATAGAAATTCGCGGTATTGATGCGCGTCTGCGTGACCCAGACGAATACCAGGCCCCAGATCCCCATCAGCTTGAGCAGGCCGAGCACAATCGATACTTCGCTCAGGCCGCCTTCGGTCTTGATGGTGGTTGCCAGGAATATGCCGATCACGCCGTTGATGACGAACGTGAACAGGTAGAAAGGCATGCCGAAATTGAAGTTGGCATGGTAGCTTGCATCTTCCTGGCGGCCGAAGCGCGCATAGTCGAAGGTGTACATCATCAGTATCCAGACACCCATGAAGTAGGTGAAGCAATTCCACCAGCCATGGCTGACTTCGCCGCTTTGCGGGCCGACATTCAGCCACGCATTGCTGTAGCCGTATTCGGAAACGGTCAGAACCACTGCGGCGATCAGGCCGATGATGTAAAACGGCAGCAATACGCCGTTGAGTTTGTCAAGCCAGGTCTGGATGCTGCCGAAAATCAGGATCACGCTATACACGACCACGATCAGATAGGCCAACTTGATGCTGGCTCCGGGGAAGTAATCGTGAATCGCCATCGCGATCACCGAACCTTCGAACACCGAGAAATACACCGCAGTGGCAAAGAAGATCAGGGTCGCCAGCGCGGCCCCGAAGTTGCCGAACAATACCCTGGAAAACAGGGCCACCGAAAGGCCGGTCCTGATTGCATAGCGGCTGATCACGCTATTGATCAAGCCGTATGCAATGACCGACAGCACCATGCCGATGATGGCGTTGCGGGTGCCGAACTGGATCGCCAGCGTCGCCGCCACCACGATGTAAAACATCGCGCTGCACACGCCCCACCATGCCATGGTCAGCGCCCCTTTCTGCATTCGTTCATTGGATGGTACGGGTGCTGCGGTGTAGTCCGAATCACCTGCCGAATTTTCAATCTTGCCAGCCATATTGCCTCCGAATTGTATGAGAATAAATTATCTAATTTGCCATCCTGTACTGCGGCTAATTACGATCTCTTTCCGGCCTGATCGTCAAAACGAAGCGGGTTGATGTAGCTTGCCGGTTGGCGGGAAATCCTGCGTTGGGTGCTTGCCATGTTTGTCTCCTTGCTTTTTATCTGCTCCGGCCCGCAGGCCGGGTTGTTTTTTACTGAGGGTGCAGCTCAGTCCGTTTTCTGGTCCCGGTAGGTAATGACGTAGGTGCCGCTGGCATCGAGCCGGGCATGCCAGCCCGGATTTATCACGATGGTGGTGGTAACTTCCTCGATCACTGCCGGACCGCTCAGCGCATCGCCGGCGCCGAGCAGTTCGCCGTCATACACCGGGGTATGGAGCGCCATGCCGTCGCTGGAGAAAATCATGTCGCGATGGGTCTTGATGGCGTTTTTCGCCTGCTTGCCCAGCGCGATGGTGGGCGGTACCAGAGGCGGGTTGCGGCCATATACGGTGCTTTCGATGTTGACGATCTCCACCATGCTTTGCGGCTCGCTATAGGTGAACAACTGTTCATGCAGCGTGTCGAAGGCAGCCCGGATCGTGGCTATGGTGCTGTCATTGACCGGAAGTTCGCCGATATCGACCGCACATTCATGCACCTGGCCGACATAGCGCATGTCCATGCTGCGCCGCATGGCGATGCGCTCGCGCGGGATGCCGTCCTGCTCCAGCGCGCTTGCCGCGTTTTTCTCCAGTTCGGCAAAGCGCTGCTCGACCCGCGCCAGATCGACCCGCTCGTCCAGGCGCATCGGGCACGCCGCCATGTAGTTGTACTTGATGTCGGACAGAATTTGACCGAATGCGCAGAGGCCGGACGCCAATTTCGGCACCAGTACCGTCGTGATGCCGATTTCCCGGGCCAGTGCGGTGATGTGCAGGCCGGTTGCGCCGCCGGCGCCGATCAGGGCGAAATCGCGCGGGTCGTAGCCGCGTTCGATCGAGACGCGGCGGATGCCGTTGACCATGTTGTTGTTGACGATGCTGTAGATGCCGTAGGCTGCTTTTTCGACCGAAATGCCGAGCGGCTTGGCGATGTGATCGAGAATCGCCTGGCGCGCGCCGGCACTGTCGACTTGCAGCCGCCCGCCCAGCAAGGAAACCGGATTCAGGTAGCCCAGCGCGACATTGGCGTCGGTCACGGTCGGCTCGGTGCCGCCGCGCATGTAGCATACCGGGCCGGGGCTGGCGCCGGCGCTTTGCGGACCGACATTCAGCAAGCCCATCGAGTCGATCCAGGCGATCGAGCCGCCGCCGGCGCCGAGGGTTTCGACCTGGATCATCGGGGTGCCAATCCGGTAGCGCAGGAAATCGATATCCTTGCTGACATTGGTCACGCCATTCTTGGTCAGCGTCATGTCGAACGAGGTGCCGCCCATGTCGACCGTGATGATATTGTCGAAGCCGAGCGGCCGGCTGACGTACAGGCCGGCCTGCGGCGCCGAGGCCGGGCCGGAATTGATCGCGTTGACCGCGCGCGACACCATCGCGTCGTGCGAAGCCATGCCGCCGTTCGACTGGTAATAGCGCACCGGCGTCTTGGTGCCGTGGTCCTTGAAGAACTGGTCGATTTTGGTGACGTAGCGTGCCAGCACCGGGCCCAGATAGGCATTCGTCACTGCGGTCGAGGTGCGGGTGTATTCGCGCATCTGCGGATAGACTTCCAGCCCGACCGAGACGTAGACCTCCGGCAGCATTTCACGCACGATTTCTGCTGCGCGCCGTTCATGCTGCTCGTTGGCGACCGACCACAGGAAGGAAATCGCGACCGCTTCCACGCCCTCGGCCTTGAAGAAAGCGCAGGCGGCGCGCACATCGCCTTCGTTCAGCGCCGTCTTGATGCTGCCGTCGCTTAACACACGCTCCCGCACCGGCCGGCGCAGATAGCGCTCCACCAGCATTTTGGCAGGCGGATACTGGCCGTCGTAGCGATGGCCTTCTTCCTTGTGGCCGAGGCGGATTTCGATCGAATCCTCGTGGCCGGCAGTGCAAATCAGGCCGGTTTTCACGCCCTTGTGCTGGATCAGTGCGTTCAGCCCGACGGTGGTGCCGTGCACGCACAGTTCGGTATTGGCGAGTATCTGTGCGACCGGCTTGTCCAGCGCGGCGGCGATTTGCTGCAAGCCGTCGGCGATTGCCCTGGTGCCGTCCTCCGGCGTCGAGGTGGCCTTGAATAAGCGTACATTGCCGTCCTGATCGGCCAGCACGAAATCCGTGAAAGTGCCGCCTGCATCCACACCTAATCGATATTGTTTCATTTGTCTCTTCCTCTGGTTATGTCGTGGAGTATTTTTTGCGTATCAGCCACGCGCTGCGCGCAGCTTGCGGGTCGCCTCTTCCTGCACCGTGAAATTGGCCGGGTCGATTGCCACCCCGTATTCCGCGCGCGCCGCTTGCAGCGACACGAAGCCGTTGCGCACATCGGCTGCGACTTGTTGCGGGTCGCGCTCGAATGCTTTGCCCCAACCGCCGCCGCCCGGGTTGGAGGTGGCGACCCGCTTGCCATCCTGGATGGTCAGGATGGTGTTTTTCTTCAGCACTTCCAGTACCTGGTCGCCATCTTTCAGCTCGATGCAGCCGACCTTCAGCTCGGGGCAGGAGCTTTCGGCACCGTTTGCGCCCAGCGCCGGATAGTGGCGGCCTTCGCCGAAACTGATGACGGTCATCTCGTGGCCGAGCGGCTCCACTTCCCACACCGTGCCGCAGCCGCCGCGGTATTTGCCGGCACCGCCGCTATCCTGGATCAGGCTGTAGCGGTGGATCTGGATCGGATACGAATATTCCAGCGTTTCGATATCGCCGGAGAACAGTGCGCCGAAACAGCATTGCGGCCCGACCGAGTGCCAACCATCCATGTAAGCGGTGGCGCCGGCTCCGGAAATCAGCGAAGCCAGCACCATCGTCACGTACTCCTCGTTGTTGCGCGGGTCGAAGCCGGCAATGTTCACGCCGCTCGAATGGCCCCAGGAGCCGACTGCGCGTTCCGGCGCGAATTGTTCCAGCGACAGCCGCACCGCATCGGCCAGCGTCTCCATCGGGGTGGTGGTGCAATTCACATGCGGCGCCGGCTCCAGCGCATTGCACAGCGTGCCCTTGGGGCCGAGATCGACCGAAATGCAGCGGTACAGGCCTTCGTTGTACGGCGGATCGATTTGCGCAAACATCATCAGGCCCAGATACACGCCAGAGATCGAATTGCCTTCGTACGAGTTGATGAAATACGGGATTTGCGGCGGGCTGGAAATCGTGATCCGGCATTCGTCGCCGGCCACCGTGACTTCGGCGCCGATGGTGATTTCGCCAAAACCGTGACCCGCATCTTCCAGCTTGGCGGTGGCGGAAAAAGTACCGTCCGGCAAGCTGCGGATCAAATCGCGCATGTGGCGGTCCGCCATGTCGAGCAAGGCATCGACGCAGCCCTGCACAGTCTCGATGCCGTACTTGTCGAGCAGCGCAATCAGGTTGCGCGCGCCGACCGTGACTGCACCCAGCTGGGCCCGCAAATCGCCTTCCTGATCGCGCCGCGAACGCATATTGGTCAGCATGAAATTGATCACGTCGTTGCGCGCCACGCCCTTGTCCCACAGTTTGACCGGCGGAATGCGCAAGCCTTCGGCGTAAATTTCCTTGGCGTCCGGGTTGTAGCCGGCCGGCACCGGGCCGCCGATGTCGGTCACATGGCCTTTGCAGACGGTCCAGAACACCAGTTCGCCTTTATAGAACACCGGCTTGTACATGCAGCAATCGACGATATGGCTGCCCTTATAGGCCGGGTCGTTGTGGTAAATGATGTCGCCGTCGTGGATGTCGTCGCCGAAATACTCGGCCACGCATTTCATGGCCGGAATCAGGCCGCCCAGATGAATCGGGATATCCTGCCCCTGCAGGATCATTTCCGGGCGATGGTTGAAGATCGCATTACTGTAATCGTGCGCGACATTGAAGACGCTGGAGCGGGCAGTCTTTTCCAACGTCATAGTCATTTCGCGCTGGGTAGTCTCGAGCACGCCACGCACTACCGCCAGCGTGATTGGATCGATTTTCTGGTTCATTTGCAGTCTCCGTCTAACTTGATTGATGTGGTGTTGCCTGCGTGCAGCAGGGGCTTGCGGCACCCGTTGCATGC
>NZ_AVCC01000027.1 GCF_000622895.1 Herminiimonas sp. CN
AAATGTGATGCTATTAAGTCATTGCATTGGGGTACTATTCTATGTAAGCAATATGTAAGCAATATGTAAGAAATAAGCAGCAAGCAGTAAGCAGGCGGGACTGATCATGCCGGCGATCGGTGGGCGGGTGGGAGCGGCCGACCGTGGGGCCTTCGGAAACATCAATAAAAAATCAATAAAAGACTGAGCCATGCCAAATTATCTTCGATCCGGAACTGGAACTGCAAGCAGCGCTATGCAACAACCGCATGATGCGCACAGCGCAGGTTTCCCGGCCTCTCATGGGATCTGGGGGCCGGGCGTCAGAACCTTTCGCAATCTGCGCTTCACGGCCAAGGCCGCGATCATTTCGCTGGCCTTCATGTTGCCGATGCTGGCTCTGATAGGCTGGCTGCTGAATGCGGAAGTCGAGCAGGCAGTGCAGGCGCGCATGGATGCGACCCGCCAGCATGTCGAAATCGCGCACGGCATTCTGGCTTGGGCGCACGGCCAGGAGACTTCCGGCAAGCTGCCCCGCGCGCAGGCACAGGACATGGCGAAGCAGTCGATTGCGCGGCTGCGCTACGATGGCAGCGAATACTTCTGGATCAATGACATGCAGCCGCGCATGATCATGCACCCGTTCAAGCCGGAGCTCGATGGCAAGGACATCGGCAGCATCAAGGATCCCAATGGCTTTGCGCTGTTCAATGCCTTCGTCGCCACCGTGCGCAAGGATGGCAAGGGTTTCGTCTCCTATCAGTGGCCCAAGCCCGGCAGCGACGCGCCGGTAGACAAGATCTCATACGTTCAGGGTTTCGAGCCCTGGGGTTGGGTCATCGGCTCCGGCATCTACATAGGCGACCTGCAGCAGAAGTCGGTGCATCGTTTGTCGTGGGTGGGCGGCATCATCGCCATTGCACTGCTCATAGAGGCTTATCTGTTCCTCAGTTTCTATTACGCGATGGACAGCGGCCTGAAGGAAGCCCGGCGCCACCTGCATGCGATGGCCGAGGGCGACCTCAGCACGACGCCCGCGCCCTGGGGGCGTGATGAAACCGCGCAATTGATGGTCGATTTGCGCAATATGCAGGATGCGCTGCGCGGCATGGTGCTGCGGGTGCGCCGTTCCAGCGACGAGATCGTGCATTCGAGCAGCGAGATCGCCAGCGGCGCGATAGATCTCTCGGTGCGCACCGAGCAGGCTGCCAGCAATCTGGAAGAGTCCGCCGCCTCGATGGAGGAGCTCACCTCGACGGTAGGCAACACTGCCGAGCATACTGCCGAAGCCTCGCAAGTGGCGCGCCGTAATGCACAGGCCGCCACCGACGGCGGGCGCGTGATGCTGGAGGTGGTTGCGACGATGGACGGCATTCGCACTTCCTCGGCCAAGATCGGGGAAATCATCGGCACCATCGACGGCATTGCCTTCCAGACCAACATCCTGGCGTTGAATGCCGCCGTCGAGGCGGCACGGGCCGGCGAGCAGGGTCGCGGCTTCGCGGTGGTGGCCAGCGAAGTGCGCATGCTGGCGCAACGCAGCACGGACGCTGCCAAGGAGATCAAGGCCCTGATTGGCCGCAGCGTCGAGCAGGTCGAAGTCGGCACCGACATCGTTAGAAAGGCCGGTGCATCCATCGAGGAGATCGTCACGTCATCGCAACGGGTCAACCATCTGCTGGGCGAGGTCGCGAGTGGCGCGCGTGAGCAAAGCCAGGGCATCATTCAGATAGGCCAGGCGGTGCAGGACCTGGACCGCATGACGCAACAAAACGCAACGCTGGTCGAGGAGAGCGCGACCGCAGCTTCGGCCATGAAAGATCAGGCCTATACTTTGGCCGAGGAGGTTTCGCACTTCAGGCTGCCGGTCGGGCTCGCGCTGCACGCGCAACAGGCCCCAGGCAATTCGGCCGACTTCGACTTCGATGCGGCGATCGACGCGCACCACCAATGGAAGGTCAAGCTGCGCAGGGCGATTGCCGACCAGCAGAAGCTCGACGCCGACGCCATCTGCCGCGATGACCAATGCCCGCTGGGAAAATGGATTCACGGACCCGGCGGCGCACTCTGGGGCCGGCGGCCCTTGTTCGCGGAGCTGTTAAGCAAGCATGCCGAATTCCATCGGACCGCCGGCGGCGTCGCGAAGAAGATCAATGCCGGTCAGTATTCGGATGCCGAACGGCTGATCGACTCAGGTTCGCCGTTTGCGAAAATCTCGACTGAAGTTGCCACCATCCTCAGCAGCGCCAAAATGGGCCTGTAAGAGCAGGAAAATAAGAGGCAGGCGATTGGCCGTTCGGTTCAGCGGCCATGCCCCCTGAGGCGTGGCGTCCCCCTCGCGCAGGCGGGGGCTGCGGTGACTTGTGGCAGCGGAATGGGAAATCAGGAGTAGTCCGCGTTTTCCGTGCGGCATACCGGCCTATCCGCACATCATATACATGCCTCTGTATATATTTAAGTCGCAGTAAATTCATGCGAAAAATGCATGATTTTTATGCGTACTCCCTATTTTTTACTTTTGCGCCCGGCCAGCATCAGGAGCAGCGCCAGCACCCCGGCGAGCAGGCCCCAGAAGGCCGAGCCGATGCCGAACAGGGTGATGCCGGAGGCGGTGACCAGAAAGGTGACCAGCGCCGGTTCGCGCTCGCCTTCCCTGGCCAGCGCCGCGGCCAGCCCGTTGCCGATGGTGCCGAACAGCGCCAGGCCGGCGATCACCTGCACCAGTTCTTTCGGCAGCGCGGCAAACACCGCCGCCACGGTGGCGCCGAACAGGCCGATCAGCAGGTAAAACGCGCCGGCCGCGACCGCCGCCACATAACGCCGCGCCGGGTCTTCGTGCGCTTCGCGCCCCATGCAGATGGCGGCGGTGATCGCCGCCAGGTTCAGCGCATAGGCACCGAACGGCGCCAGCAGCAGGGTGGTGCTGCCGGTCCAGCCGATCAGCGGCGAAATCGGCACGGTATAGCCGGAGGCGCGGATCACCGCCACGCCCGGCATGTTTTGCGACGCCATGGTGACGATGAACAGCGGCAGCGCGATGCCGATGATGGCGCTGACGGAAAACTGCGGCGTGGTCCAGAGCGGCTGCGCCAGTTCCAGCGTGATGCCGTCCAGCTGCAGCAGCCCTTGCGCGGCGGCGATCGCGCTGCCGACCGCCAGCGCCGAAATCACCGCATAGCGCGGCAACAGCCGGCGCGCCAGCAGGTAGGTACAGAACATCGCAAACGCCAGCAGGAACTGGGTCTGCATCGCCGCGAACACATCCAGCCCGAAGCGCAGCAGCACCCCGGCCAGCATGCCGGAGGCGAGCGACATCGGAATCCGCTTGATGCTGCGCTCGAACCCGCCGGTGAAGCCGAACAGCGCCATCAGCAGCGCCGACACCATGAAGGCGCCGATCGCCTGCGCCATCGGCACCCCGGCGCCGGCGGAAATCAGCATCGCCGCGCCCGGGGTCGACCAGGCGGTGACGACCGGCACCTTGAAGCGCAGCGACAGCAGGATGCAGGTCGCGCCCATGCCGAGGCCGAGCGCCCACATCCACGACGCCACCTCGGCCGGCGTGGCGCCGAACGCATGCGCGGCCTGGAACACGATCACGGCCGAGCTGGTGAAGCCCACCAGCACGGTGACGAAGCCGGCAATCAGGGCCGACAGCGAGAAATCTTTAACAAAGCTCATCATCGATCGGGGGAAGGCGGAATGGCGGGGCCGGATTGCCGGTTACGGTTTCAGTTCGATCTCGACGAAGACGAATTCATGCGGATTGATATTGACCACATTGTGCTCGGTGCCGACGCTGCGGGTGTACGACTGGCCGGCGGTAATGTCGACGGTGCGGTTGCCGTCCTTGATTTCCAGCAGCAGCTGGCCGCTGGTCTGCGGCACCACCACATAGTCGTAGCCGTGGCAGTGCCAGCCGGTTTCGGCGCCGGGCGGGAAGCGCCATTCGGTCACGGTGACGCGCTGATTGTCGATTTGTACGGTCGGTATTGCCGCTACGCGCTGCTGCATTGCTGTACTCCCTGGTGTGAATGAAATGGTTCGGTTGGATTTCGACCCGCCTGCGGCCCGCCGGACTGGACCCGGTCAGCGCCGCATGATCCTGGCCGGCCGCATATCGGGGTGCGCGGCGTCCACTTAGGACAGCATGGGTATTTTTAGTTTTCGCCTATTTTATATGCGGGAAACCCCAATTTTTTCTTATACCCCGCATATTTTTAACCGGCTGGCTGGTCGCCGTTCCACGGCGCCACGCGCGGCAGCATCAGCATCCCCGGCAGCGCCAGCAGGAAGCACAGCAGGAAGAACAGGAACCAGCCGGTCTCGGCCACGATGAAGCCGACCGAGGCGTTGATGAAGGTGCGCGGCACCGCCGACAGGCTGGTGAACAGCGCGAACTGGGTGGCGGTGTAGCGCGGGTCGGTGGTTTTGGCGATGTAGGCGACGAAGGCGGCGGTGCCCAGGCCGACCCCGAACGCTTCGAAACCGATCACCGCTGCCAGCAGGATCACGCTGGCGCCGGCCTGCGCCAGCCAGGCGAAACCGAGGATCGCCACCGCCTGCGCGACGCCGAAAATCCACAGGCCGCGGTTGATGCCGAGCTGCACCATCCAGACCCCGCCGATGACGCCGCCGGCGATGCTGGCCCAGAAACCGGTGGCCTTGGCGACTGCGCCGATCTGCGTCATCGAGAAGCCGAGATCGAGGTAGAACTTGGTCGCCAGCGCGGTAGCCATGCTGTCGCCCAGCTTGTACAGGAAGATGAAGCCGAGTATCCACAGCGCGCCGCGCCAGCCGTCGCGGTCGATGAATTCGCGCAACGGCAGCACTACCGCTTCGCGCATGTTGCGCGGCGGGGTGCCGTACACCGCAGGTTCCTTGATCAGCAGCGTGCAAATCAATCCAGGCAGCATGAAGGCGGCGGTGATCCAGAATACCGGCTGCCATGCCATCAGATCGGCCAGGATCAGCGACAGCGCGCCCGGCACCATGCCGGCCACCTTGTAGGCGTTGACATAGATCGCGCTGCCCAGGCCCTGCTCGTTGTCGGGCAGGATTTCGCGCCGGTAGGCGTCGATCACGATGTCCTGGCTGGCCGACAGGAAGGCCAGCAGCGCGGCAACAAAGGCAATCGCCGGCAGCTGCGTCAGCGGGTTCAGCATGCCCATCGCGCCGATGCCGAGGAACAGCGCGGTCTGGGTGAGCGCCATCCAGCCGCGGCGCCGCCCCAGCCTGCCGAAGCTGTAGCGGTCCATCAGCGGCGACCACAGGAACTTCCAGGTGTAGGGGAACATCACCAGCGCGAACAGGCCGAGGGTCTTGACGTTCAGCCCCGACTTGGCCAGCCAGGCCTGCATCAGGCTGAGCAGGATGAACAGCGGCAAGCCGGAACTGAAGCCGAGGAACACGCAGATCAGGGCGCGGCGGTTCAGATAGCTGTGCCAGCTGGCGGCGGGGGTGGAACTGTCTGTCATCGCATCATTTTTTCTGCAGCCGGAACACCGCCAGGTTGCCGCGCCAGTTCGGCAGGAAGGTTACCGGCCGGCCGTCGTGCAGCGCCACGCATTCGATCACCTGCAGCCCGACCTGGTCGGCCAGTTCCTCGAAGTCGTAAATGGTGGCGCAGCGGATGTTCGGGGTGTCGTACCATTCGTACGGCAGCGCTTTGGAGACCGGCATGCGGCCGCCGATCAGCGCCAGGCGGTGCGGCCAGTAGGCGAAATTCGGGAAGGAGACGATCGCTTCGCGCCCGACCCGGGCGATGTCGCGCAGGATCGCCTCCACATTCACCATCATCTGCAGCGACGACAGGCACAGCACGCTATCGAACGCCTTGTCGGCAAAGATCGCCAGCCCGTTTTCCATATTCTGCTGGATCACGTTGATGCCGCGCCGGGTCGAGGCCAGCACCCGCGCGTCGGCGATTTCGATGCCGTAGCCGCTGCACTGCTTGTCGGTCTGCAGATAATCGAGCATCACGCCGTCGCCGCAGCCGACGTCGAGAATGTGCGCGCCCGGTTTGATCCAGTGCGCGATGAAGGCCAGGTCGGGGCGCAGCACGCTGAGTTCCTTGAAGTTCATGCGCACTCCAGTGCAATGCGGTCGTAGTAGGCGCGCACCAGATCGTGGTAGCGCGGGTCTTCCAGCAGAAAGGCGTCGTGGCCGTGCGGCGCATCGATCTCGGCATAGGTCACGCGGCGCCGGTTGTTGACCAGCGCCTGCACCATTTCGCGGCTGCGCTCGGGCGCAAAGCGCCAGTCGGTCGAAAACGACACCAGCAGGAACTGCGCCCGGGTGTCGGCCAGCGCGCAAGTCAGGTCGCCGCCGCAGGCGCGCGCCGGGTCGAAATAATCGAGTGCCTTGGTGATCAGCAGATAGGTGTTGGCATCGAAGTATTCGGAAAATTTCAGGCCCTGGTAGCGCAGATAGGATTCGATCTCGAAATCGACCCCGAAGCCGAACTGGTAATCGCCGGTGCGCGCAGTGTCACGCAACTTGCGGCCGAATTTCTCGGCCATGTCGTCGTCCGACAGGTAGGTGATGTGGCCGATCATGCGCGCCACCGACAGGCCGTTTTTCGGCACCACGCCGTGCGCGTAATAATCGCCGCCGTGGAAATCGGGATCGGTCAGGATCGCCTGCCGCGCGACGTCGTTGAAGGCGATATTCTGCGCCGACAGCTTCGGGGTGGAGGCGACGATCACGCAGTGCCGCAGCCGCGCCGGGTACATGATGCTCCAGGCCAGCGCCTGCATGCCGCCCAGCGAGCCGCCCATCACCGCCGCGAATTGGGCAATGCCGAGCGCGTCCGCCAGCCGCGCTTGCGCATGGACCCAGTCTTCGACGGTAACCACCGGAAACGCCGCACCGTAGGGTTTGCCGCTGGCCGGATTGATATGCATCGGCCCGGTCGAGCCGAAGCAGGAGCCGAGGTTGTTGACGCCGATGACGAAGAACCGGTCGGTGTCGAGCGCCTTGCCCGGCCCTACCATGTTGTCCCACCAGCCGGCGCTTTTGGGCTGGCCGGCATACACGCCGGCCACGTGGTGCGAGGCGTTCAGCGCGTGGCACACCAGCACCGCGTTGGAGCGTTCGGCATTGAGCGTGCCGTAAGTTTCGTACATCAGCGTGTAATCGGCCAGCGCCGCGCCGCTCTGCAGCGGCAGCGGGTCGGCAAAGTGCATCGATTGCGGGGTAACGATTCCGAGGGATGGCATGTTGTTCAAGGTTAAGGCCGCTTTTGCGATGACATGCAAAGCGCTGCCGTGAGTCGAAAAAGGCTTCAGAATGCAAAAAGCCCGATAGCTATCAGCTAAATCGGGCTAAATCAGGGCTTGTTTGCAACTGCAAGCACGCTTTAGCCGTATTTATGCGGGAGCAGCCATCCGGCTTTTCCCTCGCGCCCGCAAGCTGATATCAAATCGGCGCAACAGCAGCAAGAATAACCAACTCTGCGGCGATCGTCAAACAGCCGCCGGCACTTCGGCCAGCTGGCCGATCATCTGCCGGATCGCTGCCGGATCGTCGCTGCGCAGGATTTTCCTGACCAGCGGCGTAATGCGCTCGAGGTCGCAGCCCAGCACTTCCTGCTTGACCGGCAACAGTTGCGCGGCCGGCATCGACAGTTCGCGAAACCCCATCCCCAGCAGCAGCCGGGTCAGCTTGGCGTCGCCCGCCATGCCGCCGCAAATCGAGACCGGAATCCCGGCCTTGGCGGCGGCGGCGGCCGTCATTGCCAGCAACAGCAGCACGGCCGGGTGGGTCGGGTCGTACAGATGCGCGACTTCGTGGTCCGAGCGGTCGATCGCCAGCGTGTACTGGATCAGGTCGTTGGTGCCGATCGACAGGAAATCCATGTGGCGCACGAAGGTCGGCAGCATCAGCGCCGCCGCCGGCACTTCGATCATCGCGCCGATCTTGATCTCGGCATCGAATTTCTGGCCGGCCTTGAGCAGTTGCGCCTTGGCCTGGTTGATCATGGCCATGGTCTGGCTGATCTCGAAGCTGTGCGACAGCATCGGGATCAGCAGCTTGACGGGGCCGAAAGCGGAGGCGCGCAGGATTGCGCGCAACTGGGTCAGGAACAGTTGCGGCTCGGCCATGCAGTAGCGGATTGCGCGCAAGCCCAGCGCCGGGTTGGTCGCGGTCTGGTCGAAGCCCTTCAGCCGCTTGTCGGCGCCGATATCGAGCGTGCGGATCGTCACCGGGCGCCCTTTCATCGTCAGCACCGCACGCCGGTAGGCGTCGAACTGCTCTTCTTCCGACGGCAGCTTGCTGGCGTAGCCGCTATGCCCCATGAACAGGAATTCGGAACGGAACAGGCCGATGCCGTTGGCGCCGGCTTCCATCGCCGCCGCGCAATCCTCCGGCAGTTCGATGTTGGCCAGCAGCGTGACGGCGGTGCCGTCGAGGGTCACGGCCGGGGTTTTTTTCAGTTTACTGAGCTTTTTGCGCTCGCGCTGGGCTTTGGCCTGCATTTCGCGATACTGGTGCAGTATCAGTGGGCTCGGATTGACCATCACCACGCCGCTGTCGCCGTCGATGATCAGCCAGTCGTCCTGCTTGATCAGCAGCGAGGCGTTCGACAACCCGACTGCGGCCGGAATGTCGAGGCTGCGCGCCACCAGCGTGGTGTGCGAATTCTGCCCGCCGGCATCGGTGGCGATGCCGGCGAACGCGCGGTTGCGAAATTGCAGCATGTCGGCCGGAGAAATGTCATGCGCGACCACAATCAGGCTGGCATGGGATTCGTCAACGTCGCTGGTTGCCGGCAACAGCTGGGCGGTGCCGGTCAGGACCTTCAATACGCGTTCGGCGACCTGCTGGATGTCGGCCTTGCGGGCGCGCAGATACGGGTCTTCGATCTCGTCGAACTGGCTGCTCAACTGGTCGATCTGGGTCACCAGCGCCCATTCGGCGTTGTAGTGGCGGCTGCGGATGATGTCCAGCGGCGCTTCCGCCAGCAGCGGGTCGGACAGGATCAGGATATGGATGTCGATGAACGCGCCCAGTTCGGGCGGGGCGTCGGCCGGCAGATCCTCCCAGATGGTGCGCAATTCCTGGTGTACCACCGCGAACGCATTTTGCAGCCGCCGCACCTCGGCTTCCACCTGCGTTTGGCCGACCAGATAATGTTTTACATCCAGCGCAGCCGGCGTCAGCAAGTGGGCGCGGCCGACTGCAATGCCGCGGGAAACCGGAATGCCGTGGAGCGAAAAGGATGCCATGGATGTGGTCTGCAGTAATGGGTTGAGATGGCCCGCACGGGTTGGCCGGTCGCGTACCGGCCCTTATTCGCCTTCGCCGAATTTGTCGGCGATCAGGCCCGTGATCGCCTGCAGGCATGCGTCTTCATCCTCGCCGTCGATTTCCAGAGTCACCGTGGCGCCTTTGCCGGCCGCCAGCATCATCACGCCCATGATCGACTTGCCGTTGACGCGGCGGGTGTTGCGGGTCAGCCAGACTTCGCTCTGATACTTGCCGGCCAGCTGGGTCAGTTTGGCCGAGGCGCGGGCGTGCAGTCCGAGTTTGTTGGTGATTTCAATATCGTGCTGGATCATTTTTTTAATTTGGGGAAAGGCGAATGCGATTATCGACCCGGACTGCGCCATTCTGGCCGCCCGCCAGCGCCATTTCAACCACGACGTCGAGCGTGTCCTGGCGGTAGGTCAGCGCGCGCAACAGCATCGGCAGGCTGATGCCGGCGATGACTTCGATCTGCCCCGGCCGGCTGAGCGTGTTGCAGCAATTGGAGGGCGTGCCGCCCATCACGTCGGTGATTACCAGCACGCCGGAGCCGTCGTCCAGTCGCGCAATGGCGTCCTGGGCCAGACGCTGGACTTGCAGCGGATCCTGATCGGCCACCACATCGATCGCCTCGACCCGTTCGGGCCGGTTGCGGAACACGTGGGCGGCGGCCTCGATGAAAGCCTGGCCCAGCGGTGCATGTGTCAAGAGCAGAATGCCAACCATGGATGTGTCGCCAAATTTGCTGGGGTATGGGTAGAAAACCGATAACTTTCGCTTGATTATACTGCGGCCTGAAAAATACTCACGGAATTATCGGGGATGGGGAATTACCTCGCCTGTTCCAGCGCGTCGATGAACATCGCCGCCACGTCGAAACCTTGCTGCTGCCGGATTTCCTGGAAGCAGGTCGGGCTGGTGACGTTGATTTCTGTCAGGTAATCGCCGATCACGTCCAATCCTACCAGCAACAGGCCGCGCTGGAACAGGATCGGTGCCAGCGTTTCGGCGATTTCGCGGTCGCGCGCCGACAAGGCTTGCGCCACGCCCAAGCCGCCGGCGGCCAGGTTGGCGCGCACTTCGCCGTTTTGCGGAATGCGCGCCAGCGCAAACGGCACCACTTTGCCGCCGATCAGCAGGATGCGCTTGTCGCCCTGCGCGATCTCGGGGATGAAGCGCTGCGCCATGATGGTGCGATTGCCGTTGTCGCTCAGCAGTTCCAGCACCGCGCCGAGGTTCTGGCCGTCCGGCCCGATGCGGAACACGCCGGCGCCGCCCATGCTGTCGAGCGGCTTGAAGATCACGTCCTGATGCGCGGCATGGAACGCCCGCAGCCGCGCCATGTCGCGCGCCACCAGGGTCGGCGCGGTGAACTGCGGAAACTGCGCAATCGCCAGCTTTTCATTGTGGTCGCGGATCGCCTGCGGCTGGTTGAAGATGTGCGCGCCGGCCTGCTGCGCCAGGTTCAGCAGGTAGGTCGCGTACACGTATTCCATGTCGAACGGCGGGTCCTTGCGCACCACCACCGCATCGAATGCGTCCAGCCGCTGCAGCGTGCGCGGCCCGAGCCGGAACCAGTCGCCGGGGTCGCCGGTCAGCGTCACCGGCGCGATATTGGCCGCCACCGTGCCGCCCTCGAGCGCCAAGTCGGCCGGTTCGAACGCGTGCACGCTGTGGCCGCGCCGCCCGGCCTCGATCATCATCGCGTAGGTGGTGTCCTTGTAGGTCTTGAAGTGGTCGAGCGGGTCGGCCAGGAAGGCGATTTTCATGGAGGTCCAGAATGGTTTGCAAAGAGCAGCGCCGGCGCACGGGCCGGCACTGCCGGGTCGGATAGTGCGGGCGGCGCTTAATACACTTCCGGGTTCGGGTCGGTGCGCTCCAGTTCCAGCGAGGCCGCCAGCAAGGCCAGCCGCGCCACCACGCCGTACATGTAGAAGCGGTTCGGCGAGGTGGTGCCGGGCTTGGCCGACAGGTCCGGCAGGCTGTGCTGCTGCTCGAACGCCAGCGGCACGAAATGCGCGCCCGGCGCGTTCAGGTTCTCGTTGATGCCGCGCTCGGCGTGGACCCGGTAGAAGCCGCCGACCACGTAGCGGTCGATCATGTAGACCACCGGCTCGGCCACCGCTTCGTTGATGTTCTCGAACGAATGCACGCCTTCCTGGATGATCACGTCGGACACTTCCAGCCCTTCCTTGACGACCGACATCTTGTTGCGCTGCTTGCGGTTCAGGCCGACGATTTCGCTGGCGTCGGTGACGGTCATGATGCCCATGCCGTAGGTGCCGGCATCGGCCTTGACGATCACGAACGGCTTGTCCTTGATGCCGTATTCCTTGTATTTCTTGCGGATCTTGGCCAGCAGCGTATCGACGTTGGCAGCCAGGCAATCCTCGCCGATGCGCTCGTGGAAATTGATGTTGGAACACTTGCCGAAATACGGGTTGATCATCCACGGGTCGATGTCGACCAGCTTCGCGAACTTCTTGGCGACGTCGTTGTAGGCGTCGAAATGGTTGGTCTTGCGCCGCACCGCCCAGCCGGCATGCAGCGGCGGCAGCAGGGTCTGCTCGTGCAGGTCGGCCAGGATCGCCGGGATGCCGGCCGACAGGTCGTTGTTCAGCAAAATCGTGCACGGGTCGAAATTCTTCAGGCCGACCCGGCGCCCGTTGTGGGTGCGCTCCAGCGGTTCCAGCATCAGCACGGTGCCGTCCGGCAGCTCGATCGGGGTCGGCGCGGTGACATCCTCGGCCAAGGTGCCCAGCCGTACGTTCAGGCCGGTCTGGCGGAAGATCTGGATCAGCCGCGCGACGTTTTGCAGGTAGAAGGTGTTGCGGGTATGGCGCTCGGGAATCAGCAGCAGGTTTTTTGCATCCGGACAATATTTCTCGATCGCCGCCATCGCCGCCTGCACCGCCAGCGGCAGCATCTCGGTGGCAAGGTTGTTGAAGCCGCCCGGAAACAGGTTGGTATCGACCGGCGCCAGCTTGAAGCCGGAATTGCGCAGGTCGACCGAGCAGTAGAACGGCGGCGTGTGCTCTTGCCATTCGAGCCGGAACCAGCGCTCGATGGCGGGGGTGGCGTCGAGAATCTTCTTCTCCAGATCAAGCAGGGGGCCGTTCAGGGCGGTGACGAGGTGCGGGACCATATAAACCTTTTTCTTGTCTGATGCGAAGCGTGAATGGTGCAGCGAGCGCGTTGCAGTAAAAACGCATGACTAACGCTGATTTTATCGGCAATCCGGGATTCGCGCGCGGGCCGGATGCGTGGCACCGATGGTATTTTGGGATGGCAGGCGGCTTTATCAAGGCGCAGATGAGACGCTTCTGCGGACTGTGGTGAAGAAATAATACAGGTATCTGTATTTTCAGCAGGCGCTGTTTTTATCTGCGGTAAATGCGCTGTTTTTCAGCATACCCATGTATATATGGGCTGCAGTGGGCGGCGGCAGAGCGGGCGAGAGTGCCTGCAGGTATCTGCTTGCAAGAGATACAAGGTGGCGTATTTATGTATTTCGCAATGTAATTATGCGGAATATCCAATGTTTATTGGCATACTCCGCATTTTTCGCATTTTTCTTATCGCGGCCTGGGCCGGGCCGCGGCAATCCGATTAATAGTGATACGCCGATTCGCCGTGGCTGGCGATGTCCAGCCCTTCGCGTTCGGCGTCTTCCGCCACCCGCATGCCGATCAGCAGGTCGACCAGCTTGTAGGCCGCCAGCGAGACCACTGCCGACCAGAGGATGGTGGTGCCGACCGCCTGCGCCTGAATCCAGACCTGGCCGGCGATCGAATACGGGTCGGCCGACATCTTGTTGGTGACGTAATCGAAGATGCCCTGGCCGCCCAGGGCCGGCGAAGCGAATACGCCGGTCAGCAACGCACCCAGAATGCCGCCGACGCCATGCACGCCGAACACGTCGAGCGAATCGTCCGCGCCCAGCAGGCGCTTCAGGCCATTGACGCCCCACAGGCACAGCACGCCGGCCAGCAAGCCGATCACCAGCGCCCCCATCGGGCCGACGAAGCCGCAGGCCGGGGTGATCGCCACCAGGCCCGCCACCGCACCGGACGCGCCGCCCAGCATCGACGGCTTGCCCTTGGCCAGCCACTCGCCGCCGACCCAGGATACGGTCGCCGCAGCGGTGGCCAAGAGCGTGTTGACGAAGGCCAGCGCGGCGACATCGCCGGCTTCCAGCGCGGAGCCGGCATTGAAGCCGAACCAGCCGACCCACAGCAGCGAGGCGCCGATCATGGTCATGGTCAGCGAGTGCGGCGCCATCGATTCGCGGCCGTAGCCGATCCGCTTGCCGATCACGTAGGCGCCGACCAGGCCGGCCACTGCCGCATTGATGTGCACCACGGTGCCGCCGGCGAAGTCGAGCGCACCTTTCTGGAATAGGAAGCCGGCCTTGGCGGTTTCAGAGGCCAGGGTGGCCGCATTCGTGATCGCATCCGGGCCGGTCCAGAACCAGACCATGTGGGCGATCGGCAGATACGAGAAGGTGAACCACAGCACCACGAACAGCAGCACCGCGACGAACTTGGCGCGCTCGGCAAAGGCGCCGATCAGCAAGCCGCAGGTGATCGCCGCGAAGGTCGCCTGGAACGCCACGTAGACGAACTCGGGAATCACCACGCCCTTGCTGAAGGTGGCCGCAGTCGAGAAGCTGGCCTTGGCCGGGTCCCAGATGCCGTTCAGGAACAGACGGTCGAAGGAGCCGATGAACCGGCCGCCCTCGGTGAATGCCAGCGAGTAGCCGTAGATGCACCACAGCACGATGATCACGGCGAAGATCATGAACACCTGCATCAGGATCGACAGCATGTTCTTGGAGCGCACCAGGCCGCCGTAAAACAGCGCCAGGCCGGGAATCGTCATCAGGATCACCAGCAGCGTCGCGACCATCATCCAGGCGGTGTCGCCCTTGTTCGGCGCCGGTGCAGCGGCCGGTGCTGCCGCCGCTATGGCTGCAGGGGCGGCAACCGCAGCCGCAGCAGCGGCGGGCGCGGATGCGACCGCTTCGACCTTGGTCGGAGCTTCATCCGCCGCCAGCGCCGGCGACAGGAATCCCAGCGCAGCCAGCAAGCTGCAGCCGAGTAACAAACGGGCGAAATTTTTTTTCATCTGAGCTCCCCTTAAAGTGCGTCCTGGCCGGTTTCGCCGGTACGGATGCGGATGACTTGCAGCAGATCCTGGACAAAAATCTTGCCGTCGCCGATCTTGCCGGTGCGCGCCACCTTTTCGATGGTTTCGACCACGCTTTCGACGAGCGCGTCATCGACTGCTGCTTCGATCTTGGTTTTCGGCAGGAAATCGACCACGTATTCGGCCCCGCGGTAGAGCTCGGTATGGCCCTTCTGGCGTCCGAAACCCTTGACTTCAGTGACCGTGATGCCATGCACGCCGATCTCCGACAAGGCTTCGCGCACCTCATCGAGTTTGAAGGGCTTGATGATTGCAGTAATGATTTTCATGTGAACCTCGCTTGGCAGGTGGTGAAATATTCCGTTTCAAACCATCATTAGCAGGACTCGTGCCAGCCCCATGAGGTATGATTTTGGCTGGCGTCGCGCCGGCCGCGCAAGACGCCGGACGCGGCTGCGCACCATCGATGGGCGTTTGCGCCAGTACCGCCCGACATTGCACCAAAGTTGTGCGCTTGATCACAATAGGAAACACCATGAACAAAAGCAATTTTCTGAACGACTTCCAGCACAAGATCAACCAGGTGCTGGAGAATTCGCCGGCCAAGGGGCTGGAAAAGAACGTCAAGGCGATGCTTACCCAGGGCTTTGCCAAGATGGATCTGGTCACCCGCGAAGAATTCGACATCCAGGCCCAGGTGCTGGCCAAGACACGCGCCAAGCTGGAAACGCTGGAAGCGCGCGTCGCCGAACTCGAAGCGCAGTTCCGGCAGCAATAATTTCCGGCTACGGCGGTGCAGGCGGCATTGCCGGTTTCCGGCGGATGCGCTGCTGCCGCGCGATAGCAGGCCCGGTCCATGCATTCCCCATCCATCCTTCACCGTCCGCACTCATGACTTCGCCACTTTCCAGTACCCGCCCGATCCATAAAATCCTGGTCGCCAACCGTTCCGAGATTGCCATTCGCGTGATGCGCGCAGCCGCCGAGCTGGGCATGCGCACGGTGGCGATCTTCGCCGCCGAAGACCGTTTTGCGCTGCACCGCTTCAAGTCGGACGAAAGCTACCTGGTGGGCGAAGGCAAGAAGCCGATCGCCGCCTATCTCGACATCGACGACATCATCCGCATCGCCAAGGAAGCGAAAGTCGATGCGATCCACCCCGGCTACGGCTTCCTGTCGGAAAACCCCGATTTTGCCGAAGCCTGCGCGCAGAACGGTCTGATCTTCATCGGCCCCAAGCCGGAAGTGATGCGTACCTTGGGCAACAAGGTGGCCGCGCGCAAGGCAGCGGTGGCGGCCAACGTGCCGGTGATGCCGGCCACCGGCGCCTTGCCGCATGAGATCGAAGCCGCCAAAAAAATGGCGCTGGAAGTCGGCTATCCGCTGATGCTGAAAGCCAGCTGGGGCGGCGGCGGGCGCGGCATGCGCGTGATCGAGACCGAAGCCGAGCTGCCGGATCAATTGGACATGGCGCGGCGCGAAGCGCTGGCCGCGTTCGGCAACGACGAGATGTATCTGGAAAAACTGGTGCGGCGCGCGCGCCATGTCGAAGTGCAGTTGCTGGGCGACCAGCACGGCAATCTGGTGCACCTGTTCGAGCGCGACTGCACCGTGCAGCGGCGCAACCAGAAAGTGGTCGAGCGCGCTCCGGCGCCGTATCTGGACGACGCCAGCCGCAGCGCACTGTGCGCAGCGGCGCTGCGGCTGGGGCAGGCGGTCGGCTACACCCATGCCGGCACGGTCGAGTTCCTGATGGATGCCGATACCGGCAAGTTCTATTTCATCGAAGTCAACCCGCGCATCCAGGTCGAGCATACGGTGACCGAGCAGGTCACCGGGATCGACATCGTCAAGGCGCAGATTCGCATCAGCGAAGGCGCCACCATCGGCGCCCAGGCGGCGGTGGCCGGCGGCCAGCTGGCCGGGGTGCCGCCACAGTCCGAAATCCGCCTGAACGGCCATGCGCTGCAATGCCGCGTCACCACCGAAGACCCGGAAAACAATTTCACCCCGGATTACGGCCGCCTGACCGCCTACCGCAGCGCGGCCGGCTTCGGCGTGCGGCTGGACGGCGGCACCGCGTATTCGGGTGCGATCATCACGCCGTACTACGATTCGCTGCTGGTCAAGGTGACGACCTGGGGCCCGAGCTCGGACGAGGCGATTGCGCGCATGGACCGGGCGCTGCGCGAATTCCGCGTGCGCGGCGTCTCGACCAATCTGCCGTTCCTGGAAAACGTCATCAACCACGAGCAGTTCAGGTCCGGCCAGTGCATCACCCGCTTCATCGACAGCACGCCGGAACTGTTCAAGTTCGCCAAACGGCGCGACCGCGCGACGCGCCTGCTGCGCTTCGTCGGCGAAGTGGTGGTCAACGGCAATCCGGAAATGAAGGGGCGCACCAGCCCGGCAGGCATCCTGCCGCATCCGATCCTGCCGGCCACCAGCCGGCTGGCGCCGATCCTGCCCGGCAGCCGCGACAAGCTGCTGGAACTGGGCCCGGAAAAATTTGCGCAATGGATGCTGGACCAGCCGCGCGTGCTGCTGACCGACACCACGATGCGCGACGCGCACCAGTCGCTGTTTGCGACCCGCATGCGCAGCGCCGACATGCTGGCGATCGCGCCGTACTATGCGCGCACGCTGCCCGAGCTGTTCTCGCTGGAATGCTGGGGCGGAGCGACGTTCGACGTCGCCATGCGCTTCCTGAAGGAAGACCCGTGGGATCGGCTGTCGCAACTGCGCGAGCGCGTCCCCAACATCCTGTTCCAGATGCTGCTGCGCGGCTCCAACGCGGTCGGCTACACCAACTATGCGGACAATGTGGTCCAGCATTTCGTGGCGCAAGCGGCCAAGGGCGGGGTCGATGTATTCCGCGTCTTCGATTCGCTGAACTGGGTCGAGAACATGCGGGTGGCGATGGATGCGGTGGTTGACGCCGGCGCGCTGTGCGAAGGCACCATCTGCTATACCGGCGACCTGCTCGACAAGGGCCGTCCGAAGTACGACCTGAAATATTACGTCACGATGGCCAAGCAGCTGGAACGCGCCGGCGCCAACATCATCGGCATCAAGGACATGGCCGGCGTCTGCAAGCCGGAAGCGGCGCGCATGCTGGTCAAGGCGCTCAAGCAGGAAGTCGGCTTGCCGCTGCATTTTCACACCCACGACACCAGCGGCATCGCGGCGGCATCCGTGCTGGCGGCGATCGAAGCCGGCTGCGATGCGGTCGACGGCGCGATGGACGCGATGAGCGGCCTGACCTCGCAGCCGAACCTGGGCTCGATCGCGGCCGCACTGCAAGGCAGTGCGCGCGATCCGGGCGTCGACCACGACGCGATGTTTGCGATTTCCCAATACTGGGAAGGGGTGCGCCGCAACTATGCGCCGTTCGAGGCCGACATCCGTTCCGGCACCTCGGACGTGTACCGCCATGCGATGCCGGGCGGCCAGTACACCAACCTGCGCGAGCAGGCGCGCGCAATGGGCCTGACCCATCGCTGGAACGAAGTGTCGCAGGCGTATGCCGATGTCAACCAGCTGTTCGGCGACATCGTGAAAGTCACGCCGACCTCCAAGGTGGTCGGCGACATGGCGCTGTTCATGGTCGCCAACGACCTGACGCCGGACGACGTGCGCAATCCCGAGAAGGAAATCGGCTTCCCGGAATCGGTGATCTCGCTGTTCAAGGGCGAACTCGGCTTCCCGCCGGAAGGCTTCCCGAAAGAACTGGAACGCAAGGTGTTGCAGGGCGGCCAGCCGCTGTCGGGCCGCCTCGGTGCGACCCTGGCACCGGTCGATTTCGACGCGGTGCGCGGCCAGGCCGAAAAGGCAGTCGGGCGCGCGATCAGCGAGCAGGAATTGTCTTCGTACCTGATGTACCCGAAAGTATTCTGCGACTATGCGGAACACCGTCGCCACTACGGCGACGTCAGCGTGCTGCCGACCCCGGTATTCTTCTACGGTCTGCAGGAAGGCCAGGACATCTCGGTCGACATCGACCAGGGCAAGACGCTGGTGCTGCGCCTGCAGGGCCGGACCGAGGTCGCGGACGAGGGCCAGAGCAAGCTGTTCTTCGAGCTCAACGGCCAGCCGCGCCTGGTGCGCATCGACCGCGCCGGCGCGGTCAAGGCGGTCAGCCATCCGCAGGCGGAAGACGGCAATGCCAATCATCTGGGCGCGCCGATGCCCGGCATGGTGGTGACGGTGGCGGTCAAGCCCGGGCAGAAAGTGGCGAAAGGCGATCCGCTGGTGTCGCTGGAAGCGATGAAGATGGAAACCATGATCCGGGCCGAGCGCGATGTGGTGATCAAGCATGTCCACGTCAAGCCCGGCGCGGTGGTCAGCGCCAAGGATTTGCTGATCGAATTCGCCGCATAACCGATGGTGCACAGTTTCCGGTGGGCCCGCGCGCCCGCCGGAAACGCCTACTGAAAGCCCGCCGCCATGAGCCTAGCCGTCCTGAAAAGCCGCGCACTGACCGGCATGCACGCCCTGGAAGTCACGGTCGAGGTGCATCTGGCCAATGGCTTGCCGAGTTTTACCATCGTCGGGCTGCCGGAAACCGAGGTCAAGGAATCGAAGGACCGGGTCCGCGCCGCATTGCAGAATGCGCGCTTCGAATTTCCGGCAAAAAGAATCACCGTCAACCTGGCGCCGGCCGACCTGCCGAAGGAGTCCGGTCGTTTCGACCTGCCGATCGCGCTCGGCATCCTGGCCGCCTCCGGCCAGATTCCGGGCGACACGCTGGACCAGTACGAGTTCGCCGGCGAACTGTCGCTGTCGGGCGAGCTGCGTCCGATCCGCGGCGCGCTGGCGATGACTTTTGCGATGCACAAGGACGATGCGCCCGGCAGCCGGCGCGCGTTCATCCTGCCGCGCGCCAGCGTCGACGAGGCGGCGCTGGTGCCCGATGTGACCATCTTGCCGGCCGACTCCTTGCTGCAGGTGTGCGCTCACTTCGGTGCTAACGGTCCAGATGGCAGGCTGGCGCCGCATGCGGCAAACGTGCCGGCGGCGCGGCCCGCCTACCCGGATTTCGCCGACGTCAAGGGCCAGGCGCAGGCCAAGCGGGCGCTGGAAGTGGCGGCCGCCGGCGGCCACAGCGTGCTGATGGTCGGCCCGCCCGGCACCGGTAAGTCGATGCTGGCGGCGCGCTTCCCCGGCATCCTGCCGCCGATGACCGACGACGAAGCGCTGGAGTCGGCTGCCGTGCAATCGCTCACCAGCGGCTTTTCGATTGCGCGCTGGAAGGTGCGGCCCTACAGGGCGCCGCATCACACAGCTTCCGGCGTGGCGCTGGTCGGCGGCGGCAGCGTGCCGCGCCCGGGCGAGATTTCGCTTGCGCATCGCGGCGTCCTATTTTTGGACGAGCTGCCTGAATTCGACCGCCGCGTGCTGGAAGTACTGCGCGAGCCACTGGAGTCCGGCCACATCACCATCTCGCGCGCGGCGCGCCAGGCCGATTTTCCGGCCCGCTTCCAGCTGATCGCGGCGATGAACCCGTGCCCGTGCGGTTACCTCGGCCATGCGTCTGGCAAATGCCGCTGCACGCCGGATATTGTCGCGCGCTATCAGGACAAGATTTCCGGCCCGCTGCTGGACCGGATCGACATGCAGATCCAGGTCGGCGCGTTGCCGCATGCAGAATTGCTGCGGCAAGCCGACGGCGAGCCGTCGGGCGCAGTGCTGGAGCGGGTCGAGCGCGCGTTTGCGCTGCAGTTGAACAGGCAGGGCAAAGGCAACCATGCGCTCTCGACCGGCGAGATCGATACCCATTGCCAGCCAGACGCCGCTGCCGAACAGCTGCTGCGCGCCGCCATGATCCGCCTGAACTGGTCGGCCCGCGCTTACCACCGGGTGCTGAAAGTGGCGCGCACCATCGCCGACCTCGGCGGCCACGCCAGCATCGGCAGCGCCCACATCGCCGAGGCGATCCAGTACCGGCGCGCGCTGCGCGAGCATTGATCGCCGCAGCGCGGCCAAGCATATTCACAAAGCATGGAGTATTGGTATTTTTACCTATACAATCACATATTTTGATTGCGGTTATGAAATATACTCAATCTAGTAATTGATTGCTGTCAGCGCCAGCCGATAAGGCGATGCTGCCGCAAAAGACGTAATTCCGATGGGCAGCGTGGCCGGGGATTTTCATTTTCCGGATAACTCCGCCATGTTTCAGGCTGGAAATAATTCTGGAAATGGTTTCCGTCGTAAGATCGGCGATTTCCGAGATGTCCTGCCATTTTGGCAGCGCAACGCACAGATCATGGTTTTCATCGGGCTGCGCCAGCATGGCGATCAGGCGCGTCACGCGATCGATTGCCAGCCCGGAGCGTAATGCAACAACATCCGCGGTCCGGCGTTCCGCCGCTGCCAGAATGTGCAAAAGAGAATTCTTGGTCGCACTCGATAAACCTTCCGGCCAGGGCACCAGTTCGCAATCGGAAAGCGCGACGGCGCAAAACGCATATTGGCCCATCAACAAGGTTTCAGTGCCGATCACGTCATTTTTCACTGCTAAATTCGCAAATCGCATCTCTCCGTCGTTGGCCACCCGGTTCAAACGGACAGCCCCGCTGATCACGCGCCAACAGATTCCGGATGTGCCGGGACAATATATCTGCTCGCCTTGATGAAAGGATCTGGTACGGTGCGCATCAAACTGCTGTTGGTAACGCCCCCGGCTTGCCGAGCGACGATAGGGAGAGGTTTTTGCGAGCATCAAGTCGTTACGCATGATGACGCTCCAACGACCTGTGCCGCAAGGCCGGGATGGCGCGCATTGCGCTCTTTGCCGATAACCGTTTCCAGCGGCTATTGCCGGGTGGTTTTACGGAAATGGCGCGTAACGGGGTGCATAGCGGGGTGCGTAATGGCATTTCCATTGCAGGCATTCTTAAAGCATCGGCATGAGTCCATCCACGCCATATTGCCAAAGTAGCTCCAGTCACTGCGTTGAAACGATGCATCCAATGCAATATTTTTTCCATGTCCAATCCACATTTCCTGATCATGTTGTCGTGCGCATTGCCGGCATCTGTGCAATGCGGGCTGGCAGTATCCTGATACGGTGATGCGATCGTCCCTGCGGCTGCAACCGCTTGGCATCTTGCGGTGTTTTTCCTTGCGCGAAGATCGTGCGCGCTAAAGGCAAACCAGGCTAATGCGACTTCTGGCGTCGGTAGCAAGACGGTCAAGCCAGGTCGGGGACGATCAGGAAGTGGCCGGAGGGGCGCGCGGATTCGCCGTGGCCCAGGAAAACAGGGGCCGCGGGGAGCGGTAGAAAAGAGCGGGGAACAGGGCATGGCCGCCGGAGGCGGCGAGCGGCGCCATTGAAGGCGGCGGCAATGAGAATGAACCCGCATGCGACATGCAGAAAGGGCAATGCTCGGACTGATGGGCAATCGAATGATCCGATGGCGCAGTATCGGCAGGAGTGACCGGCGCCACGGCGACGCGTTTTGAGCCGCCTGCGGTGCAAACCTCGACCCATGCTGAAGCTTGCCCATCCCGTGCTGATATCGCATGGGAAATCGAGGGCGCAAGCGCATTGAGCAGTATCGCAAAACATGCGATCCAGACCCGCAGCTGCCCTCTTTTGAATAATTTTCCCATCCGAAATATTATAGTCGAGTATGCATCGGGAATCAGGCCTGGCCGTTATCCCGATCGGCCCGGTCCGGTTGTGCGGCATCAAGGGCGTCTGGCGGCAGACCGGGCATTGGGTTTTGCATCTTTTCGCAATGCCCGGTTCGGCGCCTTAGAACTTGACGTTCAACGCGGTGTAGATCGAACGGCCCATGCCTGGAACCGATGTTCCATAGGTCATCGGTCTTTGGCCGACATACGCTCCGCCCAGCGGCGATGCGTAGAGTTTGTTCAGCGCGTTTTCCACCCCGATATCCAGCCGGACCTGCTTCCATTCGTAGCTGCTGCGCAGATTCAGCAGGCTGTAGCCGCCGGTCTTGAGTTCGTTCCTGACTTGCGAGACGCTGGTTTTGGCATCGACAAACTGGCCTTCGATGGTGTTGGTCCAGTTGCCGATGCGTTGCACCACCGCCAGTTTCGCGTTCAGCGGCATGATGTTGTAGAGATTGTCGCCGGTCGTGTTGTTCTTGCCATTGACGTAATTCAACATGCCGGTGGCGGTGAACGCGCCGAAATCACTGCTCCTGGCCAAGGGCATGTAACCGGACACATCCACGCCATACAGGCGGGCCGACTGGTTGACGAACTGGAGATACACAAAGCCCGTTTTCGCATCCCGGTTGGCCGCGCTGCAGGGCGTGCCGGCAGCGACCGGGCAACGCGCAGCATCAATGTAGTTGTCAACATGGGTGTAGTACGGGGTGATGCTGAGGCCCCAGCTTTCTTGGGCGGCATCGTGCCAGTTGGCGGTGGCACTGATGGTGTTGGCGACTTCCGGCTTCAGGTCGAGGTTGCCGACATAACCATTGCCGTCGCCAAACCAGTTGACCATGTTCATGACCATTGCGTTGTTGGTCGACCAGGCGAAGCGCTCGTACAGATTCGGCGAGCGGGTCTTGCGCGCAAAACCGGCCTCGAAGGTGCTGCCGGCATCCGGCGTGTAGCGGGCCAGCGCGGTCACATCGATGTTGTTGCCGGTTTTCTTGCGGTCGGCCGCATTGAATGCGCCCGGGATCGAGGCCGGATTCGATGGGTCGCCATAGCCCATCATGCCGCCCATGTTGTTGTAGCCTTGCACATTGCCGGTGTTCATGGTCATGCTGCTGCTGCGCACGCCGAGTTGCGACTGCCACTGCGTGTTCCAGCGGGCTTCCCATTCGCCGAACACATCGAAGCGGTCACGCCGGCCGTCATTGATGTTCCAGAACCGATTGGGAGCCATCATGCCCGGTGTCGCAGAAACCGGGTCCCACCAGTCGTCCAGGCGCTGGCGCTGGTATTCGCTGCCTACCTTGAGCGTGTCGCGCGCGGAAAGCGCTATATCGGCCTTGAGCAAGGCGCCAGTAGTTTTCCCTTTGGTATCCATCGGCATGCCTTTCGAGCCGATGGTCAGTTTATCTTCGAGAAAATTCATCTTGTGCCGGGTATTTTCGTTATATACGCGCGCTTCCAGAGTGCCCCACTGGTATTGGCCGGCATAGCGCAGATTGATTTGCTCGCTTTCGTTGCCGGTCATGTCCATGCGCTGATTCGGGAAGCCCTGGTAAGGAATGTGCTGCAGCCCAAGCTTCAACTCAAGCAGATTGTTTGCGCCGCGCAGCGCGACTGCGATTGCCTGGTTTTCCGATTTATAGCTGGAGGAACCTACTGCGTCGCCGGCCAGAAAAGACCGCGTGCCGGTGGACTGCGCTGCCGGCTTGAAGTTTTTTGCCGCCGTGTAGTTGCCGGCCTCCGTGGTCGAACCGGTATAGTTCACGCTCAAATTTTCGCTTGCCACGGTTGCCGCAAGATTGATGCCCGTGGCATTGCCGTTGCTGCGGTAAAAAGTGCCGGCCTGGCCTTTGAGCACAGTGCCTTGACCGGGGTTGGCGAACTCCGGTTCGGCGGAATTTACCTGGATGGTGCCGCCGATGCTGTCGCCGCCGACGCTGACCGGCGTGATGCCGGCAAACACCTTGATGCTGCCGACATTGGTCGGGTCGATGTAGGACAGCGGCGAATTCATGTGGTTGGCACAGGCCGAGATCAAGTCCATGCCGTCAACTTTGATGCGCAGGCGGTCATCGGCCAAGCCGTGGATCGCCGGCAAGCTGGATACGCCGCCGGCGCCGTACAGGCTGATGCCGGGCACGTCTTTCAGGAGCGCAGCGGTGTCGCTGGTCGATGCGCGTATCGGGGCCAGGCTTGCGGCGTCGAGATTGGCGTTGTTGGGTTCGACATCTTTTACTTTGGAGGCGTTGATGACGACCTCGGTCATTAGCTGCGCCGGCGGAGTTTCCGTCGCCGGCTTGCTCTGCGCGATGGCTGTTTGCCACAGGGAGGACAAGGCAAGGGCGACCGCGGCTGCAGCCGGTTTTTTGGTGAATAGCATGATTTTTCCTGGGTTTATTGATTTTGTTGCGCGTGTTTTTGGCGCTGCTTGTCTTGCCCGCAAGTACGGCAAGCGCTGCCGGCAAAGTGCACGTTTTATTTGAAAATGAAATGGCATGCCGGCGCTTTTCCGCCAGTCGTCTGGCGGAAAATCAGCGCGGCTCGAGCTCGGTCAGGAAGCGGCGGGCGGGCCGCGCGGATGGGCAGCAGCCCAGGAAAACAGGGGTTGCGGGGATTGGTAAAACAGCGGCGGCATCAGGCCCTGCTGTGCGGACAGGATAAAACTGCTGGCAGCCGCAGGCAGCAGGAAGGGGGACGCATGGTGCGAAAGGCAAAACAGGCAGTGTTCGGATCCGGCAATGGGCTTTTTATGGCCGTCATTCGGCTGCAGCGCGGCGTCGGAGGTTTGTTCGCCAGCTACGGCGATCGTTTTTGTGCCATGGGCCGTGCATACTTCGATCAGGATCGATGGCGCGCCCGACGGCGACACGGCATACCTGGCATGCGACAGGGACG
This sequence comes from Herminiimonas sp. CN, assembly GCF_000622895.1. Classification (GTDB taxonomy): domain Bacteria; phylum Pseudomonadota; class Gammaproteobacteria; order Burkholderiales; family Burkholderiaceae_D; genus AVCC01. The sequence continues at coordinate 24,916 of NZ_AVCC01000027.1, forward strand.
GCGCGAGCGCATTGAGCAGGATCGCAATGCATGCGATCCATATCGTCAATCGTCTCGGTTTGAACAAGTTCACCATGCCGGGATTATAGCTATTTTTGCACTGCAGCAACATCATTTGCGTGCGTAATTGCGCGCATGGCAGCAAGACCGCAAGTCCAAAGTCGGGCATCATGTCGGATTTTGTCTGCGCAACCTTCATGTTGACTGGTATTTTGTGCGCCCTGGGCGCGGGCCTGATGTGGGGCCTGGTTTTCCTGACGCCGGTGATGCTGCCGGATTATCCCGGCATCGTGCTGTCGTTCGGCCGTTATATCGCGTTCGGCCTGATTGCGCTGGTGCCGGCCTGGCTCGGCCGCAAGGAGATCGCGGCGCTGTCGCGGGCCCAGTGGTGGGTGGCGTTCCGGCTGTCGCTGGTGGGCAACCTGCTGTATTACGCGGCGCTGGCCAGCGCGATCCAGCTCTCCGGCGCGCCGCTGCCGACCCTGCTGATCGGCACCTTGCCGGTGGTGATCACGATGGCGTCGAATTTCGCGCCGGGGCGCGCCGCCGATGCGGTGGCCTGGCGCCGGCTGCTGCCGGCGCTGGCGGTGATCGGGACCGGTTTGCTGCTGGTCAACGCCGCCGAACTGGAGCAGCTCGATGGCAACCGCAGCCTGACGCAGTATCTGCAGGGCTGCGCGCTGGCGCTGCTGGCACTGGCCGCCTGGACCTGGTATCCGATCCGCAATGCGCGCTTCATGCAGCAGCACCCGCAGATCCGCTCATCGACCTGGGCCACCGCCCAGGGGCTGGCGATGCTGCCGGTGGTGCTGCCGGGCTTCGTGCTGTACGGCGCGATTGCGCACGTCAGCGGCGCCAGCTATGCGTTTCCGCTGGGGCCGCGGCCGGCGCTGTTCGTCGGCATGATGCTGCTGATCGGCCTGTGCGCGTCGTGGCTGGGCACCATGTTGTGGAACCATGCCAGCGCCCGTCTGCCGACCTCGCTGGCCGGCCAGCTGATCGTGTTCGAGACGCTGTCGGCGCTGGCGTATGCGTTTTTGTGGCGCGCCGCAGTGCCGAGCGCGCAGGTGCTGGCCGGCATCGCGCTGCTGATCGTTGGAGTAATATTGGCGATTCGCACCTTCCGCCGTCCGGCCTGAATTGCTCCAACCGCTCATCGATGACTGCGCTGCCGTTTTTCCTACCCCGCCTGAAGCTGCTGGCTGCCCTGCTGGCCGTTTTGTCGGCCCTCACCGGCTGCAGCCCGCGCCTGAACTGGCGCCAGGTGCAGGATGCCGATGCGCGCTTTGCCGTGCTGCTGCCGGCCAAGCCGGCCACGCTGGCGCGCACTATCGACCTCGACGGCATCCGGGTCACGATGTCGATGACCGCAGCCGAAGTCGATGGCGTCACTTTCGCGGTCGGCGCCATCGCCTTGCCGGACGCGGCGCTGGCGCCCAAAGCGTTGCAGGCGATGCAGCTGGCACTGGTGCGCAACATCAACGGCAGCGTCCGCAGCGAGCGCGCCACCGGCAGCAGCGTCGATATCGTGGCCAGCGGCAGCATCGGCAGCGGCCGGGAGCCGGCCCGGCTGCTGGCGCGTTTTGCCGCCCGCGAGCAGCGGGTTTATCAGGCCATCATGGTCGGCCGCAGCAGCGCGATGGATGCCATCGGCGCCGATGCGGCCGATACCTTTTTTACCTCTTTGAAAGTGCGCTGACATGACTTTTGCTACCTGGATCACGTTCTTTTTCGCCGCCTGGGTCATCGCGGTCTCGCCCGGCTCCGGCGCGGTGCTGTCGATGTCGCACGGCTTGTCGTACGGCGTCAAACGGACCAGTGCCACCATTGCCGGGCTGCAGGCCGGGCTGCTGCTGATTCTGCTGATTGCCGGCGCCGGCGTCGGCTCTATCCTGCTGGCGTCCGAAGTCGCGTTCAGCCTGGTCAAGACCGTCGGCGCCGTGTACCTGATGTATCTGGGCGTGAGCCAGTGGCGCGTCAGGGTCGCGGTCCGTCCCGATGCCGAGGCCGCGCAGCCGGCATTGCAGCCCAGTGCTGTGCCGAGTTTGCGCAAACGCTTCCTGACCGGTTTCTTGACCAACGTGACCAACCCGAAAGGCATCATCTTCATGGTTGCCGTGTTGCCGCAGTTCATCACCCAGCATGCGCCGCTGCTGCCGCAACTGCTGATCCTGGGCGTCACCATGTGCGGAGTCGATCTGATGGTGATGCACGGTTACGCCTTTGCGGCGTCCGCGATGCAGCGCTTTTTCCGCGACCCGCGCATGGTCCGGCGGCAAAACCGCTTCTTCGGCGGGGTGCTGGTGGCGGTCGGCGCCGCGCTGTTTTTCGTCAAGCGCGCGCCGGCTGCGTGAATTGCATACACTATTCTGTATTTTTAATCCCACAATGAAACAGGGCGAAAACTGCATGAGTATGGCGCATACTCCCATTGAATTCATTTAACCTGGTTGCAACATGAGATTACGCATCATTGCCAGCGGCGGCACCTTCGACAAGCATTACGACGAGATCGCCGGCCAGCTCGGCTTCGGCGACAGCCACCTGCCGGCGGCGCTGCGGCGCAGCCGCATCACGCTGGCGCACACGCTGGAAGTGCTGCCGCTGCTCGATTCGCTGGAGATGCAGGACGCCGATCGCCAGCGCCTGCTGGCCAGCTGCCGCCAAGCGAGCGAGGCCGCGATCGTCATCGTCCACGGCACCGATACCATGCGCGACAGCGCGGCGGTGCTGGGCGCGGCCGCGCTCGGCAAGACCGTGATCCTGACCGGCGCGATGATTCCGTACGAGATCGCCGGTTCCGACGCGCTGTTCAACCTCGGCTTTGCGGTCGGGGTCGCGCAAACGCTGCCGGCGGGTGTCTATGTGGCGATGAACGGGCGCGTGTTCGGCTGGGACAAGGTGCAGAAAAACCGTTGCGCCGGGGTTTTCGAGGGCGCTTGAGCGGATTTCGATAAAAATATATACATATCCATGTATTTTCAGAAGTCGCAATAAAATACTGCGGAATATGCGATGAAATTTTACATACTCCAGCAAAATAATTAATTAAAAGCGCAGGGGCACGCCTGCGACTCGGACCCGCATGAAATATCTGACCGGTTACCCGGATGACATCAAGAGCCAGGTGCGCACGCTGCTGGCGCAGGACCGGCTGGGCGCGATCCTGCTGCAAAAGTACCGCCGCCTGCACGATGTCCGCACCGACCGCGCGCTGTACGACTACGTGGTGGCGCTGAAGAACGACTTCCTGCGCAACGCCGCGCCGCTGTCGAAGGTCGCGTTCGACAGCAAGATCGAAGTGATTCAGCATGCGCTGGGCTTGCATACCGCGATCTCGCGGGTGCAGGGCAGCAAGCTCAAGGCCAAGCGCGAAATCCGGATTGCCGCGCTGTTTCGCGAAGTGCCGCTGGAATTTCTGAAGATGATCGCGGTGCACGAACTGGCGCACCTGAAGGAAAAGCAGCACGACAAGGCGTTCTACCAGCTCTGCACCCACATGGAACCCGATTACCACCAGTACGAATTCGACCTGCGCCTGTATCTGACGCAGGTCGATGCGCACGGCAAGCTGCCGTGGCCGGGCAGCACTGCTGCTGCCAGTGCCAGTTATGCGGCGGAAAAAAACTAACCTGACCTACTCACTTTCGGATTACGCGCTTATGCAACCTATCAACGGCACCCCGATCCCCTGGTACGACATCGCCGGCATGGTTTTTCTGGCCTGCCTGTGCCTGTACTTCGGCCTCGCCGCCGGCAGCTTTTCCGCCGGCGCAAGGCGCAAATTGCCGTCGTTCGTCTTCAATCGCGGCATCTGCTTTGTTCTGAGCGCGGCTTTTTTGCTGATGGCGCTGGCCAAATTGCTGGGCTGGTTTTAAACAGTAGGGGGCGCATGGCGCACCCTACTCATAAAAATAAGCCGCTCAGGTGCCGATGCATTGATCGCCGCCGGCGAGCGCGTGCTCCTCGTGCTGCAGACTGCGGTTCTGATCGACCGCAAACCGGCCCACGCCGAGGGTTTTGAGGACGCCGGCGGCGGCGTCCAGCGTTTGCAATTCGCGGATTTCATCGCGCGCGGTGCGCAATGGGCAAGGTGCCTGCTCGGGATCGCGGTAAGCGTGGATTTCCCAGCCGGAACCGTTCCAGAACAGCGTCCACTGGAACTCTTCGCCGGTCGACATGGCAGTGCGAAAATACCCGATATCGGTGGTCATGGCAGTCTCCTGTTGGTTTGGGGCTGACTGTGGTTTAGGACGCGGCGCTTGTTTTGTCAAATGCGATTAGTGTTTTGTTGCGCAAAACATGTTTTTTCAGCAGATTCCGACGACATCGTCGATGATTTTCACAAGTTTTGAATAATGAAAGACTCCATGATTTCTTCCGACACCGGCGTGCGCCGGGTCGTCATCGTCGGCGGCGGCCCGGCCGGCTTGATGGCGGCCGAGATTTTGGCCCAGGGCGGCAAAAACGATCAGATTCAGGTCGACCTGTATGACGCGATGCCGTCGGTCGGGCGCAAGTTTTTGCTGGCCGGCAAGGGCGGCATGAACATTACCCACGCCGAGCCGTTCGAGGCCTTCCTGACGCGCTACGGCGCGCGCCGGGCGCAGCTTGCGCCGCTGCTGGAGGCTTTCGGGCCGGAGGCGTTGCGCCAATGGGCGGCTGGGCTGGGCGTGGCGACCTTCGTCGGCAGTTCCGGCCGCGTTTTTCCGGCCGACATGAAGGCCGCGCCGCTGTTGCGCGCCTGGCTGCAGCGCCTGCGCGCAGCCGGGGTGCGCTTCCACATGCGCCAGCGCTGGCGCGGCTGGGATGACGACGGCGCGCTGCGCTTTGCCGCTGCCGATGGCGCCGCGCTGGTGCGGCCGGATGCGGTGGTGCTGGCGCTGGGCGGCGGCAGTTGGGCCCGGCTCGGCTCCGACGGCGCCTGGCTGCCGCTGCTGGCCGCGCGCGGGGTCGAAGTGGCGCCGCTGCAGCCGTCGAATTGCGGCTTCGAGTGCGCGTGGAGCGCGCATTTCAGCAGCCGCTACGCCGGTTCCCCGTTGAGCACGGTGGCGCTCAGCCTGGCCGGCGGCGACGCGCAGATGCCGCCCCGCAAAGGCCAGTTCGTGATTACCGAACACGGGGTCGAAGGCAGCCTGATCTATGCGTTTTCGGCCGCCATCCGCGACGCCATCGCGGCCCGCGGCAGCGCCACCGTGCTGCTCGACCTGGCGCCCGACTGGACGCTGGAGCGCGTCAGCGCAGAACTCCATCGGCCGCGCGGCGCGCGCTCGATCGCCAGCCACCTGCAAAGCCGCCTCAACATTGGCGGCGTGAAGTCCGGCCTGCTGCGCGAACTGGTCAGCAAGGAAGACTTCGCCCAGCCGGCAGTGCTGGCGGCCAGGATCAAGGCGCTGCCGCTGACCTTGAGCGCAGCGCGCCCGCTCGATGAAGCGATCAGCAGCGCCGGCGGGGTGCGCTTCGAGGCGCTGGGACCGGATCTGATGCTCAAAGCGCTGCCGGGCGTATTTTGCGCCGGCGAAATGCTGGACTGGGAAGCGCCGACCGGTGGCTATCTGCTGAGCGCCTGCTTCGCCAGCGGCCGCGCGGCCGGGCGCGGCGCGCTGGAATGGCTGCAGCGCAGCGGCGCCTAAGCGCCGCGCTGGATCAGGCTTGCGGGAATATATCGACTAGCATGATTTCCGCGTGCGCGGCATGCAGGATAAGCGGCTGGCCGGCTGCGGTCAGCAGCACGGCATCGCCGGGCGCCAGTTGGGCTGCGGGCAGGTGCGGCGCCAGGATGCACGGTGTGCCGCGCACCACATACAGCAGGCTGGCATGGCCGGGGCGGGGGATGCAGACTGCGCCGGCCAGCGCCAGCCGGTCGAGCCGGTGCGTGAACTGCTGCCGCCGCGTCATGACGTTAAAGTCGGTCACGGCTCCCGCCGGCAGGCAGGAATCGATCGGCTCCTCGCCGCTGAAGACGAGCGCCGGGGTGCGGGTGGTCAGGATTCGCCGGGAGCGCTGTTCGGGGTGCTGCAGCAACAGCGCTTCGCCTTCAATCAGGGCCAGCGAGCGGTCGATGCCGGGGAAGAACGAAAACGGGCCGGCGCTGCGGACGGTTGCCACGCTGATGCGCCACCCGAAATCGTCCATGCTGCTGCCGTGCGGGTAGCGCAGCACTTCGCGCGTGGTGCCGCCGCCATTTTTCCAGGGCTGGATGCGCTGGCCGGCCTTGGTCAGCACGAGCGGCGCCGCCCGCCTGCGCCGGCTGCAGCCGGACAGGAGGGGGCGGGATGCCTGCGGCAAGAGCCTGAAATTCAATTGTCTTGCAGTAAGGTATGGGCCAGGCGCGCCGCCACTTTTGCGGTCAGCCCGTCGCGATCGAAGCTCGGATTGCATTCGGCAATGTCGGCTGCGATCAGCTTGCCGGAATCCTTGGCCAGCCGCACCAGGTATTCAACCTTTTCGAGTGGCACGCCATAGGCCGCAGGGGCGGAAACCCCCGGCGCCTTTTCGGCCGGCAGCACATCCAGGTCGATCGTCAGATACACATGGCTGGCTGCGGCGAGCTGCTGCTGCAACTCCTGCCCGAAATCGGCCAGGTTGCCGAAAGCGATCTCGCTGTCGAGGCTGAAGTGCACGCCCAGTTCCCGGGCGCGGGCAAACAGGGCCGGCGTGTTGCCCAGCCGGCTGATGCCGTAGCATAGGTAGTGGAACGCGACCCCGGCCTGCTCGCACCACTGTGCAATCTGGCGGAACGGCGTGCCCGAACTGGCTTGGTCAGCTTGCCGCAAATCGAAATGGGCGTCGAAGTTGACGATCAGCAGGCGGCCGCTACGCAAGGCCGGCCCGAGATGCCGGGCGATGCCTATGAAGGTGCCGTAGGCGACCTCATGGCCGCCGCCCAAAACCACCGGGAAGGCTTGCTGCACCAGGGCTTGCTGCACCTGGCCGGCCAGGCGCAGTTGCGCCTGTTCCAGCGCGCCATCAGTGCAGGCGATGTTGCCGGCGTCGAACAAGCGCCCGATGCCGTGCGCAGGAAGGTTGGCCAGCATGCGGCGGATCGCATCCGGCCCCTGCGCCGCACCGACGCGGCCATGATTGCGGCGCACCCCTTCGTCGCAGGCAAAGCCGATCAGGGCTGCGCCGCCTTCGGATGCTTCATCGAACGGTTGCACCACCTGATGCAGGCGACGGGTATCGCCTGCGCTGTCGGCATCCTGCCGTCCGGCCCAGAGCAGTTGGTCCATCATGCACCGTTGCTTTGCTGGTTGCGCGACAGCACCGCCTGCAGGAAGCTGCGGGTGCGCTCTTCGCGCGGCTGCACGAAGATCTGGTCCGGCGCGCCGGATTCGACGATGCGGCCCTGATCCATCACCACCACGACATCCGCCACTTCGCGCGCGAAGCCCATTTCATGCGTGACCACCAGCATCGTCATGCCCTCGTTGGCAAGCGCCTTCATTACCTGCAGCACTTCGCCCACCAGTTCCGGGTCCAGCGCCGAAGTCGGCTCGTCGAACAGCATGACTTGCGGCTTCATCGCCAGCGCGCGGGCGATCGCGACCCGCTGCTTCTGGCCGCCGGACAGCGTCGCCGGCATGGCGTCCGCCTTGTGCTCCAGCCCGACCTTGGCCAGCAGCGCGCGGGCCTGGGTTTCCGCGGCATGCTTGTCCACGCCTTGAATCTTGTGCGGCCCGACCGTTACATTTTCCAGTACCGACAAATGCGGGAACAGGTTGAACGATTGAAACACCATGCCGACGTGTTCCCGCAGATGGTTCAAGGAATGGTCGGGCAGCATGCGGCCGTCGGTCAGCAGCTTCTGATCGCAGATTTCAATGCTGCCTTCTTCCGCCACTTCCAGGCCGTTGCAGCAGCGCAGCAAGGTGCTTTTCCCCGAGCCGCTGGGCCCGATGATGACGATCACCTGGGACGGCTGCACTTCCATGTCGATGCCATGCAAGATGCGGTTGCCCGAAAACGATTTTCCCAGACCGCTGAGTTTGATGATGGGTTGCTTCATTGCACCGTTCCTCCTGCGCGTAAGTGCCGCTCAATTCTTTGCAATATTTTGCTGGTGACGGTGGTTAACACCAGATACACCAGGGCGATGGCTAGATACACTTCCAGCGAGCGATACGAAACGCTGATGATTTTCTGCCCTTCGTGCATCAGGTCGGCGATGGTCAGCAACGACACCAGGGCCGAGTTCTTGATCAGTGCAATGAACTCATTGCCCAGCGGCGGGATCATGCGCACCACCGCTTGCGGCAGGATGATCGTGCGCATCGCGGTGCCGGACGACATGCCGAGCGAACGCGCCGCTTCCATCTGCCCCTTGTCGATCGATTGAATCGCGCCCCGGACAATTTCCGAGACGTAGGCGCCGGAATAGACCCCCAGCCCGAGAATGCCGCAGACGAAGGCCGGCAGCAGGATGTCGAACGCCGGCAAGCCGAAGAACAGCAAAAACAACTGCACCAGCAGCGGCGTGCCGCGGATGAAGGTGACATAGGTCGAACAGATGGCGTAGATCAGCCGCTTGCCCGGGTCCAGCCGGCCCATCCCGACCAGCAAGCCCAGCACGCAACCCAACAGCAGCGACGCCGACGTAATTTCCACCGTCACCAGGGTGCCGTGCGCCAACTCGTTCCAGCCGGCAAGAACCGGTAAAAAATCAAAGCTCAATTGCATTTCTCCTCATTCACAATCGATATCTGTGCCGCGATTATTTCGCAGACGCAGCCAGCCACTTCTTGACCAGCCGGTCGTAGCTGCCGTCCAGCTTGGATTTTTTCAGCGCCACATTCAGGGCCTGGGTCAGCTCGGGGGTGTCCTTGCGCACGGCCAGGCCGTATAGTTCGATGCTGACCTGCTTGTCGATCACTTTCACGCCGGGGCGGGCCTTGGCATATTGCAATGCGGCCGGCTTGCCGGTGACTGCGGCATCGGCGCGTCCGATTTCAACCAGATTGAACATTTCCTGATTCTTTTCGACTTCCACCCGCTCGACCTGGGGGAAGAATTCCTTCAGGTAGCCGACCGATTTGGTGCCGACCTGCACCGCGACTTTCTTGCCTACCATGTCGGCCGGCTTCTGTATGGTGGTGTTGCCACTCCTGACTACCATCACCAGGCCGCCCGGGTAATACGGGTCGGTGAAGTCGACCACCTTGCGCCGGTCTTCCGTGATGTAGATCGCCGAAGCGGCGACGTCGAAGCGTTTCGACACCAGCCCCGGAATCAGGCCCTTGAAGTCGATGTCGGTCCATTCGACCTTCTTGCCCATGGTTTTGGCCAGGGTCTCGACCAGTTCGACGTCGAAGCCGGTGCGTTTGCCGTCCTTGGAGAACTCGAAGGGCGGGAAAGTGGCATCGGTTGCGACCCGGATGACGCCTGCGGATTGGGCCTTTGCCAGCATCGGCATGACGAAACCGGCGGCGGCCAGCAGTGCGATGAAAAAACGACGGTGATTCATTTTGTCTCCTTTGGAAATTTATTTAGAAAATTAAATGCCGGTGTTTGGATGATGCGTAACTCAGTACAGTTCAGTTCAATACAGTTTCAGGCGCTCGCTGATTGCGAACGCAGCCTTGACCGTCAGCGCAATCAATACCTGTTGCCGGCCTTCGGCCCGGATGGCGGGCGACATCAGGGAAATGGCGCCTACCAATTGATGCGACTTGTCGAAAATGGGTGCGCCGACGCCCCACACCCCCATGTCCACTTCGCCCTCGCTCACCGCATACCCCTGCGCCCGTATCTGCGCCAATTCGTCGCGCAGGCACTGCTCTTCCCTGGCTTGATCCGGCAGCGAAGCGGCAATCACCGCATCCGCCGCCAGTGCCGGCAAATGCGCCAGCAGGGACTTGGCGGAAGCGCCGCGCAGCAGCGGATGCGAGCGCCCCTTGGAAAACGAGCAGCGCAAGGATTGCTGGCTTTCCACCATGTCCAGGCACATCACCTGGTTGTTGACGGCCACCATCAGGCCCACGCTTTCGCCGCATTTCGCCGCCAGCTTTTCCATTTCGGCGCGCGCGTTGCCCACCAGGTAGGAGGTGTGGTCAAAGCCCCAGGCCAGTTGCACGCTGAGCGGACCCGGCGCGTACAGATTGTCCTGCTCCTGCACCAGGCCCCATTTCTTGAGCGGCAGCAAATGGCGGTATAGCGTGCTTTGAGGCAACCCCGTCGCTTCCCGGAGCTGCTTTACGGTGACCGGCTTGCCGTGCCTGGCAATGATCGACAGCACCATCAGCGGCCGTTCGCTGATGGCGGTGGCCGCATCCGGTTTCTCGCGATCTGGTGGAATGATTTTTTGCATGGGCTTATGATCAGGCTCAATTCTCATAGCTGCAAATTAAATTCCCGTTTAGCGGGAATTTTTTATGAAAAATCGAGATTCTGCCGTCATTTTTGCCGGCCGGAGCGTGCAGACTTGCGGATTCATGTTGCACGAGCAATAGCTGGGCCGGATGCGCAGCCCGGGCCGCGCATCCTTCGGTTCGTCTGGCGGATATCCGGGGCCAGCGGCGGGTCGCAGCGCGCGTCAGGCCGTCACGGGTGCGCCAGCCGGCGGTAAAAGCGCCGCTTGCCGAATTCCACCATGGCCAGGTATGCCAGCGCCAGACCGGCCAGCACGAAGAAGAATTGCGGCGGCAGCGCGGTAAAGCCGAGGTAGGGCGCGGCCGGCGTAAACGGCAACGCCATGGCGCAGGCCAGCACCCCCAGCGAGGTGGCGGTCAGCCAGGGATTGGGCCGGCTGCGCAGCGGATTGCGGCGGGTCCGGATGATGAAGATCACCAGCACCTGGGTGGCAATCGATTCGACGAACCAGCCGGTGCGAAATAGCGCCGGATCGGCCTTGAACCAGTGCAGCAGCAGATAGAAGGTAAGGAAGTCGAACAGCGAACTGATCGGCCCGATGGTCAGCATGAAGTTGCGGATGAAGCCCATGTCCCAGCGCCGCGGGCGGGCCAGGTCTTCGGCATCCACATGATCGAGCGGCAGCGGGATTTCCGACACGTCGTAGAGCAGGTTGTTGAGCAGGATCTGCATCGGCAGCATCGGCAGGAACGGCAGGAACAGGGTCGCTGCCGCCATGCTGAACATGTTGCCGAAGTTCGAGCTGGTGGCCATCATGATGTACTTCATCACGTTGCCGAAGGTGCGGCGGCCTTCCAGGATGCCGGCGTGCAGCACCATCAGGTCCTGCTCCAGCAGGATCATGGAGGCGGCCTGACGCGCCACGTCGACCGCGCCGGCGACCGAGATGCCGATATCGGCGGTGTGCAGCGAGGGCGCGTCGTTGATGCCGTCGCCCAGGTAGCCGACCACATGGCCGCGGGCCTTGAGCGCCAGCAGGATGCGGTTTTTCTGGGCCGGATTGACGCGGCAGAACAGATTGACGGCATCCACCCTGGCGCGCAGCGCATCGTCGTTCATGATCGCAATTTCGCTGCCGAGCAACACTCCGCTGACCGTCAGCTCCAGTTGCGCGCAGACATGGCGCGTCACCAGCTCGTTGTCGCCGGTGACGATCTTGAGCGCCACGCCGCTGGCCTGCAGCGCCGCCAGCGCGGCCTTGGCACTGACTTTGGGCGGATCGAGGAAGGCCGCAAAGCCGGCAAACACCAGCTCGGTTTCGTCGGTCACCACCGCGTGCGGATGGTCGGCCGCCACCGCGCGCCAGGCGATGCCGAGCACCCGGAAGCCCTCTTGTCCCAGGCCATCGTAGCTGGTCTGGAGGCGGCTCCGCGCCGCGTCGTCCAGCGCGCTGCAGACGCCGGCCTCGGCCTCGTATTGGGTGCACAGGCGCAGGATGTCCTCCGGCGCGCCCTTGACCGCCAGCAGGCGCAGCTCGGCGTTCTGCACCAGCACCGAGACCCGGCGGCGCTCGAAATCGAACGGAACTTCATCGATTTTTTGCCAGCCCGAGACATCGACTTCGGCGTGCTGCAATATCGCGTCGTCGAGCGGGCTTTTCAGGCCGGTCTCGAAAAAACTGTTGAGGTACGCCAGCTGCAGCACGCGTTCGCTATCCCGGCCCTGCGCATCGACGTGGCGCTCCAGCTGGATGCGCGCTTCGGTCAGGGTGCCGGTCTTGTCGGTGCAGAACACGTCCATCGCCCCCATGTCCTGGATCGCCGACGGCCGCTTGATGATCACCTTGCAGGCCGCCATGCGCATGGCGCCGCGCGCCAGCGTCACCGACACCACCATCGGCAGCAGCTCCGGCGTCAGGCCGACCGCCAGCGCCACCGCGAACAGGAACGATTGCAGCAGGGGGCGCGCGAACGCCACGTTCACCAGCAGCGTAAACAGCACCAGCAGCACGGTCAGGCGCATGATCAGCAGGCCGAAATGGCGCGTGCCCTGCTCGAACGCGGTGCGCGGCGCCGGCTGCGCCAGGCTGTGGGCGATCTGTCCCAGCGCGGTGGCGCTGCCGGTCAGGCCGACCAGCGCCCGGGCCGAACCGCTCACCACCGAGCTGCCCATGAAGACCTGATTGGGAGATTCGGCATCGATGGGCCGGGGTGCGGCATGGACCGGGTTTGCGGTCACTGCCGCAATCGATTTTTCCACCGGATACGGCTCGCCGGTGAGCTGGGCCTGGTTGACGAAGAAATCCTGCGCCTGCAGCAGTTCGGCGTCGGCCGGAATCAGGTTGCCGGCCGACAGCAGCACCACATCGCCCGGCACCAGCGCAGCCACCGGCACCTGGCAGGGCTGGCCGTCGCGCAGCACGCTGGCGCTGACGGCGACCTGTTCGGCCAGTTTTTGCGCGGTTTGTCCGGAACGGTATTCCTGCACGAAATCCAGCGTCACGCTCATCAGCACGATTGCGCCGATGATGGCAGAGCCGCTGGCGTCGCCGGTCAGCGCGGAAATGCCGCTGGCCGCCAGCAGGATCAATACCAGCGGATTGCGAAAGTGTGCGAGGAATTGCAGCGCCAAAGCGCGCTGGGGCGTCGGCCGGAGCAGATTCGGGCCGTAGTGCAGCAACCGGGCCGCAGCTTCGGCGCCGCTGAGGCCGTTGGATATGCTGGAGGCATCGGGGGGGGCTGTTTTCATCATTTGCTCGGCAGTTGCAACATGAGATGAAAATAGCCGGGATGGCGGCGGGCCGGCTTGCCTTTTGTCATGATCGCTGCGCGAAAGCGCGGCTTGTTGCCGCATGCGACTGCGGGATTATGGCATTACCGCCGACATCCGCTCGTGATCGAGGATCTTGATGCGCCGGCCTGACATCGCAATCAGGCCTTCGGCAGCCAGGTCGTGAAACAGCCGCGACAGGGTTTCCGGCGTCAGGCTCAGGCGCGAGGCGATCAGCGATTTCTTGGCGACCAGCTCGATATCGTCGCTGATCTCGCGCCGGCTCTGGCGCAGCAGATATTCCGCCAGGCGCTGCTTGGCGGTTTGCGAGTAGCCCTCGATATCGCGCACCAGGCTGTAAAACTGGCGCCCGACGCAGGTCATCAGCTCGCGCGAGAAGTCGAAATTCTGCGCCGCCACGCGCATGATCGCGTCGCGCTCGACATGCAGCAGCATCGAGTCAGCGGTGGTCTTGACCAGCGCGATATGCGGGCGGTCCAGCAGCATCTCGCCCAGGCCGAAACAGGTGTTCTGGCCCAGGATTTCCAGGA
>NZ_AVCC01000028.1 GCF_000622895.1 Herminiimonas sp. CN
AATTTGCCGCAGCTGGTGGAGCGCCTGCGGTGCCGCCATTCCTGACCTGGCGGCTGGCATTGCGGGCTGCCGCCAAGGCCGGTTTTCGGCCGGAAAGGCCCTCTGCACGGAACACTTATGCACAAATAAAGCAAGCGGAAAAATATTTAAATATTTTTCTAGTCATGCGATCTTATTTTTCTAAGTTATTGATTTTAAATGAATTATTTATTGCAATCGGATTAAGCATTTTATTGAAACCCGCGTCGTTGCTTACACCGCAGGCTGTCAAGTGGGGGTTGTCCACAAAGTTATCCACAGTTGTTGTGGATAGATTAAAAAAGTCTTACGAAACTGATAGTTAGCGTATTTGATGATGATTTACATTAACTTGCGGTTGCCTGATCGCAGGCGCGCTGGCTGTTGCGCCCTCTTGACATCCTGTGCATTGGGAAGTTGTTGCTTGGAAATAATTATATTCAGTCCGGCGTGGCCAGTTTCAGACCGATAATGCCGGCGATGATCAGTGCCACGCTGATCAATCTGGCCGTATTTGCCGGCTCATTGAGCAGCACAATGCCCAGCACCACCGTGCCGACCGCGCCGACGCCGACCCAGACCGCGTAGGCGGTGCCAACCGGCAGCGACTTCAGCGCGATGCCCAGCAGGCCCAGGCTGAGCAGCATCGCCACTGCAGTGCCGACGCTGGGCCACAGACGGGTGAAGCCTTCGGTGTACTTGAGCCCGATGGCCCAGCCGATTTCAAACAGTCCTGCCAACACCAGAATAATCCAGGCCATCGATAACTCCATGCACGGTAGATGGGGCCGTCCCCGGGCGGTAATGGAGCGGTGAGGTCGTCCTCACTTCCGTTTATACAGTCATGGCCGCAGCGAAGGTTTTTGCCGGCAGCTTGTTGATGTACAGCATGGGCAGGCGCATTGCGTGTGCTACTTTGCAATGCATGAATCCATTTTCCGGCAGCTGCGCATGGAAACCGAACTGAAACTCTTGCTGGATCCGGCCGACGCGGTGCTGCTGCGCCGGCATCCGCTGCTGCGCCGGCATGCGCTTGCCAGGGCGCGCACGCAACAGCTTACCAGCATCTATTTCGATACGCCGGACGGTTACTTCAGACGGCATAATGCCGGCTTGCGGGTGCGCCGGGTGCAGCGGCAGTGGATCCAGACCCTGAAAGCCGACGGCCAGGTAGCGGCCGGCCTGCATCAGCGCGAGGAGTGGGAATCGCGGGTGGCGGGCGCCTTTCCTGACTTGGCCGCGCTGGCCGATCTGGTTGGCGACCGCAGCAAGTGGCGTCGCAGATTGCGCAGGGCGGACCTGAGTGCGCAACTGGTGCCGATTTTTACCACCCGATTCCGGCGCACGCTGTGGCAGTTGCGACTGGGGCACGGAGAAGAGGTCGAACTGGCGCTCGATCAGGGCAAGATAATCCATGCGGCAACAAGCGTGCCGATCAGCGAAGTCGAGCTGGAACTCACCTCCGGCGCGCCGGCCGGGTTGTTCGCCCTTGCGCTGGAATTGCAGCAGGCGCTGCCGCTGCGGGTTTGCAATATCAGCAAGGCCGAACGCGGTTATGCGTTGCTGGCGCCGCCGGTACCGCCGCCGCCGTTGCCGGCGCCGCCCCTGATGCTGGCGCCGGTGTCGAGCGCAGGGCAGGGCTTGCAAACGATCATCGGCAATTGCCTGGCGCAGATCCAGGGCAATGAGGATGGGGTCGTGCACGGCAGCGATCCGGAAAGCGTGCACCAGATGCGCATTGGCTTGCGCCGGTTGCGCAGCGCAATCAAATTGTTCGCCAGGCTGGCCCCTTGCCCGGCGGCGCTACAGGCCGAGCTGAAATGGCTGTCGGGCGTACTGGGCGCAGCGCGCGACTGGGAGGTTTTTTTCGCCACGCTGGCTACGTTGGCAGATGCCAACCCGGTTCCGGCCCGGTGGGATGCGTTGCAGCAGGCAGCGCTGGCGCTGGCGCGCCAGCATCGGCATCGGGCCGGTCTGGCTCTGGGGTCGGTGCGCTATGCGGCATTTCTGCTGGCAATCGGCGGTTGGCTGCACAGCGCGCCGCCGGACGGCCGGATGCAGCGATTGCCGCTGGCCGACTTCGCTGCCGACACCTTGCGGCAATCCCACCAAAAACTGAAAAAATGCATCAAACGCTTGCCGGGTGGCACGCCCGAAGCATGCCACCGAGTGCGCATTGCGGCCAAGACGTTGCGCTATGCCAGCGAATTTTTCCAGTCGCTGTATCGGCCGGGGCCGATGCGCGCCTATCTGCAGGCGCTGTCAGCGCTGCAGGAGCGGCTGGGCCGGCTCAACGATGCGGCGGTGGCCGGCCACTTGCTGGGGCAAATCGCGCACCGCCATCCGGAATTGGCTTACAGCGCTGGATTGGTTCAGGGTTATCTGGCAGCGCGCAGCGAGCGGCAGATTCGCACCATGGACCGGTACGGGCGGCGGTACATGGCAATCAAGGCTCCTGTTTTGCAATGACAGTGCAATTTCTGGAAAACTTGGCCAGTAGCGGCGAAAGCGTCGCAAGCGCGAAGTGACGTTCGCAACCCGATGCATTGCTTTAAAACATGGAGTATCGTGATTTTTATCATATTTCACGCACATTTTTATTGCGTGCATGAAATATACTCATGACAATGCAGGTAACCGCACCGGATTTCATCGTTGTTTTACCCTCAGCCTTAGCCGAAAGGAAAGCCATGCCGGATTCCCTGCATATCGTCTGCCCCCGGTGCGATGCGGTCAATCGCGTCCCGACGGCAAAATTTGACGCGCAGCCCACCTGCGGCAAATGCCAAAAACCGCTGTTCGCCGCACAGCCGCTGGAGCTCGATGGCGCGCGTTTCATGCGGCACATCACGCGTAACCAGATCCCGGTGCTGGTCGACTTCTGGGCGCCGTGGTGCGGTCCCTGCCGCATGATGGCGCCGGCTTACGCGCAGGCGGCGCAACGCCTGGAGCCTGCGATTCGGGTTGTCAAACTCAATACCGAACAGGCGCCGGAGTTGGCGGCGCAATATGCGATTCGCAGCATTCCGACCCTGGCCCTGTTCAAGAACGGACGCGAAGTGGCGCGGCAGGCGGGTGCGATGGACGCTGCCGGCATCGTGGCGTGGGCGCAGGCGCATGCCGGCTAGCTTCGGCGGCCGATCCTGAATGTCTTTCGAGAACTGCTGTTTTCTCTCCGGGCGCAGCGCGCACCCTACAATACGCATTGCATCAGACCTTAATCCAATGAATATGAACCAATTCCAATGAATCCACTTCGCCATTACGCCCTGATCCCTGCCGCCGGCGTCGGCGCCCGCATGGGCGCGGAGTGCCCGAAGCAGTATTTGCCGCTGGCCGGCCAGCCGATGCTGCGCCATGCGGTGGCGGCGTTCCTGCACAGTCCCCTGATCGCGCACACCTTTGTGGTGGTCAGCCCGGATGACGCGTATATCGACCAGGTGCTCGGCGATCTGGCTGGCGTGACGGTGTTGCGCTGCGGCGGCGCGACACGCAGGGATTCGGTTTTGAACGGCTTGCTGGCGCTGCGCGACCGGCTGGCGGCCGACGACTGGGTGCTGGTGCACGATGCGGCGCGCCCCGGCCTGACGCCGGCGCTGATCGCAAAGCTGGTTGAGGCCATCGGCGATAGCGCGGTTGGCGGCTTGCTGGCGCTGCCGGTGGTCGATACCGTCAAGCGGATGGAGGCGGGTCGGGTCCAGACGGTGCCGCGCGACGGCCTGTGGCTGGCGCAGACGCCGCAGATGTTCCGCTACGCGTTGCTGGAGCGGGCTTTGCGCACCGCGGCGCAAGTGACCGACGAAGCCAGCGCGATCGAGGCCGTCGGGCTTACTCCGCTGCTGGTGGCGGGCCATGCCTGCAACCTGAAGGTCACGCAGCCGGCGGATATGGCCCTGGCGGAGCTGTTCATGGCTACCGGGCGCGATATATACTAATGATGGTATTTTTTATTTTCGCTTATTATTAGGCGAAAAATAATGATTTTTTTGTATATACCCATCGTTTTTTTATTTATTTGAGCGATCGATATATTCCGCAGGGCACTCGATAACTGCCTGCTTGAAGGTAATTTGACATGATTAATCCACCACCATTTCGTATCGGCCAGGGCTTTGATTGCCATGCGCTGGTGCCCGGCCGCAAGCTGGTCATTGGCGGCGTGACCATCCCGCATAAGGCCGGCTTGCTCGGTCATTCCGACGCGGATGTGCTGCTGCATGCGATTACCGACGCTCTGCTGGGCGCGGCCGGTCTGGGCGATATCGGCCGCCATTTTCCGGACACCGATCCGGAGTTTTCCGGCGCCGATTCGCGCCGGCTGCTGCGCGAGGCGTACCGGCGCGTGACGCTCGCAGGCTATGTGCTGGGCAATCTGGACGCGACCATCATTGCGCAAGCGCCAAAAATGGCGCCGCATATCGGCCAGATGGTCGCCCATCTGGCCGCGGATCTTGGCGCAGATGCGGGCCGGATCAACCTCAAGGCCAAAACCAGCGAGAAGCTCGGCTACCTTGGCCGTGAAGAGGGAATTGCGGCAGAAGCGGTGGTGTTGATTTATCTGCAGTGAGTTGTCTTGCGATAAGTCTTTGCACTAATTTGAAAGTTTGGTTAAATGGATACAATCCGGCAAACAAAATAGCGTTGCCACCACACTCACTGCACTGTGAACCAGCCTCACCGAGGAGCATCAATGGATACGAACGAACTGAAACAGACCCTGATAAAACTGCATGCCAATCTGGAAACGACCGAGAATCTCGACCCGGAACTGAAGGAAATCCTGCAAGTGCTGGACAAGGACATTCAGGCCTTGCTGGATAAGGACGATGCCGATGATTCGATCTCGGGCGAGTTGGTGGATCGCTCGCAAGCCATTTCGGCCAAATTTGCCGCCGAGCATCCGCAACTGGAGCCGATTTTGCGGGAGTTGGGACAGATCCTGCAACGGATGGGAATTTAGGCATCTTGTCGACCGTTAGCATTGACTGAAATGGAGTGTCTATGAAGCCCACAAAACCTTTGACTACCGCTGCCGGCGCCCCCGTGGCCGACAACCAGAATTCGCTGACCGCAGGGGCGCGTGGGCCGATGCTGTTGCAGGATGTCTGGTTCCTGGAGAAGCTGGCGCATTTCGACCGCGAGGTGATCCCCGAGCGGCGCGTCCATGCCAAGGGCACCGGCGCTTACGGAAAGTTGACCGTCACCCATGACATCAGCCGGTATTCGAAGGCGAAAATCTTTGACGCGGTGGGCAAGCAGACCGATTTGTTCATGCGCTTTTCGACCGTGGCCGGCGAGCGCGGCGCGGCCGATGCCGAGCGCGACGTGCGCGGCTTCTCGATCAAGTTCTATACCGAGGAAGGCAACTGGGACATCGTCGGCAACAACACGCCGGTGTTTTTCGTGCGCGACCCGTTGAAGTTTCCCGACTTCATCCATACCCAGAAACGCGATCCCCGCACCAATCTGCGCAATCCGGTGGCGGTCTGGGATTTCTGGTCGCGCCATCCGGAGTCGCTGCATCAGGTCACGATCCTGATGAGCGAGCGCGGCTTGCCGCAAAACCTGCGCCAGATGCACGGCTTCGGCTCGCACACCTTTTCGATGATCAATGCGCAGAACATGCGCACCTGGGTCAAGTTCCACTTCAAGTCGATGCAGGGGATTGCCAATTACACCGATCAGGAAGCCGGCCAAGTGGTCGCAAAAGACCGCGAATCCTCGCAGCGCGACCTGCTTGAGAACATCGAGCAAGGCAATTTTCCGCGCTGGCGCATGTGCATACAGGTGATGACCGAGAGCCAGGCCGCTGCAGCGGCGTTCAACCCGTTCGACCTGACCAAGGTCTGGCCGCACAAGGAATACCCCTTGATCGAGGTCGGCATCCTGGAGCTGAACCGGAATCCGGAAAACTACTTTGCCGAAGTCGAGCAGTCGGCGTTCAACCCGGCCAATGTGGTGCCGGGCATTGGCTTCTCGCCGGACCGGATGCTGCAGGGCCGCCTGTTTTCATACGGCGACACGCAGCGCTATCGGCTCGGCATCAATCATCACCAGATCCCGGTGAATGCGCCGCGCTGCCCGTACCAGCACAGCTTCCATCGCGACGGCGCAATGCGCACCGACGGCAACCTGGGCTCGACCATCAATTACGAGCCGAACCGCCTGGGCGAATTTGCCCAGGATGCGGCTGCGGGCGAGCCGCCGCTGGCCCTGGACGGTGCGGCGCAGCGCTATGACCACCGCGCCGATGGCGACTATTACAGCCAGCCGGGAGCGCTGTTTCGCCTGATGGACGCGCAGCAGAAACAGCAATTGTTCGACAATATCGCGCGCTCGATCGGCAGCGTGCCGCAAGACATCCAGCGCAAGCAAATCGAACATTTCAACAAGGCAGATCCCGCTTACGGCGCCGGCGTGATGGTGGCTTTGGGCTTGTCTTGAGCGCGTTCGCAACGCGCGCAACGCGGCTGGCAGGAATGCTTCAGAGCGCTTCTGTCAACCGTGATTTTTAACCTGGAAAGGAGCACACCATGTCAAACGAAGGCTACCACGAGTCGATCGAAAAACTCTCGGCCCAGACCATGGACATGCATCGCGCGATCACTTCGCTGAGGGAGGAGCTTGAAGCCGTGGACTGGTACAACCAGCGCGTCGATGCCTGCACCGATCCGCAACTGAAGCAGATTCTGGTGCACAACCGCGACGAGGAGAAAGAGCATGCGTCGATGATTCTGGAGTGGATCCGCCGTCGCGATCCGAAAATGGATAACGAGCTGCGCGAAGCCCTGTTCAAGGCCGGCCCGATCACCGGTCAGCACAAGGACCCGGAAGAATGAGCCAAGCCGGGAGTATCAATGGGGTATCGCAAAAATATGGTGCTTCCAGCTCGAATATGCTGCGACCTCAAAAATACACCTGATTAGTATATTTTTAATTAAATGCCGATGCATTTAATTAAAAGGCAATCCTGACCGCCAGCCCGCGGCCATCCTTGCCCCGGCCTAAATGCAGTTGCGCGCCGTGGCGCTTGACGATACGCTGCACGATTGCCAGCCCCAGGCCGGCGCCGTTGGCTTGGCCGCGCGCGGCATCCATGCGGGTAAATGGCCGCAGCAGGCGGTCGATCTCCGTCTCCGGCACGCCGGGGCCATGGTCGGCGATTTCCAGTATCGATTTGCCGTTTTCAATGAGGCTGCGGATATCGATCTCGGCTACCTCGGTGCCGGCGGTCTTGCCGTAGCGGCGCGCATTTTCTATCAGGTTGTTGACGACGCGCTTCAGATCGGTCTGATTGCCGCGCAGCTGCATCTGCGCGGCGATGTTGGTCGTAATGCGGAGGTCGGGCAGGCGTTCTGCTTCCCGGGCGCAGTCGTGCAGCAGCGCGGACACATCGACCGTCGAAAAGCTGGCGGCATCGGCCGGCCGCGCGTAATCGAGGAATTGCCCGATGATGGCGTCCATCTGGGCGATGTCGGCCGACATGCCCTGCCGGGCTTCGGCAGATAACGGCGCCATTTCGATTTCGAGCTGCATTCTGGTGATCGGCGTGCGCAGATCGTGCGAGATGCCGGCCAGAATGATCGCGCGGTCGGATTCGATCTGATTCAGGTCGTCGACCATCTGGTTGAAGCTGCGGTTGGCTTCCCTGATTTCGGTCGGGCCCTGTTCCGGCAGCGGCGCCGGCTGTTTGCCTTTGGCTATGTCGCGGGCAGCGGCGGTCAGCCTGGCCAGCGGCTGGTTGATCAGGCCGGAGATGAACAGCGCGCCCAGCAGCGACAAGCCGAAAATGCTGGCGCCCCAGCCCAGCAGTTGCAGGCTGGTGAAGTTTTCGATCCGGTCGCGCTCCAGCATCAGCCAGTATTCATCGTCCTCGATGCTGAAACTGACCCAGAAACCGGCGACGTCATTGACCTTGCCGGCGAAATGGGTGTCGCGGCCCAGCGTGTTGCGGATGTTTTCCTGCAGCGCCAGCCCGATCTCGCTCTCCGGCGTCGGCTCCACCCGGTCGCTGCTCTCCAGCGGATAGATGCGGATGCCCTCGTTGCTGGCCAGGTCGAACAGCAATTCGCGCCGCAAATCGGGAGCCGAATGCGTCAGCGCCGCGCGCGTGATGGTGACGATGGACACCACTTGCGCGGCCAGCTGGCGCGCGCGCGGCGTGCGTTCGAGTACGCGGTAAGAACTGATCCAGACCGTCATGCTGGTCATCATCAGGATCGCCAGCAGCAGAAAAGTGCGCCAGAATAAGCCGCTGTGCAGCCAGTTGAAACGGGGGCCGGTACGGTGCATCAGCGCGGCCGGCCTTCGGGGATGAATACGTAGCCCAGGCCCCAGACGGTCTGGATATACAGCGGGTTCGATGGATCCGGCTCGATCAGCTTGCGCAGGCGCGAGATCTGGACATCAAGGCTGCGGTCGAACGCCTCGTATTCGCGGCCGCGCGCCATTTCCATCAGTTTTTCGCGCGACAGCGGTTGCCGCGCATGGCGGGCAAAGACTTTCAGCACCGAGAATTCGCCGGTGGTGAGCGCGATCGTTTCGCCATTCTTTTTCAGCGAACGGGTTGCCAGATCCAGCACGAAGCCGCCGAACTCGAAGGTTTGCGGGGTGCCGGAGGGCGCGCCCGGAGCTTCTTCCGGGCCTTTGCGGCGCAGCACCGCGTTGATGCGGGCCACCAGCTCGCGCGGGTTGAACGGCTTCGGCAGATAGTCGTCGGCGCCCATTTCGAGCCCGATGATGCGGTCGATATCCTCGCCCTTGGCGGTCAGCATGATGATCGGGGTGTCGTCGCCGGCACCGCGCAGGCGGCGGCAGATCGACAGCCCGTCCTCGCCCGGCAGCATCAGGTCGAGCACCAGCAGATCGTAACGCTCGCGCAGCCAGAGCTTGTTCATCGCCGTCGCATGTTCGGCGGTGACGACATGAAAACCTTGTTCGGTCAGGTAGCGGCGCAACAGATCGCGCAGCCGGATATCGTCGTCCACTACCAGAATTTTGGCCTGAGGGGTATCGCTGGTCTGGGTATTGGGCGTCATGTTGGGGTTGGTTGTGTTCATGTTGTTATGGTAACGTCATAAAGATGCTGCGAAAATGCAATGTCGCCAAGCATTACAAACAGTTACACACTTTACCGTATGACGCTTAGAGCATGGGGCAAAGCGGCCTACACTGGAATTCATGCGGCAAAGTCAGGTCGGCAATACGAAAGAAATTCCAATGAAGATATCATGCAACAGCATTTTCCTCGCGCTTCTGCTGGCAGCCGCAGGAGCGGGCGCCAGCGCCGAACCGGGCCGCGGCCGCGGGGAGCGGCAGCAAGACCAGGCGCAGCAGGAATACTATGCGGACCGCAACGCTGAGCGCGGCACGCAGCGCAACGACCGCGCTTGCCCGGGGCCGTATGGTTGCGAGCAGAACGGACCCAATGCGAATGGGCGCGCAGCGGCCAGGAATACGGGCAAAATGACGCCGGAAGAACGCAGCGCGCTGCGCCGTCAGATCAATGAAGCCGGCCAGGATATCTATTCCGGCAAGTACAAGCGCTGAATTCCGGCACTAAACTCTCGCACTAAGCCCCGCTGACCTTGCCGCGCATGCGCTTGAGGTCGCCGTGGGTGGCCTTGCGCTCGAGCCGCTTGCGCTGCGAGTTGCGGGTCGGCCTGGTCGGCCTGCGATGCTTCGGTAGCACCGCCACGCTGTCGACCAGTTCCTGCAGGCGCTGCAGCGCCTCTTCCCGATTCTTTTCCTGACTGCGGTGCGCCTGCGCCTTGATGACCACCACGCCATCCTTGGTGATGCGCTGGTCGTGCAGTTTCTGCAGGCGCTCCTTGATGTGCTGCGGCAGCGATGAGGCTGCAATGTCGAAGCGCAGATGAATCGCACTCGATACCTTGTTGACGTTCTGGCCGCCAGCGCCTTGGGCGCGGATCGCGCTGATCTCGACCTCGTGCTGGTCGATGGTGATGGCGGGCGTGTGCATGGGATGGCTTTTGCTCAAAAACAGAACTTTACTGCCGGAACTGTACCGCCGGCGCGACACTGGCGTAAGCGCCTTCGGTCGGATGCCGGGCCTGATGCACCATGTCGCGCGCCCGGAACAGCGGATGGGCCAGCGCTTCATCCATGCGCAGGATCGGCGTCACGCAGCAATCGGCTGCGGCAAAGCGTTCGCTCCAGGTCGCCAGCGTCTGTTGCGCAAAAATCGCGTCCAGTTCGGCTTTGATGGCCATCGCCTCAGGGCCGCCGACTTCCTGTCCGAGGCTCCAGTGGCTGGATTTGAGGTCGGGGCGCGCCAGCACATCGCAGCAGCCTTCCCAGAATTTCAGCTCCAGCGCGCCGACCGCCATGAAGCGGCCATCGCTGGTGCGGTACACGTTGTAGCAGGGCACGCCGCCGGTCAGCAGATCGCGCCCCGGCGCAGCGGGATGGCCGAAGTTGTTTACCGCCGCCAGCGGCATGATGTTGTGCGCCAGCACCGCGTCGGTCATCGAGACATCGACGAAGCGCCCGCTGCCGCCCATTTTTACGCCCAGCAGCGCGGCCAGGATGCCTTGCACCGCCGCCTGCGCGCCGCCCAGCAGGTCGCCGACCTGCAGGTTCGGCAGCGCCGGCACGCCGTCCGGCCCGACGTTCTGCTCCAGCATGCCGGCATACCCGATGTAATTGATGTCGTGCCCGGCCAGTTGCGCGAACGGGCCGCTCTGGCCGTAGCCGGTGATCGCGCACATCACCAGCTTCGGATTGCGCTGCCGCAATACCGGCCAGCCGACGCCCAGCTTGTCCATCACGCCGGGGCGAAAGCTCTCGACCACTACATCGGCGCTTGCCACCATATTCAGGAATTCCGCGCGCTCGGCGTCGTCCTTCAGATCAAGCCGGATGCAGCGCTTGCCGCGATTGACCGCGATGAAGAAGTGCGACACCGCGTGCTTTACGTGCCCCATGGTGCGCGCATAGTCGCCGGCGCCGCGGTCCTCGATCTTGATGACTTCCGCCCCCATGTCGGCCAGATGCATGGTGGCAACCGGCCCCGGCAGCAGCCGGGTCAGATCGAGGATGCGGATGCCGGCCAGCGGCAGGTCGATTGGTGTAGTCATGGTTTTCAGGGCGTGCAGTGGTATGAAAATAGGAAGTATCGGCGAAATATACTGGATATTTCACGTAAGTTGCGTCGACAGGAAGGGGCAGCTCGGCCGGGCATGTCGAGCCGGGCGATTTTTTGCGTCCGGCGTCGAGATTGCGTCCGATGTTTTTCGCAGACTTATTGAAACGCCACCTCGGCAAAGCTGCGCAGCTTGCGGCTGTGCAACTTGTCAACGCCTTGCTTGCGTAACAGTTCTAATGCGCGGATGCCGATACGCAGATGCTGATCGACCCGCTCGCGATAGAAGTGGTTGGCCATGCCGGGCAGTTTGATATCGCCATGCAGCGGCTTGTCGGACACGCACAGCAAGGTGCCGTAGGGCACGCGAAAGCGGAAGCCGTTGGCGGCGATGGTGGCGCTTTCCATGTCCAGCGCAATCGCGCGGCTCTGGCTGAAGCGGCGTTCCGGGGTGCGCTGCGGCAGCAGTTCCCAGTTGCGGTTGTCGGTGCTGGCTACGGTGCCGGTGCGCATCACCCGCTTCAGCTCGTAGCCGGTGAGCTGGGTGACTTCGGCCACTGCGGCTTCGATTGCAACCTGCACCTCGGCCAGCGGCGGAATCGGCACCCACAGCGGCAGGTCTTCGTCCAGCACGTGGTCTTCGCGCACATAACCGTGCGCCAGCACGTAGTCGCCCAATTGCTGGGTGTTGCGCAGACCGGCGCAGTGGCCGAGCATCAGCCAGGCGTGCGGGCGCAGCACCGCGATATGGTCGGTGATGGTCTTGGCGTTGGCCGGCCCGACTCCGATATTGACCATCGTGATGCCGCTGCCGTCGGCGCGGATCAGGTGAAAACCGGGCATCTGCGGTAGACGCGGCGGCGCGGCGCCGATGTCGTCGCCCGCTTGCGCCGTGCAGCCCACGCGCCGGGTGATGACGTTGCCGGGCTCGACAAAAGCGATATAGGTATCGTCATCCGCGGGGGCCGAAGGATCGGGGGCGCGGCTCATGATCTCGTGCCCCATGCGCACGAACTCGTCGATATAGAACTGGTAATTGGTAAACAGCACGAAATTCTGGAAATGTTCAGGCGCAGTGCCGGTGTAGTGCCGTAATCTTTGCAGCGAATAATCGACCCGCGGCGCGGTAAACAGCGACAACGGCCGGGCTTCGCCGGGCGGCGCTTCGTAAGTGCCATTGGCGATGCCGTCGTCCATGGCGGCCAGGTCGGGCAGGTCGAACATGTCGCGCATCGACAGGCGCCGCTCGGCGCTCATGCTGCCTTCGATGTGGTCGTGCTGCGCAAACGAAAAATGCACCGGGATCGGCTGCGCGCTGGTGCCCACTTCCAGTTGCACTTG
Source organism: Herminiimonas sp. CN (assembly GCF_000622895.1). Taxonomy (GTDB): domain Bacteria; phylum Pseudomonadota; class Gammaproteobacteria; order Burkholderiales; family Burkholderiaceae_D; genus AVCC01. Next base: position 12,464 of record NZ_AVCC01000028.1, read on the forward strand.
CTGGTTGCGCCCGTGGTTTTTCAGCAGCAGGCGGAATTGCTCCAGATAATAGCTGGAGAACAAATCCGGTCGCGTCAGCGTGGTTTCGAAGGTGCCGGCGCCGGCCACGAAGCCGTAGGACAGGCGCGAATCGGCCCGCACCACGGTATCGGTATGCACCCGCAAAAACGGGTAGCAGGCGCGCACATGGCCGCCCAGGTTTTCGCCGCCGACGAAGCGCTGCAGGGACGCGCGCAAATGGCTGACGCTGCGCTCGTAGATGGTGCGCACCTGTTCGAGGGCTGCGGCCGGATCGTCAAACAGGGCGGGGGCAATGAAATGCGGTGTCAGCAAGATGCAACTCCTGGAGTCGGTGCGTGAAGGGAGTGAAGCGCTCGGTCATAGTGTTGAAATGGACGCCACCCTCTCTCCAACGGCATCGCACTGTGCCAGGCGTGCCTGGCATGCGACCAGCAAAAGGAGCAGTCCAGCATGAATGCTACTGCAAAAAAAACAATCAGTCTGGATATTGCGAGCAATCCGTTGGTCGCTGCCGGCCTCGATGAGAGGGGGAAGGCAGAAACCGATGCGAGATGCGGTGCCATTGAGCGTTGCCAGCATGCCAGCGGCCACCCTGAAATATGCAATATGACGGGTATTTTTACTATCCGAAATAAATATATGCGGCAAATTGCATGAAAATTGCCATACTCCTTATTTATCCAGTAATGCCCTGCGATCCCGGATGGCGGTTTTTGCGGTAGCTGGCGCGGCTGCTCCTGCGCTGCTGCCGGGCTTGCTCTGCTTCCGCCGTGCGGCCCTGTATCTGCAGCGCGGCCACCAGCACTTTCCAGCCCAGGGCGTGCCGGGGATAGGCGTGCGCGAGGCTGCGCGCCAGGGCTTCCGCCTGCGCATAGCGGGCCGCCCGGTAGTGCGCCAGCAGCAGGTAAATCTGGCTGCGGCCCGGCGCATGGCTGTTGCCGAGCGCCATTTTCCACGGCCAGCGCGGCAGCTTTGCGGTATAGCCTGGATTGGGCGGGCGGGTTGGCCTGATGTCGGCGGGAGGCGATTGCTCCGGCTGGATTTCCGGTGTTTTTTCCTGCATTTCCCCGCTTACCTGCGGCGCGAGCCGAGGTTTTCCGGCCTTGATCAGCGCATCGATGTAACCGAGCCAGTGTTGCCCCTGGTGCAAGGACGTTTGGGTTTGCTTGAGAGCGTGGTACAGAACTTCAGCTTGCTGCCATTGGCCGGCCTGGCAATGGGCAATCGTTTGCGCAATTGCCTGCTCCAGCGACATCGAAGGTTTTTGCTGCGGAAATACAGAGTTGGGCATGACAGATCAATACAATCAGGGAGGGGGCATTATCCTCGAAACTGCGGCGGTGCGGGATAACACAAGTCTGGATGAACCGGCGTTGATGGATGCCGGCCGCAAGCTCAGGCGGCGCTGGTGACGCCTTGCAGGAAGGCGGTGCGCATGTCGTTGCCCGCAGCCTGCTCGAAGTCCGCACGGCTTTTGCCGTACGCAGTTTGCAAGCGGTCGGCCAAGTCGGAAAAAGAGAAGCTGTGGCGCAAGTCGAGTTGCATCGTGCGTTTTGACAGTGACGAGCGGAACATGGCTTCATCGATGTTTTTGGCTGCATAGACAATGCGGTTGAAACTGCCGCTGGCGCCGGTCCACCACAATCTGTCGTCAAAGACCGCATGCAGCCGCTGCATGACGGGCACCAGGTCGGCGGCATCTCCCCACAGATTCGAAACCAGAACGCCGTCGTGTTCCAGTACGCTGCGGCAGCGCCGGTAAAATGCCTCGGTGCTGAGCGATGGCGCGAGGCCGTCGGCGCTGAAGCCATCATGCAGGATGATGTCGACCTGATGGTCCATGGCGGCCAGATAGTCGACTGCATCTGTGTGCATGATCTGAAAGCGTTCGTCGTCGTCTGGAATGAGGAATTTATGCCGCAGGTTGATGACGTCTGCGTCCAGTTCAAGCACGGTGATACGGGTTGCGGGCAACGCCCGATAGCAGTATTTGGCAAGGGAGCCGCCGCCCAATCCAATCATCAGGATATGGCGCGGTTCGGGATTGAATAGCAGAAAAGCCATCATTGCCTGGGTGTAAGTGAGCAACAAGCGGTCCGGCGCGGAAATGCGCATTGCACTTTGAATGAATTTTTCATCAAAGTGCAAGGTGCGCAGATCGCCGTGATCAAAAGCAAAGGGCTTGCCTTCGCTTTTGAATAGATCATTTTCAAAGCGGCTGGGAAGGCTTATGTCGTCATCGAGACTTGAATTTTTCATTGTGAACACGATTCCTGGCGAGCGTCTCTTGGTGCAAGAAGATGAAAGATGGGCGAAGTAGCGCAATTATACGCGGACAATCGCCGCCGTCAGCCAATGATCGCAGATGCGGCTTATTTCGTGCTGCGCCAATAGGCAAATTCCGTTTCATGGCAATCGCCATCCATTTCGGCAACCTTATCCTGCAGGTGCGATTGCGCGTCCAGGATGGCCTGGTTGTAGATGCTGGGGCCGATTTCCCGAATACAGAAATCCAGCAATAGCGCGGCTTTCAGGTCGCCGACCGGTTCCTCCATGTTTTCTGAAAAATAGCGCTGGATGGATCCGATCAGGCGCAGCCGGGCTTCTTCCCTGAGTTTGATGGTCATCTTGATTTCTTTGATAATTATCTGGAGTATTTTAAAATGTCGCAGCAAAAATATGCACAAAACACCATGAAAATTGGCATACTCCGGTTTGACTTCATGTTTTCATGGGGTGGTATTGCGCGTCATCTGCGCCGGTTGCACCCAGCGCTCGAAATCTTCTCCGGTCACATAACCCAATGCCAGCGCAGCCTGTTTCAGCGTGCTGCCGTCGTGATGCGCTTTTTTGGCGATCTGGGCCGCGCGGTCGTAGCCGATATGGGGTGCCAGAGCCGTCACCAGCATCAATGAGCGTTCCATCAGTTCGGCGATGCGCGAGCGGTTGGCTTGTATGCCGCTGACGCAGTAGCGATCAAAACTGTTGATGCCGTCGCGTAGCAGGCGCAGGCTTTGCAGCATATTGTGAATAATCAGCGGCTTGAACACATTCAATTCAAAATTGCCGGAAGCAGCGCCGAAACCGATCGCGACATCATTGCCGAGCACCTGGCAGCACAGCATGGTCAGCGCCTCGCACTGGGTCGGATTGACCTTGCCGGGCATGATCGAACTGCCGGGCTCGTTTTCCGGAATGCTGATTTCTCCCAGGCCCGAGCGCGGCCCCGAGGCCAGCCAGCGGATATCGTTGGCAATTTTCATCAAGGCCACCGCCAGCGTCTTGAATGCGCCGTGGGTGGACACCAGCGGATCGTGGCTTGCCAGCGCCGCGAACTTGTTGGCTGCCGAGGTAAATGGCAAGCCGGTGGTTCGCGCCAGTTCCGCCGCCACCCGCTGGCCGAATTGCGGGTGGGTGTTCAAGCCGGTGCCGACCGCCGTACCGCCGACCGCCAGTGCATACAATGCCGGCAGCGTGGTGCTGATGCAGGATTCCGCATGTTCCAGCTGGCTGATGTAGGCGGAAAATTCCTGGCCCAGCGTCAATGGCGTTGCATCCTGCAGGTGGGTGCGGCCGATCTTGACGATGTCATCGAATGCCAGCGATTTTTCGATCAGCGTCATGCGCAATTTCCGTATTGCCGGCAGCAGCGTTTTTACAATGCCGGCAGCGGTCGCCACATGCATTGCGCTCGGAAAGATGTCGTTCGACGACTGGCCGAGATTGACTTCGTCATTCGGATGCACCAGCCGCGCCTCGCCGCGCGTTCCGTTCAGCAGCTCGGAAGCGGCATTGGCCAGCACTTCGTTCATGTTCATGTTGGTTTGGGTGCCGGACCCGGTCTGCCAGATCGCCAGCGGAAATTCGGCCGGATAGCGGCCCGCGCTGACTGCTTCAGCAGCCTTGATGATGGCATCGGCCTTGGCAACCGGCAACAGGCCCAAGTCCCGGTTGACGCAGGCGCAGGCGCCTTTGATGGTTGCCAGCGCGATGATCAATTCGTCCGGCATGCGTTCGCTGGAAATGGCGAAGTGCTCAAGCGCGCGCTGCGTTTGCGCGCCCCAAAGCCGATCTGCCGGGACTTCTATGGTGCCGAAGGTGTCGCGTTCCGTGCGGTTTTGCTTCATGCTGCGCTCCGATGCGGTTGGTTGGACTGCATTGCCCGGTCCAATTGGATGCTGCAGTGCTCAGGAAGTTCTGACGGTCATGCCGCTGCATCCAATAAGGTGCGCAGATTGCAGTCGCGCTGCCAGTCGCGCCGCTCGGCGCTGCCGTGCGCTTCCGCCTGCAAGTCAGCATCATTTTTCTCCAGTTGCGACTGGATCAGGCGGTCGGCCAGACGCATGTCCGGCAGTATGGTGCCGAAAAAAGCGACCGTGTCGCCGTGCTGGATCAGCAGGGTGGGGAAGTTGTCGATGTCGAGATCGCCGACCACATCGGCCTGATCCTCGATATCGATCCAGACCAGCTGCTTATCCGGGTGCCGTGCGGCCAGCTCTTCAAAACTGTTCCTGAAATCAGTGCAGGTGCCACACCATGCTGCGCACAGGCAGGCAATTACCCAGCGGTTATCGTTGAGTGCAGCAGAAATCCGGCTGCGATTATCGTTGTCAAGAGTCAGACTGAGCATGAGCGTATGTTGTGCAGAAGAGCGGTGGGCATATCGGTTAAGGACACATGTCGCCCTCCGAGGGCGCATGTACGAATAATTACTAATTTGATAATTATCAAGTTTGATCCGTGTAGCTTGATTATATTGAACTTCAATAATTCGTAATGAGTCAGTTTTCGGTGCGAACCCCTCAAGCATCGGATTTCGTTATGCCCATCACACCTTATGCAAGGGAAGTGCGACGGAGTTTGCACAACAGGGAGATTTTAAAAGTTCTTAAAATTCGCCCGAAGCGTTCCTGAAAAATGCGTCGACCATCGGGCGATTCACCAAACATACTAAACGCAGTCGCAGCCTGAAGCCGGCTTGGCACAGGGTTTTCAAGAAGAAACATTGATCTGTTAACAGCAGCAATACCGTATTCAGTCGCAGGTGAGGGAATCCAGCCGGATTTTATCCCCGCCTGCTGACAATGGCCGGGAAGGTGCGATGAGACAGTTTTACGAATATCACCCGGTAGTCGGCTATCGCTTCATTCCGAACCTCAGGGCGCGGATACCGCACGAGGGCGGCGGGTATTTGATTCGGGTCAATGAGGCCGGGTTCCGCTCAGACCGACCGTTTGTGAAACAGCGCAGCAACGGTTGCCGACGCGTATTGTTTTTTGGCGATTCATTCACCGCCGGCGATGCAGTGGCTAATCACCAGCGGTATACCGATCTGCTTGAAGCCAGAATACCCGCATTGGAAGTCTATAACTTCGGCCTGTCTTCCAGCGGCACCGATCAGCAGTACTTGGTGTGGCGCGAGTTTGCGCAGGGCATAGAGTGCGATCTCGTGGTGATCGCCGTGTTTGTCGAGAACGTGCGGCGTGTCGCGGCGCGATACCGGCCGCATCACGACGAAGCCGGGCGCGAGCGCATTTATGCCAAGCCCTACTACACCCTTGAGCGCGAACTGCTGCAACTGCATCACGTTCCGCCCCGGCCCGATCCGCTTGAGGCGCACGAATTGTCGCCCGAGGAAAGTGGCGCGGTAGATAGCGGTGGCCGCTTTCCGCTGCTCAGGAAAGTGGTGACTGCTCTCGGCGCCAAGGAGGCGATGCAGCGCCTGTCCCACTACCAGCCGGTGCCCGAATACAACGCCGGCGATAGCCCCGGCTGGCAGCTGATGCGCGCCATCCTCGCGCAATGGGTGCGTTCGATTGGCAAGCCGGTGCTGATCATGCCGATCCCGCTGCCCCAACACATCGATGAAACCTGCGATGCCTCGCCTTATCAAGCCCGGTTTGCCGAACTGGCGGCCGAGCTGGGATGCGCGTTGTACGACCCGCTGCCCGACTTGCGGCAATGTAGCCCGGCGCAGCGGCGGCGCTTGCGCTGGGAGAAAGACATCCACTTTACGCCCGAGGGGCACGACGTACTGGCCCGGTCGCTGGCGCCGCTGATAGAGCAACTTCTGGCTGGGCAACGCTAAACGCAAGGGAGCTTCATATGGGGAAAATCATCCTCGGTATCTCGGCTTTTTATCATGATTCAGCCGCAGCTTTGGTCCGGGATGGTGAAATTATCGCCGCCGCACAGGAAGAGCGGTTTACCCGCAAGAAGCATGATCCACGCTTTCCCGAGAATGCAATCAACTATTGCCTGGAAGAGGCTTTCATCGACGCGGCAGATCTTGATGCGGTGGTTTTTTACGACAATCCCATCGCTACCTTTGATCGCATAGTCGAAAATGCGCTGGCGGCAGGTGTGGGCGGACGCACGCAGTTCGTGACGGCTGCAGCTGCGTTATTGGGCGAGAAGGTTTGGGTAAACGAGCATGTGCAGCGCTGCATCGGATCGCTTGGCCGCGAGGGGCGGGTACTGTGCGCCGAACATCATATGGCGCACGCGGCCAGCGCGTTTTACCCGTCTCCGTTCGAGCGCGCGGCCATCCTGACGATCGACGGCGTCGGCGAGTGGGCCACTACCAGTTTGGGCGCAGGGCAAGGCAACAACATAAAATTTTTTTCCGAAATCGATTACCCGCATTCGCTGGGGCTGCTGTATAGCGCCTTTACCTATTTCTGCGGCTTCAAGGTGAACTCCGGCGAGTACAAGCTGATGGGTCTGGCACCTTACGGCGAACCAAAGTATTACGATGCGATTTGCAAGCATTTGATCGACGTGCGCCTCGACGGATCCTACCGCCTCAACATGTCATATTTCGGGTATATGGACGGAGCGGTGATGACGGGGGAACGTTTCGCGTCGCTCTTCGGCGGTTCTGCGCGGCAGCCCGAATCGCCGATAACGCGCCGCGAAATGGATCTCGCCGCCAGCGTGCAAAAAATCACGGAGGAGATCGTGCTCAGGACAGCGCGGCACTTGCGTGATATTACCGGCGAGAAAAACATCGTGCTGGCCGGCGGCGTGGCCCTGAACTGCGTCGCGAATGGCAAGCTGGCCGCAGATGGCATCTTTGACAAGGTCTGGATTCAGCCTGCAGCAGGCGACGCAGGCGGGTCGCTCGGTGCGGCGCTGCTCGCAAACCACATGTATTTCGACCAGCCGCGCAGCATCGATCCGAGCGGGTGCGATGCGCAGAAGGGCAGTTATCTGGGGCCTCGTTACTCCGGCGATGAGGTAGTGGCCTTTCTCAAGCGCAAGAGTTTTCCGCACGAGCGCATTGCAGATCTGGCCGAGCGGGTCAAAATCGTTGCGCATGCGATGGCCGATGGCAAGATTGTCGGCTGGTTCTCCGGCCGGATGGAATTCGGGCCGCGTTCGCTCGGAGCCCGATCGATATTGGGCGACCCCCGCAACAAGGATACCCAGGCGGTGATGAATCTGAAGATCAAATTCCGCGAATCGTTCAGGCCATTCGCACCGAGCGTGTTGCGCGAGCGCTGCGCCGAATACTTCGACCTTGCGTGCGATAGTCCATACATGCTGCTGGTTGCGCCGGTCCAGCAGGCCCGCCGGCTGCCCATGGACAAGGCGTGCTTCGATGGTGGGAACGATGACATGATGTCTGTAATCAATCAGCCCCGCAGCGATGTGCCTGCTATCACCCACGTCGATTATTCCGCGCGCATCCAGACCGTCGATTCCTACACGCACCCGGAGTATTACGCCCTCATTAAAGCGTTCGAGCAGCTTACCGGTTGCGGCATGCTGGTCAATACATCGTTCAATGTGCGTGGCGAGCCTATCGTCTGCACCCCGCAGGACGCGTATCGCTGTTTCATGCGCACCGAGATGGACCTTCTCGTGCTGGAGGATGCGCTGTTGTGGCGCAGAGATCAGCCGCCTTTGGACGACCAGGAAAACTGGAGGGAGACTTATGCGCTCGACTGAAGATGACAAGCTGCGCGAAGTTGTCGGGACGTTTTTCGATGATGTGCTGATGCCGATGGCGAAGCGCATGCGTGCCAGCGGCATCCAGCCATTCCCGGTGCAACCCGATGTTTCCCGGCTCAGCTACTATGCGCGCCGTTCGACGTGCTCGATGACGCGCGACGACTTTACTGCCCCTTCCTGCATCGACTTCGAGGACTTTGAGCGCCGCCTTGCTGCGCATTGGACGGCTCTCGGCCGTAGTGAATTGGCCGGCGAAGCCGCCCGCATCGCTGACCTGGCGCGCGCAGCGCACGCGGCTTTTGCCGGCAACGAGCAGGACGCCGAGATTTCCCCCTATATCTATGTGATGTTCTGAGCGATTAAAGGCGGTAGGACGGATCCGTCCGTCGCGGTAAAATATGCGGATGCCTATCATCCTTGCCATCGAAACATCTTCCGAACTTGCTTCTGCTGCCTTGCTGCAGGGCGATACGCTGCTGGTGCGCGAATCGTCAGGCGTCCAGACCCACTCCCAAACCTTGCTGCCGATGGTGCAAAGCGTATTGGCGCAAGCCGATCTGCGCCTGTCGCAATGCGCGGCGATCGCTTTTGGCGCCGGCCCCGGCGCGTTTACCGGCGTGCGCACCGCTTGCGGCATTGCTCAGGGCCTGGCGTTCGGAGCGAACTTGCCGGTAGTGTCGATTGTTACCTTGCTGGCGATGGCCGAGGCTTGCCGAGCCGAAACTGGCAAGCATGAAGTGCTGGCTGTACTGGATGCACGCATGGGCGAAGTGTATTGGGCTCAATACAGTTACGTTGATGGTTGGCGCACCGTAATCGAGCCGACTCTGTCGGCGGTCGCCGATGTGCTGCCGCAGTGCAAAGATGGATTGGTTGCTTGCGGCAATGGTTTTTCCGCGTATCCGGGCGAGTTCGCGTTGCAGACGCAAATTTACCCGTGGATGCAGCAGGCGTACGCCGAAGTGATGCCTTATGCAGCGTCGGTGGCGCGGCTGGCGCGTACGGCATTTGCAGCCGGCCATATCTTGACCGCGGAACAGGCGCAGCCGATTTATCTGCGCAACAAGATTGCGCTGACCACCGAGGAACGGTTGGCACTCAAGGCCGGAGCGGCCCGGTGAACGCCCAATCTTTTTTTTCCTCGACATTGCCGATGCGTTTTGCGCCGATGCTGCCGGAAGATCTGGATGCCGTAACGGCCATCGAAAATACCGTCTATCCGTATCCGTGGACTCGCGGCAATTTTCAGGATGCATTGGACAGCGGCTATCAGGCCTGGGCGGCGCGCGATGATGCGGGTAATTTGCTCGGTTACTTCCTGCTGATGACGGCGGTGGATGAAGGGCATTTGCTCAATATCAGCGTGCGGGGCGATTTGCAGGGACGAGGATTCGGCCGTGCGCTGCTGGAGCGGGCGGTGTCGATGGCACGCGAACTGGGGCTGACTTCGATTCTGCTGGAGGTACGCCCATCCAATGCGCGTGCGATACATATGTATGGACATTACGGTTTTGTGTCAATCGGGCGCCGCAAGGCGTATTACCCGGCAGCCGGGGATGCACGCGAAGATGCCATCGTGATGCGGTTGTCTCTATGAGGCAGGAATCCCGCCGCCGCGCCGCTTTCTTGCAGGAAATGGGCGTGGGCGCCATCTGGGTCCGCCGCGATGCCGATGCCGATTTTGACCTGCCGGTTCGGACGCAGAGCGGTGCTGACGCCGCCGCCTTGCCTGCAGTCCAGCCGGGCGCCGTGTCGCCGGCGCCGGCCGGGGGGGCTTCGGCTGGCGCGGATGCCGCCTGGGATGAATCGCCCTCGGCAAAGACGATGCGCCGTTTGACAACCGATCCGGCGACCTTGCCGTCCGCGGCAGAGACCGCCGCGATGGATTGGCAGCAATTGCAGGCTGCGGTTGCTGCCTGTCGCGGCTGCGACCTGTGCCAGGGGCGCAGCCGGACCGTATTCGGCAGCGGCGACCGGCAAGCCACATGGCTGTTTGTCGGCGAAGGCCCCGGCCATACCGAAGACCTGCAGGGAGAGCCTTTCATGGGCTCTGCCGGCAAATTGCTCGATAGCATGCTGTCCGCGATGGGACTCAAGCGCGATGTCGACGTGTATCTGGCCAATATCGTCAAATGCCGCTCGACCGATGCAAATGGTGCCGACCATGCGCCGTCGCAGCAACAGATTGCCTCGTGCAAACCGTATCTGGAGCGGCAAATCGCCTTGCTGCAGCCGGCAGTAATCGTGGCGCTCGGCAAGACGGCTGCGCTGGCGCTGCTGGGATGTGAGGTCGATACCCATTTATCGTCGCTGCGCGGCCGGTTGCATCGTGTCAATCAGACGCCGACCGTGGTTACCTATCATCCCGCCCATTTGCTGCGCAATCCGATGGCAAAACGCGAGACATGGGATGACCTTTGCCTGGCGCTGGGTGCTTATGTCAATCAAACCGCCGACCGAAACGCTGAGTAAGCCCGCGCTGCCCGTCACCTGCCAGGCCGATTTCCATCGGCGCTGGGGGCATCTGCGCGATCCGCATGTGCGTTCTCTGGCATGGCTGCTGAGTGCGCCGGATTTGCTGGACCTGCAGGCGCCGCAATGGCGCGGCCTGATCGCCACGTTGGGCGGTGCAGTGGATCAGGCCGCAGTGGACTGGCTGGCAAAACTCGATGCAGCACCGGCCGGACTGCATGCGTTTCTCGATATAGGGCCATTTACCCGGCTGGGCCGATACGCCGAAAAGCTGCTGGCATACTATTTCCTGCATCAGGGCACGCTGTTCGCCCACGGCATCCAGGTGCGCGCCAGCAAGGACGATACGGTGGGCGAGTTCGATTTTTTGCTGTGGGATGAAACCGCGCCAGAAACTGCGCTGCTGCACTGGGAGTTTGCGACCAAGTTTTACCTGCTGGAATCGGGCGGAGCCGGGCTGGAGGCCGATTATTTCGTCGGCCCGAGCTTGACCGATACGCTGGGTGCGAAGATGCGCAAGATCCTCGACCGCCAACTGCTGCTGGCACAGCATCCGGCGGCGCAAATCCATTTGCCGCAACCTGTCGTATCGGCCCGGGCGCTGATCAAGGGCTGGTTGTTCTACCACGGCGGCGATCGATTGCCGCCGGCGATGGGCTTGTCGCCGGCGCATTGCCGCGGTTTCTGGTGCACGCTGCCGGAATTCGCAGCGGTACGGGCGGAACGGCTGGCGATTTTGCCGCGCCTGTCCTGGCTGGCGCCGGTCCGGATGCCGCTAGCTGCGGCGCTGGACAAGCCGCAATTGATATCCACGCTGGCAGCACAATTCGAACACAGCACGATGCCGGTAATGGTGGCGCTGCTGCGGCAGCACGGGGATTGTTTGCTGGAAACCAGCCGCGGCTTCATCGTGCCGGACGACTGGCGCGGCAGAGCGCATCAGCGCCGTCGACGCGCAATTTAATGCCGCTGTTCAATAACTAAAATACCGTGGGTATGCATTCGTAAGGCACTGAATGCATGTGGTAATCATGCTATGCCTGGTGAGTATATATATTTCGACAGGCTTAGTGCTTGTGCTCGCCAATCAGTGCCACCGAATCGTATTCGTGCTGGTTGGCGGCGTGCTTGCGCATGACCAGGTACATGGTGCCAGCCACGAACAGGCCGAACAGGACGATCACCGCATTGAGGTCGAGATTGAGTGAAATCATCAGTGCATACAGGCTCAGCATGGTCAGTATCGACAGGTTTTCATTGAAGTTCTGTACCGCAATCGAATGGCCTGCACTCATCAGCACGTGGCCGCGATGTTGTAGCAAGGCATTCATCGGCACCACGAAGAAACCGGACAGGATGCCGATCAGGACCAGCAACGGATAGGCGATCCAGACCGAGTGCACCAGCGTCATCATGATCACTACCATACCCATCGCAATCCCCATCGGCATCACCGACAGGGATTTTTTAAGCGGAATAAAGCGGGCCGCACCGATCGCACCCAGCGCCACCCCGACTGCCACGATGCCTTGCAAAATGGCAGCCTTGTCGAGCGGCATATGCAGCGATTTCTCTGCCCATTTCAGCACGATGAATTGCAGCGTGGCGCCGGCGCCCCAGAATAAAGTGGTGACTGCCAGCGAAATCTGGCCCAGTTTGTCGTTCCACAGAATCACCGTGCAATGGGCAAAGTCGCGGAACAGCTTGATCGGATTGCGTTCCTGGTGATCGTAATGGGCGCCGGTGTCGGGGATCTTCAGGTTGAACGCAGCCGCCAGCACATAGCCGCCGACGATCACGCACAGGGCGGCCTCGATCGGAGTGTCGACGCCAAAGTCGAGCAGCGGGAAATCAAACCGCAATAGCGTCGCCGCAATCGCCGGATTGACCAGCGCTCCGCCCAGCACCGTGCCGAGAATGATGGAGCTGACGGTCAAGCCTTCGATCCAGCCGTTGGCCGCCACCAGTTTTTCGGGCGGCAGCAGTTCGGTCAGGATGCCGTACTTGGCCGGAGAATACGCGGCTGCGCCAAAGCCCACCACCGCATACGCAATCAGCGGATGGACGCTGAAGAACATCAGCGCGCAGCCGGCAACCTTGATCAGGTTGGTGACGAGCATCACGCGGCCTTTGGGCAACGCATCGGCAAAAGCGCCGACGAATGCCGCCAGCAGCACATAGGACAGCACAAAGCACAGCTTGAGCAGCGGCGTCATCCATTCCGGAGATTTCAATTGCGCCAGCAGCGCAATGGCAGCGATGAGGAGGGCGTTATCGGCGAGCGAAGAAAAGAACTGCGCCGCCATGATGATGTAGAAACCGCGTTTCATTCGGCTGTTGGCTCACTTGTTGTTGAGAACATGAATTCTTTTGTCTAAGCGGTGCAGCCGGCTATGGCTGTGTTGCTGTAGAAGTAATTATTTGTGTAAATCCTGACGGTAACGGAATACATCCGGCTTGCTTTATACCATGAAAATATGCGGCATTCGGCAGAATCTGGGTGTTGCCGGGCGGCTCCGGTAAAATGTACGTCGGACATTACTTTTTCCATTACACGCACTTTCTTTGCCAGGTTTGCCCATGCCAAGACCTACTGTTGCCATCATAGACATTGCTGCCATGCAGCACAATTTAGCTATTGCCAAAGCGCAAGTTCCGACTGCCAGAACTTGGGCAGTGCTCAAGGCGAATGCCTATGGCCACGGCCTGGAGCGCGGCATGCGCGGTTTCGCTGCGGCCGACGGGCTGGCCCTGATCGAAATCGAAGCGGCGGTGCGCCTGCGCGAACTGGGCTGGAACAAGCCGATCCTGTTGCTGGAAGGTTTTTTCGATGCCTCCGATCTGGCTGTCGTCAATGCGCACCGGCTGGAATTCGCGGTCCATTGCAACGAGCAGATCGCGTTGCTGGAGCAGGCCAGGTTTGATGCGCCGTTGCAGGTGCACCTGAAGATGAACAGCGGCATGAACCGGCTCGGCTTCAAGCCGGCAGCCTTTCGGGCCGCTTTTGCGCGCCTGAGCGCGATGCCGGCGGTGGGCAAGATCACCCTGATGACCCACCTGGCCAATGCCGATGACGCCAAAAACACTACTTTTCCGCTGATGGATCAGGTGCGCCGCTTCCGCGCCGCCACCGAAGGACTGGCAGCGGAAGTCAGTCTGTCGAATTCGGCCGCCGATCTGTTGCATCCCGAAATCCAGACCGATTGGGTGCGTCCCGGCATCATGCTGTACGGCGGCACGCCCGGCGGCAAGAGCGCGGCCGAGTTCGGCCTGTTGCCGGCGATGACGCTGCAAAGCGAAATCATCGGCATCCAGGATATCGTGCCGGGCGATGCGGTCGGCTACGGCAGCCGTTTCTGCGCCGAAGGGCCGATGAAGATCGGCGTGGTAGCCTGCGGTTACGCCGACGGCTATCCGCGCCACGCGCCGAACGGCACCCCGATCATCGTCGATGGTGTGAAAACCCGTATTGTCGGCCGGGTGTCGATGGACATGATTACCGTTGACCTGACCGACGTGCCGGGCGCGCGCATCGGCAGCAGCGTCACCTTGTGGGGGCAGGGCTTGCCGATCGATGAGGTGGCGCAGGCCGCCGGCACCATCGGCTATGAATTGATGTGCGCGCTGGCAGCCCGGGTGCGGATTGTGGAAGGTTCTCCGGCGTAAAGTATACTGCGCAGTGTATTTTTAATGCCGCAATGAATATATGCGAAAAATACTATTTTTTTCATATACCCCATTGTTTTCTGTAACTGTATGAAGGCTGCGCAAGCGCCGATGAGCGATGGCTAAGGCAAAAACCAATTACACCTGCACCGAATGCGGCGGCGTATCGGGCAAATGGACCGGCCAGTGCCAGGCGTGCGGGCAGTGGAACACGCTGCTCGAAACGATCGTGGAGACCGGCTCCAACCGTTTCTCAGCGCAACCGCAGGCGCTGGCGCAAACCGCGCCGGTGCAGAGCCTGGCCGATATCGAGGCGATCGACGTGCCGCGCTTCGGCACCGGCATCGAGGAATTCGACCGCGTGCTCGGCGGCGGTCTGGTCGCCGGCGGCGTGGTGCTGATCGGCGGCGACCCCGGCATCGGCAAATCGACGCTGCTGCTGCAGGCGCTGGCAAATCTGTCCCACTCGAAAAAATCCCTGTACGTCAGCGGCGAGGAGTCCGGCGCACAGATTGCCATGCGCGCCAAGCGGCTGATGGTGGACGCCAAGGAACTCAAGCTGCAAGCTGAAATTCAGCTGGAAAAAATCCTTGGCACGCTGGCCGACATCAAGCCGGAAGTGGTGGTCATCGATTCGATCCAGACCGTGTATTCGGACGCGCTGAGTTCCGCGCCCGGCTCGGTGGCGCAAGTGCGCGAGTGCGCGGCGCAACTGACAAGGGTGGCGAAACAGAACGGCATCACCATCATCCTGGTCGGCCATGTGACCAAGGAAGGCGCGCTGGCCGGGCCGCGCGTGCTGGAACACATCGTCGATACCGTGCTGTACTTCGAAGGCGATACGCATTCCAGCTTCCGGCTGGTGCGCGCGGTCAAGAATCGCTTCGGCGCGGCCAATGAGCTGGGGGTGTTCGCGATGACCGAAAAAGGCTTGAAAGGCGTCTCCAACCCGTCGGCGCTGTTCCTGTCGCAGCATGACAACGCGGTGCCCGGTTCCTGCGTGATGGTCACGCAGGAAGGCACACGGCCGTTGCTGGTCGAGATCCAGGCGCTGGTCGATACTTCCCACGCGCCGAATGCGAAACGGCTATCGGTCGGCCTGGAGCAAAACCGGCTGGCGATGCTGCTGGCAGTGCTGCATCGGCATGCCGGCGTGGCCGCGTTCGATCAGGACGTGTTCATCAATGCGGTCGGCGGCGTCAAGATCACCGAACCGGCGGCCGACCTGGCGGTGTTGCTGGCAATCAATTCCTCGATGCGCGACAAACCGCTGCCGCGCGGCCTGGTGGTGTTCGGCGAAGTCGGCCTGGCCGGCGAAATCCGCCCGGCGCCACGCGGCCAGGAGCGCTTGCGCGAGGCTGCCAAGCTCGGATTTTCGATCGCGATGATCCCGAAATCGAATGCGCCCAAACAGACAATCGCAGGATTGACCATTATCGCCGTGGAGCGCATCGACGAGGCCTTCAAGCGTCTCCGGGAGCAGGAGTAAGTTCGCCACAGAAGCAGCCCGGCCGGGCTTGTCCGCATGCGTTTTCAGTAGCTTTCAATCCAATAGTCGGAAGTAGATTGCCGGCGGCGCTATGGCGCTGCGCGCAATCTTGCGTCCGCGTTCTCTCAAAATAATTGCATTGCCATTAAGATTTTGTTTGAGCGGTGTCAAACCAAATATGTGTTAAATCGTCAATATTTAACACGTGGGCGCGTGCTTTGCGGATACAAAACGATGACCCCGGTTGAGGCGCAGCAGTTTTAAAAAATGCGTATGGAGCGCTACAAAAAGCGACTTTTGCCAATATCGGTGTCAAGTGCAGGCAAACGATGACAGCCCCTGTTGTTTTAGGTAGTCCAAACAGGAAAATTGAGGCAAATATGCATATTTTTTCAATCTCCTTCCGTAATAGATGCAGTGCGTTTGCATTGCTGCCATTGCTTGCAGCGTGTGCCAGCATCGCTCCCGGCATGCATATGGACTCCTCCGCATCCGCGCCAACGTCCACATCCGCTTCTGAAACGGTGGTATCTGACATCAGTCCGGTGATCAAACCCATTACGCCGCAACTGCTGAAAGTGGAGAAGGAGCAGCGCGAGAAGCAAGTGATTCAGGATATAAGTCGTTTGGTCGCACCCCCGCAGCCATACGGCATCCAGAGCGGTGACATACTTTCGATTGTGGTGTGGGAACATCCCGAGCTCGCAGGCGCCGCCATGCAAATCTCGGCAACGGGTTTGGCGGGTGTGGATACTGTGGCTACGACATCTCCTCCTGCAGGTTTTGTGGTGGATCACGAGGGCATGGTGCAATTTCCGTATGCCGGCGCTCTGAAGCTTGCCGGCCTGACAGAGGAGGAGGCGCGCAATCTGCTCACATCCAAGCTCGCCCGTTATATCAATAATCCGAAAGTCACATTGCGGGTGCAGGCCTATCGCAGCAAGCGGATTTACATTGACGGTGAAGTCAAGGCTCCTGGCCTGCAGGCGATCAACGATATTCCGATGACGCTGGTCGAAGCGTTGAACCGTGCAGGCGGCTTATTGCCGACTGCCGATCAAAGCCAGATTTACATCACGCGCGGAGATGCAACCTATCAAATTAACCTTCTGCAATTGGTGCAAAGAGGCATTAATCCAGCCGGCATCATGCTCACGCATGGCGATGTCATTCGCGTGGTTTCCCGTGATGAAAGCAAGGTTTTTGTGTCGGGAGAGGTAGTTACCCCCAAAGCACTCACCATGCATAACGGACGCCTGACGCTGAATGAAGCGCTGGGCGAATCCGGCGGCATCAATCCAATCACTGGCGATGGCAAACAAGTGTACGTGGTGCGCAAATCGGGTAGTGAACGGCTGGTATACCAACTGGATGCAAGTTCGCCCGGGGCGCTGGCGATGGCGGAGGGCTTCGAACTCAATCCGAAGGACGTGATCTATGTCGCCGCTTCAGGATTGGCGAACTGGCATCGCACGCTCAGCCTGATGTTGCCCGGCCCGTTATCGTCAGTTTTGGGGCCGATCAGGTGATGAACAGCATATTGTTCATCTGTATCGGCAATATCTGCCGCAGTCCCATGGCAGAGGGTTTGCTTAAACATGCGTTGCCGGATCAGGTCGTACTTTCTGCCGGCATCAGTGCGCTTGTGAACCAACCGGCCGACCCCATGGCGATTCGGCTAATGCGGGAGCAGGGTATCGATATAGGCGCGCACCGGGCAAGGAACCTTGCTGCCTGGATGGTAATTGAGGCGGATGTCATCCTGGCAATGGATGAAAGCCAAAAGCGCTTTATTCAGAGTCGGTATCCAGAATCGAAAGGCAAGGTATTTCGGCTGTGCGAGGCGAGCGGAATCGATATTCCGGACCCATACCGGCAGGGCTTGCCCGCGTTCAGGCATGCGTGCGATCTGATTTCGCAAGGAGTGGACGAACTGGTGATTAGACTTGCGCATCATGCTGGCGATATGAAACGACATGCATTGGCAAGCATTGTAGAAAAATATTAGGTCCCGACTGCATAGGCTGGGCATGGTTGAGAATGGGATTTTGCGAAGAGATTTAGGGGGGGCTGAGCGTAGTTGCAGTGGCTTGATTATGTTCGGCATTATTTTTTACATGCTTAAATTGGATTCAAATAATCATGATGAATCAACTTATTCCACAAGCTGTCCCAACCCCGATTCCGCAGCCAATGCCTCCGGTCATGCATGATGACGAGGTTGACCTGGCCGCTTATCTCGATACTTTTCTGGATAATCGCTGGCTGATTGCCGGCATAGTGCTCGTGATTACGCTGTTGGGCGTAGCCTATGCGTTTGTAGCCAAGCCTGTCTATGAAGCAAGCATGCTGGTTCAGGTTGAGGAGAGCAGCCCGAACCAGTCCAATAACTTAGTCGGCGAAATCGGCTCGACGTATGCGGTTAAGACTGCGGCGATAGCTGAAATGGAGCTTCTCGGATCACGTTTGGTAGTTTCTAGCGCCGTTGATAATTTACAGCTTTACATCACTGCACAGCCCAAATATTTCCCCCTTGTTGGTGCAACGCTCGCTAGTTTTAACAAGCAACTCTCCGATCCCGGGATATTTGGCCATGGCGGTTATGCATGGGGTTCGGAGAGCATCAAAGTTTCGAAATTTAATGTGCCGGATTCTTTGCAAAATCGCGATTTTGTACTTACAGCAGAAGGCAACGGAAAATATCGCCTGGGCGAAGAAGAACACGCCATTGCATTGCAAGGCAGGGTTGGCAGCGCGCTGGATGCCGGCACCGGGGCAGGGCGCATTGAATTGCAGGTGGAAAATCTCGCCGCCAAACCCGGTACCGAATTCCTTCTCAAACGCGCATCCAGACTAAGCACCATTGAAAGCGTGCAAAAATCTTTGATAGTTGCAGAACCGGTCAAGCAATCCGGCGTGATAGCAATCAAGCTTCAAGGCCAGAATCCGCAATTAACCAACGATACTTTAAAAGAGATTGGCCAAGAATATTTGCGTCAAAACGCGGCACGCAGAACTGAAGAGGCTGAGAAGTCGCTCGCTTTCCTGAATAAACAGCTGCCGGATCTTAAACAGAAATTGGAGCAATCCGAAAGCAAATACAACAAATTCCGTAACAGCCATAACACGTTTGATTTGGGGGAGGAAGCTAGAGTAGATTTGCAACAATCTGCTGCGGCTAAAGTCAAACGCTCAGAATTGCTGCAAAAGAAAACCGAGTTGCTGGTTGGTTTTACGCAGGCGCACCCACTGGTAATGGGCGTCGATGCTCAGTTGAGGGAAATCAATGCTCAAATCAAGTCGATTGACGGGCATTTGAAATCGTTTCCTGATTTGCAGCAGGAAGAGCTGCGCCTGACGCGCGATATTAAAGTCACTTCCGATCTTTATAGCCAGTTGCTGGCAACTGCACAGCAACTTAGCTTGATCGCGGTAGGTAAGGTGAGCAATGTACGCTTGATAGATAATCCAATGGTCCCGGAAAAACCGGTGAAACCGAATCGTCCGTTGGTGATCGCTTTGACTGCGCTGACCGGTCTGTTTCTTGGCATGATTGGTGTCCTGATTAAAAAATCCCTCAAGCGGGAAATAGACGATCCTCGCATCATCGAGAAAACGCTCGGAGTACCGGTTTATGCCACCATCCCTCATAGTAAAAAATTAAGGGACTTATATAAAAAAGTCAGTGCCAAATCGCAGAAAATACCGCTTTTGGCGCATGTTTCCTCTACCGACGGCGCCATCGAAAGTTTGCGGACTTTTCGCACTGCCCTGCAATTTTCGATGCTGCACGCTACAAACAATATAGTGCAGATGAGCGGCGCCACACCTGGATTGGGCAAGTCATTCGTCTCGGTCAATCTGGCAGCAATTATCGCCACGTCTGGAAAAAGAGTCTTGCTGATTGATGCGGATTTGCGTAGCGGACATCTTCATCAATACTTCAGCATGGGCAGATCGGATGGATTATCCGAGGTTATTTCTGGAGAGATGCAACTCGATCAGGTGATACATCGGGGGGCGATGGAGAATCTGGATTTCATTTCCACGGGACGGTTGCCCCTGAATCCATCCGAATTGCTATTGCGACCAAATTTCGGCATGTTGCTGCAATCCTTGTCTGCCAGTTATGACCTTATTTTGATTGATTCCGCACCTATCCTGGCTGCTTCCGATGCAATAATCGTCGGTTCACATGCCGGCACGATTTATATCATGAGCCGTGCGGGAGTCAGTACTGTTGCGGAAATCAAAGAATCGCTTAAGCGCCTGAACCAGGCCGGCTTGGCAGCCAAAGGCGTCTTGTTCAATGATTTGAAGCCAAGATCCGGGCGCTATGGTTATGGCTACGGCTATGGCAATAAGGAACACGCTGAATATGCATTCAATGAGAAGAGCCTGATCAAGGTATCCTCAAAACTATAGTGGCCGTGTACTACTGCGTTAATGGGAGATCACACTCAGCGACAGATATCGCAAGAGAATGCATAAGATATTCGGCCGTATCGTAGGTTTAATTTTGATTTTTGGCTTCAAAAGGGGAATCTGATTCTATCCACTCTGGATACATGCTTGAAGATCAATTGATCCTGAAAAATTGATGATCAGATTTAAAAAGACTTCTGATGTATCCGCTGATCAGGTGCGAACAATTCAAAACCGCTTTTATGATCCTGAAGGATCTGCATGACTAATCCTGATAAGCCCCTGCACCTTTTGCATGGTCAATTGGTTGAGGTGCGCAGCAGCCGCGAAATTGCCGCAACGCTTGATGCCGATGGCAAACTCGACGGTGTTTTGTTTATGCCGGAAATGGCGCGTTATTGCGGTAGCCGTATCCGCGTTTCGCGTCGCGCCGATAAGACCTGCGTAGCCGGGCATGGCTTGCGCAGCATGAAATCGACCGTATTCCTGCAAGATATGCGGTGCGATGGAGGATTCCACGATGGCTGTCAGCGGAACTGCCTGTTTTTTTGGAAAGAAGCATGGCTGAAACCGCTGGAGGCGGATGTTGAACCATTGCAAGCCGAAGCACCGCTTGATAGTACTGCGCTAACTTGGTTAAACCAGCTCCCGACTCGGCGTGATGGCAGATATTTTTGTCAATCTACTGAGCTATACACCGCAACAAGGGAACTGTCCCGATGGGACATTACGCCATTTATTCGAGAGATTTTGCATGGAGAACTATCGCTGCATGAATTCCTGAAAATTATTTTACGCACAGTGCAACACCGTTTTTTTGGATGGGAAGAACCTGGATATCTGGTCGGGCCACAGGGGAAAAAAAATAAGGGGGATTTGAATCTCCAGGCAGGCGAATGGGTTGATGTTAAAAGCCCAGAGGAAATCCGGGAATTCCTCGATTCTAAGGGGAGTAATTGTGGTTTATTTTTCAAACCCACAATGTCCGATGCTCTTGGCGGGCGCTACCAAGTCGAATTTCCCGTTAAAAAGATTATTTTGGAGCAAAATGGCAAGATGGTTAACTTGACCAATACCGTCGCTTTGAAAGGCGTGATTTGCCAAGGCGTATGCGTTAATAATTGCCCCCGTAGCGAATATCTCTATTGGCGCGAGAGCTGGCTTCGGCGTGCCGATGCTGCGGTAGCCGGCACTGAACATCCTGTAGTGATGCGACAAACCGAAGGCGGGGAAGTTTAGCTGTAGTAGTTCCGACCGCATCTGACAGTCGCCCCGATTGGCCGGATTTGAAGTAATCGTCTCTTGCATCAATGGCACTTTTATCATTGTGCCATCAATACTTGCCTTCGGCAGGTGATGCCTTCTGAAACCGTATATTCAGTAAGTCCTATTCTTCTCCTCGTAATACTTCGAAAACCGGTTTTCCCATTCCGAATAGCGTGTATGGATGGCGCTGACGCTACCAAAGCGTTCTGTAGCCTATACCGCTAGCATCTTCTTGATCTCAACGATTCTTAAAAGAAATTTACCTTGATAATACGCTGCGCTAGCGCCTTTATCGAGATAGTAAGATTGCTCATTTGTGCGATTGTAAATGGCCATTCTCCGATGCGATTGAATGTATTGTTTTTATTGCACAAAAGATTGTTAATTCCACAATGAAATGATTTTTTTATTGAAATATTGCGGAACTTAAACAGTTGAGGTTCCTCAAAAACCATTCATTTTATTGACATTGTGAGGAATTTTAATTGCATAATTCGACAATCTTTCAACTCAAAGCGCGCGCAATGTTGTGCACA
Organism: Herminiimonas sp. CN; assembly: GCF_000622895.1. Classification (GTDB taxonomy): domain Bacteria; phylum Pseudomonadota; class Gammaproteobacteria; order Burkholderiales; family Burkholderiaceae_D; genus AVCC01. The sequence continues at coordinate 34,295 of NZ_AVCC01000028.1, forward strand.
AGTCTAACCGTATTGCTTGCAGCTTGCGGGGGTGGTTCCGGTACAGATGCTACCCAAACAGATGCGCAACTGCTTGCAAGAAGGCATTATTGGCAGCAGACAACCACCACATCACCAACCACTTCGACATCAACCACCACATCACCAACCACTTCGACATCAACCACCACATCACCAACCACTTCGACATCAACGACCACATCACCGACCACCACAACATCAACTACCACATCATCAACCACAACACCGGTTGCAACGAGTACAAAAAATTATTACGTGGCAACCACGGGTTCTGACTCCAACCCTGGTACGCAAGCCGCCCCGTTCAAAACCATCAAGAAGGCTGCGTCCGTGGCCACCGCCGGTTATATCGTGCATGTTGCCGACGGTACCTACAATGAGCAGGTCACCACGAATTCAAGCGGTACTGCAAGCGCCTATATCACGTATGTGTCCGATAACAAGTGGGGAGCAAAAATTGTTTCCCCGGGAACTGGAACAACTGCTGCCTGGCAGAATAATGGAGACTATGTTGCCATCCTTGGATTTGATGTGACAGGCGGTGGTGCTGTTGGCATTAATCACTCAGGCAGTGGCGATATTGCAAGCTACAATCATGTGCATAATATTCCCGCCGTAGGTTGTACGGGATATGGTGGCGCAGGTATCGGTTTTGATAATTACAATGGGAAAAGCGGGTTTCTAGCTGACTCCAATGTCGTCAACGATATTGGCCCTTTGGGGACTACTTGTTTCCGAGTCCAGGGAATTTATCCATCCATCCCGAATGGAACTGTTTCCAATAACATTATTTATCGTGTTGTCGGTTATGCGATTAACACAGGGCATAACTCGTATACGAGCAAGATCGTGAATAATACGATGTTTGGCAATGGTAATCCTTCTCTCGATGGGGGTGGTATTGTCATTACTGCAAATGATTTTGCCACACAATCCCATGGGTTCATTGTTGCAAATAATATTATTTATGACAATCAGGGTATCGGTGTGCACGAGGAGGGGTCGCAAGGCGCTAATACCTATACCAATAACTTGATTTATGGAAATAATACCAATTGGGGAAATCTGGGTAGCTCCCACACCAGTGATGTAGCTGCTGCTCCACAATTCGTGAACTACATTCGTACTGGTGGCGGAAACTATCGCCTTGGTAGTACATCACCAGCAATTGGCAAAGGTTCCACGAGCTATGCGCCGTCAACTGATTTTGATGCCGCAATACGGTCAACTACCGTAAACGATTTGGGGGCGTATAAATATTAAAGCGTACTAGGGCGTGAGTATGGGGGCGTTGATTTTACAGCAACGCCCCCATTGCGTTAAGGTAAAAAATTTTTTAGTACATAAAAACTCAGGCTGTATATGAGACGCACATCAGCAAAATGATTTATTTAGTAGGCACTGAATTAGGTATTTAATTCCCACGTTTCCCAGTTGTATGTTTTCTCTTGCCCCGACAGATAAAGTGCTATGCGTTCCATCCAATTTTCAATGGATATTGGTTCAGCGTACCAGACAGTCATGAAGACAAACACACTCAATGGAAGAATCCAGGGATTCAGGTTGAATGATGGTAAGGGGCCTGAAATCCAAATAAAACTGAAGCTGACAATTCCACCGAGAATGCATCCAGCAACGGCTTCTGAAACAGAGTGTTCTTTTAACACAACGAGAAGAATGCCCATCAATATACCAAATATGATGCCAAGTAATATTCCTGTTGCTCGTATTAATGGTGGAAACCGTTGCAGCAGAAGATAAAATAACACTGGAATAACTGCAGTCGTAGAAGTCGCATGGCCACTGAGGGCTTTGAAATCAATTGCGTGAATGCCTGAACCCCAGCCTAAAAAAGCAATTTTTGAGATCGCAACCAGACTAATGCCTGCGGTAAATAGTAGAACCCACTGCCAAGCCGTGCGCCATGCTCTGCCAGTAATAAAATAAACCATAATTGCGACAGCAGCCGGAATCATAACCGCAGTGTCCCCAAGATGGACAATCTTCATCCATGGAATCATAAAATATCAATGCCTTCATTTTATTTTATCGTGAACCATTTTTCATGATGATTTACAGTCTTATTAGGAAGATATTCACGACTTTGTAGTGTCATCACCCAATATGGAAATTTTTATATCTTCCTGACGCGAAAAATCTGCTTGGAAATAAAAACTTCAGGAGATCGATAGTCCGTCCTGGATGTAAGCTGAATTCTTACGATGGGTACGATGTGTGTTATTGATGCCTGGTAACTAATTTCTCAATGGTAGCCATCGCCAACACTTCGTCAATTGTCTGACATGTCTGCTCCATATTTGTTGCGGTAAGGGTTGGATGCACAAGAAACATGATGCTGGTTTCACCTAATTCCTGTGCCACCTTTAAGCGATTCAGCGGACGATAATTCGTGTTGTCAAATGCCTTTTCCAGATACACCTCTGGACAAGTGCCTTGCATGCACGGCACACCTCTACCTGAGATTTCGTTTATGATGCGGTCACGTGTCCAGCCATCTGCCAGGTTTTCAGGTTTAACGAATACGTAATATTTATAGTAGGCATGCTCGATATTCGCCGGTACGTAAGGCACCCTTACGGTAGCGTATCGTTGGCATGTCGCACCGATTCTTTCCGCATTCCCCCGCCGCTGCGCCGACCATAAAGGCATGCGCTGCAACTGAATGCGCCCGATCGCCGCCTGCATCTCAAGCATTCGCCAGTTGGTGCCAAAAGAATCATGTACCCACCGGAAACCAGGTGGGTGCGAGTTCTCATACACCGCTTCCCAAGATTTGCCGTGATCTTTATATGACCACATGACAGACCACCAGTCGCGATTATTGGTTGTCACCATGCCGCCTTCACCGCCTGTAGTCATGATCTTATCCTGGCAAAATGACCATGCGCCAATATGCCCAATACTGCCTACCATACGGCCCTTATAGCGTGCCCCATGAGCCTGAGCGCAGTCTTCTATCACATATAGATTATGCGTGTTTGCCAGTTCCATGATTGGATCCATATCGCAGGGAAAACCTGCCAGATGGACGCAGATGATTGCCTTGGTGCGTGGTGTGGCTACTGCTTTTATTGTCTCTGCAGTAATATTCTGGCTGTTTCGATCTACGTCGGCAAAAATTGGCACGGCTCCGGCATTGATGATGCAGCTTGCAGAGGCCAAAAAAGTACGCGGCGTGACGATCACTTCATCGCCAACGCCAATCCCGAGTGCCTTGAGCGCTACATCCAGTGCAAGTGTGCCATTGGCGAGCGCGATCGCGTAATCCGTTTCCACCCATGCAGCAAATTCTTTTTCAAATTCGCGACACTCGGTACCCGTCCAGTAATTGACTTTATTGGATAAAAGGACATTTTTAACGGCATCAGCCTCTTCATCAGTGAAGTTAGGCCAGGGATCGAATGGTGTGTTTAACATAAAATCACTTTAAAAGTGTTTGCACAATGTATTTGATGTCACTTAACATGGAGTAATTAAAGAAATATTCCTTGTTTATCTTTACCTTGTCGGGCCAGATAATGTTGTCATTATAATAAATAGGATCAACGACAGATAACAGTAGCGACTCCTCATTTTTGTACTTAATGGATGCCGGCCCTGTAATTCCTGGCCGTAACAGTAATATCACCCTATCATTCCCCTCTAACATATCTGCATAACCCGGGACATCAGGGCGAGGCCCGACAAAGCTCATACTCCCGAAAAGAACATTAAATAGTTGAGGCAATTCATCAAGTTTATATTTTCTGAAGTAAGCGCCTGATTTTGTAATTGATGAAATATTTTTTGCAGTTATGTGGCTTCTCGAATTATTGGTTGCATACATAGTTTTTATTTTATATATGCTTATAATATTTCCGTGTTGTCCGACGCGTTTTTGAATAAAAAAACCATTGCTACGAGTTTCTATTGCAGCAATTATCCAGCATAAAATAATCAAAGGCCAAAGAGTGATTAAGCCAATCATTGAAAATAAAATATACAAAATTCTTTTTAATACAAAATCAGATTTTGACATTCTTATCA
>NZ_AVCC01000029.1 GCF_000622895.1 Herminiimonas sp. CN
CAATGAAATACTGTGCATAAACTACAATAAATATTGTGAAATGTCATTAAAATTGTTGGCGTTTTGCAATGCAGGTTCAAGTTTGGCCTGCACCAGGTTGCGTGCATTTTCTTCGATGCTGAAATTTTCTTCAAAATGGCTACGTGTGCGGCTATGTAAGTCTTGCGCCTGTCGCCAATTTGTTCAAGCGTGGCTGCTTGTCGGCGCTTTTTAATGTGATTTCTTATTTTTAAAAATGATAATTTTGTATGGTATGTAGAAAAACACCATTTTTAATCCATATTTTCACTGCTATATGAATAATACGGGTGCATGTATATATTATTGTCGAAGGCGCTGCACGGGTTCCCTTCGCCCAAATAAAATAAGCCTGCGGCGCGTCGTTTGACGTGCCGCAGGCTTATTTCTTGCGCCCGCCCGTACAGCGGGCGACAGTTTCGTGCTTCGCTTATATTCTGGCAGCGATCAGTTTGCCCAGTTTGGCGATGCCTTCGCGGATGCGCTCCGGCGGTACAGTGACGAAGCTCAGGCGGAAAGTGTTGGTTTCCGGCGTATTGCCGTAGAACGGGGCCCCCGGCACGAAGGCCACGTGTTGCTCCAGCGCGGCCTCAAACAGCTTCATGCTGTCGATGTGTTTCGGCAGCGTGACCCAGATGAACATGCCGCCTTCGGGCTTGGTCCAGGTTACCGACGACGGGAAATGTTCGGCCATCGCGTCCAGCATCACCTGGCACTGATTCGCATACAGCGTGCGGATAGTCGGGATGTGGCGGTCGAGGAAGCCGTCCTTGACCACTTCATACACCACCATTTGCGTCAGCTGCGCAGTGTGCAGATCGGCCGCCTGTTTGGCCAGTTCGAGCCGGCGCAGCAAAGGCAGCGGCGCCACCACATATCCGAGACGGATGCCGGGCGTCAGCACCTTGGAGAACGAGCCCATGTAAACCACGCCGTTCGGATTCATCGTCAGCATCTTCGGCGGCGGTTCGTTGCGGTAGCTGAGCGCCCCGTAAGGATCGTCCTCGATCAGCGGCAAGCCGAGGCGGGCGCAGGTTTCAACCAGTTCGATGCGGCGTTCGAGCGTCAGGCTGCGGCCGGTCGGATTCTGGAAATTCGGCAAGGCATACAGCAGGCGTGCGCCTTCTGCCACGGCGGCGACCGATTGCGGCACCAGGCCGGCGTCATCAGTGGCGACCGAGACGAATTCCGGGCGATACACGGAAAAAGCCTGCAGCGCACCGAGGTAACTCGGCGTCTCGACCAGGACTTTGCTGCCCTCATCGATCAACACCTTGCCTAGCAAATCGAGCGCCTGCTGCGAACCGGATACCATCAATACCTGTTCCGGCAGGATTTTGGCATCGGATGTCGTCAGGCGATGGGCAATCCATTCCCGCAGCGGGCCATAGCCATCGGTGGGGCCGTATTGCAATGCGATTTTGCCCTGCAGCGACAGCACTTTATCGTAGGCGGCGCGCATTTGCTCGACCGGAAAGGTGGCCGGCGACGGCAGGCCGCCGGCAAACGAAATGATTTCCGGGCGTTGCGTGATCTTCAGGATTTCGCGGATGGCCGAGCCTTGCAGTTGTTCTGCGCGCTGTGCAAATTGCCACTGGATCGGATTTGGATTTTCAATTTTCATTCTTGTCTCGCATTAATGAATGGCGAAGGCCACAGTATTGAGCATGCTTTTGGCAGCTCCAGAAGGAGGGCGGCATGGGATAAACACCACCCGCTGCAGGATACTTCTGAAATCAGGGATTCAGCAAACTATCGAGCCGGAGAAGAATAGTCCAGCTGAGTCCGATAGTTTGCAAGTGTAGTAGATTATTCTGTCGGGTTTAGGCGATTTCTGCGATCAATTCGATTTCAACGCAAGCGCCCATCGGGATTTGCGCCACGCCGAAGGCGGAACGCGCATGTTTGCCCTGTTCGCCGAAAATTTCGCCGATCAGTTCCGAGGCGCCATTGGTCACCAGATGCTGCTCGGTAAAGTCTGGCGTCGAATTGACCAGGCTCATTACCTTCACAATCCGCTTGACCCGGTTCAGGTCACCGCCGCAAGCCGCTTGCAGCGTTGCGATCAGGTCGATGGCGACCGCACGCGCGGCCAGCTTGCCTTCTTCAGTCGAAATATTCTTGCCCAGCTGACCGACCCAGACCTTGCCGTCCTTTTTGGCAATATGGCCCGACAGGAAAACCGTATTGCCGGTTTGCACATGCATCACATAGGCAGCGGCAGGTGCTGCAACGGCAGGCAATTCGATCTTGAGTGCGGCGAGTTTCTGGTAAAAAGACATGCTATTCCTTATTGAAGAATTCAAAAAAATCGATGGATTTTCCTATCGATGCAATGTGACGCCGGACGGCCGGACTTCGATTATCTTCGATCTTCGGCGCGCATCGTATTCGTATTTTTCTACTTTTCATGCGTCTGCCGCTAATTATCTCAAAACGCCGGCATTCCTGTCTGTCGGTGCAGTGCTATTGCTACCCGGCACGTGCGGGGGCGTGCATCTGAAGCCGACATGCATGGAACCCATAGAAGTGACATGCGGATTCCTCATGCGCTCAGGGCGTGTTCGACGGCAGTACCTGCCTGTGTGGCTTGCCGTTCTCCAGACGGCGGCAGCGGCAGAAAATCGATCCGGCTGAACATCTTGTCCGCCTCGATCACCACATGCCGGGCCGGCACCAACAACAGGCTGTCGCCGCCGAACAGCCAGTGATCCATCGGATCGCCCTCGATCGTGACCCAGACGCGGCCGCAATCGATGCGCATCAACTGGGCGGCATCGCTGGTCACGGAAATCAGCTGCCCCGGCTGCAAAACCAGGGAATCATTGGCGACGATGTTTTTCATGCTGACCCCTTGTGGTGTGTGTTTGATGTATCCTAATCGACAAAACCAATACACTACCAGTACAGTTTGCCAGATAAATTTCTTACTGTACTGGCAAAATCACCGATACACAGGACAGCGCGATGGATAGCCAAATACAGCTCACCCGGGAATCCGGCACCTCGCTGGTGGAGCAGATCGTGCGCTCGCTCGAGGCTCGCATCGACGACAAGCTGCTGCGCACCGGTGCGCGCATGCCGTCGATCCGTCAGTTCGCCGACAGCAGCGCGGTGTCGCGGTTTACCGTGGTCGAGGCGTATGACCGGTTGGTGGCCAAGGGTTATCTGGAGTCGCGCCGCGGCTCCGGCTTTTATGTGCGGGAACGCGCGCCGCTGCTGGCAGCGCCGGATCCGAACCAGCGGTTCGGCAGTGCGCCGCCGCAATTCGACGTCGCCTGGCTGGTGCGCAGCATGTTTCGCCCGACGTCGCCGCAAAAAATGCCCGGCATCGGGCTGCTGCCGCACGATTTTCTGGACGGCGGGCTGATCGCCAGCGGCCTGCATGCGATCAGCCGCCAGCACCAGAACCTGCTGCTGCATTACGGCACGCCGCAAGGATTCCTGCCGCTGCGCCAGCAATTGCAGCTGAAGCTGGCAGCGCTGGAAATTGCCGCCGCCCCGCAGCAGATCGTCACTACCTCCGGCGTCACGCAGGCGCTGGACCTGGTGGCGCGCCAGTTCACGCAAGCGGGCGACACCATCTTCGTCGACGATCCGGCCTGGTTCCTGATGTTCGGTTCATTCACCATGCTGGGCGCCAAGGTGGTCGGCATCCCGCGCCTGCCGGACGGCCCCGACATCGCCAAGCTGAGCGAACTGGCGGCGCTGCACAAGCCCAAGCTGTTCGTGATCAATTCGGTGCTGCACAACCCGACCTCGACCTCGCTTTCCAGCGCCAAGGCGTTCCAGGTGCTGAAACTGGCGGAACAGCACGATTTCATCGTCGTCGAGGACGACATCTATTGCGACATGCATCCCGGCAGCAGCGTGCAGCCGGCGACCCGCATTGCGTCGCTCGACCAGCTGAACCGGGTGATTTACCTCGGCGGTTTTTCCAAGACGCTGGCGGCCAATCTGCGGGTCGGCTTCATCGCCACCTCGCCCGAGCGGGCCCGGCAGCTGTCGGACCGCAAGATGCTGACCGCGCTGACCACCAGCGAAATCGGCGAACGCGTGGCCTACAAGATCCTGTCCGAAGGCCAGTACCGCAAGCACACCGAGCGCCTGCGCAACCGGCTGGACGCGGTGCGCACCGACAGCATCAGGTGGCTGGAGGGCATCGGCATGCGCATCGACATCAGCACCCCGGCCGGCATGTTCGTCTGGGCCGACACCGGCTGCGACACCAATGTGCTGGCGGAAAGGGCGATCAGCGAAGATATCCTGCTGGCGCCCGGCTGCCTGTTCTCGCCCAGCCAGTTGCCGTCGCGCCGCATGCGCATCAACGTTGCCGCACTGTTTGATCCGGAAGTGCGGGGGTTTCTGGAGCGGGAGATCGGGCGTGCCCGGCAGAAGATTTTCTAATTGATGGGTATTTTTATTAGTCGCAATAAATATATGCGGATATGGCACTATTTTTTGTCCATACTCCACGAAAACATGATTTTCGCCCACAGCTCCGCAAAATTGCAACGATTGGTAATATTTTTGAACCTACGCCCTCATCCGACTCAAATATAGACACGCTGCTAATTTTTCATTGGCATAACAGTGTTCAATCGTTGTTTGCACATAGAGAGGTGATTACATGAAAACAATCAAAAAACTGGCCGCCAACGCGCTTGTTGTAACCGCACTGGCAAGTCTGGCTGCATGTTCCGGCATGTCGCGGCGGGATCAGAATACTGCGGTCGGTGCCGGCATTGGCGCTGTTTCCGGTGCGGTGCTGACAGGCGGCAGTTCGGTCGGGACGGTTGGCGGCGCTGCAGTGGGCGGTATCATCGGGCACGAAGTCAGCAGCCCAAAAAAATAAAATCCGGTAACAGCACAGCAACGAAAAACCCCTGCGGCCAAGTCATGGCGGCAGGGGTTTTCCGGTTTTGCTCTTGCCGAGTTATCCGGCCGACTGTGCCAGCACCCGCCGGATAGTGGTAGCCAGTTCCTCTGCCACGAATTTGGCTACGTAAGCATCCGCGCCGACGCTACGGACGTGTTCTTCGTTGGTCGACCCGGTCAGCGAAGAGTGAATGATCACCGGGATCGATTTGAAGCGCGCATCCTGCTTGATTTTCCGGGTCAGGGTAAAGCCGTCCATTTCCGGCATTTCCAGATCGGTCAGCACCAGCGCGATCTTGTCATGCACTGTCTTGCCCTCGGCCAGGGCGGCGTCGGCGATAACTTGTAGCCGCTCCCAGGCTTCCTTGCCGGTCTTGGTCATGATGAACGGCGCTCCCATTGCCTCCAACCCGTGCTCTATCAGGGTGCGTGCCATCTGCGAATCGTCTGCGGCCAGAATCATGGAACCCGGCGGCAACGCCAATTTCGGACCGATCGTGCCGGGGTCGGCCTCTTGCTGACTAGATGGCATGACGTCCAGCAGGATCTGTTCCACATCCAGCACCTGCGCCAGGCGAGTGCCGTCGATGTCGCCATCGAGGCGGGCAATGCTGGTGACCATGCCGCCCACCATGCTCGATTCCGCCGACAGCACCTGGCTCCAGTCCAGCCGCACGATTTCTTCCACGCCTTCGACTGCAAAGGCCTGAGTGGAACGCGCATATTCGGTCACCAGCAGAATATTCAGTCCGCTCTTGGGCGTGCAGCCGATAATTCCCGGCAGATCGATCACCGGGATGATCTGGCCGCGAATATTCGCCACCCCCAGCATGTGCGGCGTCGCGCCGGCGACGCTGGTAATGGTCGGCATCGCGAGAATTTCGCGCACCTTGAAGACATTGATGCCGAACAATTCGGAACGGTCGGCATTGGCAGCCTCGCCCAGACGGAACAGCAGCAGTTCAAACTTGTTATTGGCGGTCAGATTGGTTCTTTCATCGACTTCCTGCTGCACTGTACTCATGTGTGTACCCCTAGATGCTGTATGGAAATTAACGTTTATATATTGATAGAAGATTACTGCGATTGTTTCAGATCAATTGAGGGAATAAACCGCTTAAGAGGCCGCTGCAAATTGTACTGCCGCAATGCAGGCGCTTTGTCTTGAAATCAATTTCATCACCCCCATTTTTATGCGATCCGTTCAACCACGCTCCACTACGAGGACTACATGACTGTTTCCGAAAAGCAAACCCTGGGCTTCCAGGCCGAAGTCAAGCAACTGCTGCAGTTGATGATCCATTCCCTGTATTCCAACAAGGAAATTTTCCTGCGCGAACTGGTATCGAACGCATCCGATGCGTCCGACAAGCTGCGCTACGAAGCGATCCATAACGCGGACCTGTTCGAGAGCGATCCGGAGCTGCAGATCAGGATCACCTTCGACAAGGCGGCGCGCACGATTTCGATCTCCGACAACGGCATCGGCATGAGCCGCGACGAAGCGATCGAACACCTCGGCACGATCGCCAAATCCGGCACCAAGGAATTTTTCGGCCGCCTGTCCGGCGACCAGCAGAAGGATGCTGCGCTGATCGGCCAGTTCGGCGTCGGTTTCTACTCAGGCTTCATCGTCGCCGACAAGATCACGGTCGAATCGCGCCGCGCCGGCCTGCCGGCCACTGAAGGGGTGCGCTGGGAATCGGCCGGCGCCGGCGACTTCAGCGTCGAAGCGATCGACAAGCCGTCGCGCGGCACCGCCATCACGCTGCACCTGCGCGAAGGCGAGGACGAGTTCCTGTCATCCTGGAAACTGAAATCGATCATCCGCACCTATTCCGACCACATCCCGCTGCCGATCCTGATGCAGAAAGAGGAGTGGGACGAAGAGAAGAAGGAAACCGTCGCCCGCGACGAGTTCGAGACCGTCAACCAGGCCAGCGCACTGTGGGCGCGCAGCAAATCCGACATCACGCCGGAACAGTACGACGAGTTCTACAAGCACGTCTCGCACGACTTCCAAGCGCCGCTGATTTACACCCACAACCGGGTCGAGGGCCGCAGCGAGTACACGCAATTGCTGTACATCCCGTCCCATGCGCCGTTCGACATGTGGGACCGCAACAAGCGCGGCGGCATCAAGCTGTACGTGAAACGGGTGTTCATCATGGACGATGCCGAGCAGCTGATGCCGGTCTACCTGCGCTTCGTCAAGGGCATCATCGATTCCAACGACCTGCCGCTGAACGTGTCGCGCGAGATCCTGCAGGAATCGCGCGACGTGAAGGCGATCCGCGAAGGCTCGACCAAGCGCGTGCTGGGCATGCTGGAAGAAATGGCGAACGCCGACGAGCAGGAGAAAAAAGACAAGTACGTGACCTTCTGGACGGAATTCGGCCAGGTCCTGAAGGAAGGCATCGGCGAGGACGCCGGCAACAAGGAGCGCATCGCCAAGCTGCTGCGCATGGCATCGACCGCCAACGACAGCGACCAGCAGAACGTGTCGTTTGCCGATTACATCGGCCGCATGAAGGAAGGCCAGGACAAGATCTACTACGTCACCGGCGAATCGTATGCTGCCGCCAAGAACAGCCCGCACCTGGAAATCTTCCGCAAGAAAGGGGTCGAAGTGCTGATCCTGTCGGATCGCGTCGATGAATGGATGCTGTCGTTCCTGACTGAATTCGAAGGCAAAAATCTGGTATCGGTGGCCAAGGGCGGCCTCGATCTGGGCGCGCTGGAAGACGAGGCCGAGAAGAAGCAGCACGCAGAAACCCAGACCGAGTACCAGGACCTGGTCGAGAAGATGAAGACGGCGCTGAATGACAAGGCCAAGGAAGTGCGCGTCACCTTCCGTCTGACCGATTCGCCGGCCTGCCTGGTGGCCGACGAGCACGAACTGTCCGGCAATCTGCAGCGCATGTTGAAGGCAGCCGGGCAGGTAGCGCCGGAATCGAAGCCGATTCTGGAAATCAATCCGAACCATCCTCTGGTGCAACGCCTGAAGTATGAAGATGCCAAATTCGACGACTGGGCCAACCTGCTGTTCGACCAGGCTGCGCTGGCCGAAGGCGGCCAGCTGGCCGATCCGTCCGGCTTCGTGAAGCGCCTGAACGCGATGCTGCTGGATATGGCAGCCAAGTAATACAGTAATACGTCCCACCACGGGTATGCCGGAAAAATCCGGCATACCCGCTTGCACTGATTTTCATCGGCAGGAAATATCTCTCCTGCATACTCCCAATAAAATCAAATCGGTTGGCGGTCCCGGCTAAGATCGGCGGTCCCTGCTAAGATTGGCGCGGTGGCTGGCGCCGGCGCTGCCGTCGTTACGGCGAACGAGAAAAACTTATTTAATTAATATTTTTTGTTGTCGTTATTGATAATACTTTTGTCACACTTACCGTCACCCCGAAAGCAATCAATGCGTCTGAACACCCCTGTCAACGATACCGAATACCCGTTGCTAGATGGCCACGCCATCATTTCCAAAACCGATTTGCAGGGCAACATCACTTACGTCAATGCGTATTTCACCGAGGTCAGCGGCTTTTCGGAAGCGGAATTGATCGGTGCGCCGCAAAACATCCTGCGCCATCCGGACATGCCGGCCGAGGCCTTTGCCGATATGTGGCACTGCATCAAGGCCGGCACACCCTGGAGCGGAATGGTCAAGAACCGCTGCAAGAACGGCGATTTTTACTGGGTGTTTGCGACCGTGACGCCGGTGATAGAAAACGGCAGGCCAATCGGTTATATGTCGGTGCGCGCCAAACCGAGCCGGGAGCAGGTGGCTGCCGCCAGCCGGTTGTACAAGGAAATTCGGGAAGGCAATCCGAATCAGCTCACTATCCGGCATGGCTCGCCGGCCCCAACCGGATTGGGCAGCAAGATCGCCGCCCTCAGGGACATGCCGCTACGCTGGCGCATCGGACTCAATATCGGCCTGCTGTTGCTGGCCATTGCAGCCATGGGCATCGCGGCATCGGCTGGCGGCGGCTGGGTTGCCGCCATCGGCGCGCTTGCCATCGCGCTCACGCTGTACCTGTGGTACAGCCTGCACGCGCACGTCATTGTGCCGCTGGCACAGGCAATCGATGTCGCCCATATCCTGGTCGGCGGCGATCTGACGCAGCAAGTCAGCCTCGAACGCAATGATGACATGGGCCGGCTGTTGCGCTCGTTGCGGCAGATCAGCATCAACCTGCGTGCCATCATCGGCGACCTGCACAGCAATCTGGGCCAGATCAACGTCGCCACCAGCGAAATCGCCAGCGGCAACATGGATCTGTCGGGCCGCACCGAATCGCAGGCAGCCAGCCTGGAAGAAACCGCATCCAGCATGGAGGAGCTGGCTGCGACCGTGCAGCAGAACGCCGGCAATGCGGTCCAGGCCAATGTGCTGGCCGGCACCGCTTCCACCATCGCGGAAAAAGGCAGCGCGATCGTATCGAATGTGGTCACGACCATGAGCGATATCAGTCTGTCCGCGAAAAAGATCGTCGATATCATCGGCTTGATCGACGGCATCGCCTTCCAGACCAACATCCTGGCGTTGAACGCGGCGGTCGAAGCCGCCCGGGCCGGCGAGCAGGGCAGGGGTTTTGCGGTGGTGGCCACCGAAGTGCGCAATCTGGCGCAAAAGAGCGCCACTGCAGCCAAAGAAATCAAGGCGCTGATCGATAGCTCGGTGGCTACAGTCGATGCCGGTACCATCCTGGTCGATCAGGCCGGTGTGACCATGAGCGAAATCATGTCCTCGATCCAGCGCGTGACCAGCATCATGAACGAAATCTCCTCCGCCTCGCATGAGCAAAGCGCCGGCATCAGCCAGGTCAATGACGCGGTCGCGCAAATGGATGAGGTCACGCAGCAAAATGCCGCGCTGGTCGAACAGGCGGCCGCTGCCGCCACCAGCCTGGAACAGCAATCAACCAAGCTGTTGCAGGCGATTTCGGTCTTCAAGCTATAAGTGCCCGGCCCTCCGGTTGCCGCGACACGGTCAAAGCGGTGTCGCGGCAATGCAAAATGCGCAATGCCGTCTGCGGCATGGATTAGCCGCAGCCGCGCGCTTCCAGTAAAATTGCCGGGCTGTTCGCTGCCGGCCCGCGGCAAGTACAAAACGCAAAGGGCGGCAAAGGGCGCCGCCTATGCGCCAATATGCATCGAAAATCGATGTGCAGCTGAATCCACTCAACCACGGAACTGAAGAACCATGTCGATCTCGAACTTTGAAGACTTGCTGCAAGCGGCAGCGCAACAATCCGACCCGCAGCGGCTGCTGTTCGTATTCGCGAAAAAGGAACTGCCGGACGACCATGCCGAAGCCGAAGCCGAAAATTTTCGGGCGGGCTTGGGCGGTGCGCTGACGCCGGTGGTGTGCGTGGACAAGACGCTGGATGCGCTGAGTGATTTCGCCGCCCTGGTAAAGGAATCGGAGCAAACCGGGCAGCACTGGGATGTGGTGCTGGTGGCTTGCATGGCAGGGAAAAATGGCGTGATGCCGAGCGCATCCGAGGCCGATCAGGGCTTGAAAATGATGGTTAGCGCAGTCCAGACCGGCGCCAAACTGTCGCGCTTCATGGCCTTCGACCGGGCCGGCGAGCCGTTGCAGATCGCCTGAGACGAATTAACATACAGTATGCTGTATTATTAATTTCCGTATGATTATGTGCGGGAATAGCATGATTTTTAATCATACTCCAGCATAAAATCGATTGTCTGCGGGTGCCGTCGGGCGCGCCGTCAATGCGTAACCCGCGCAGTGCGGCCGGACGACAGCAGGCGCACCCGTTCGCCGGCGCGGAACATTTCGTCGGCGTCCTGGGTGATGGCGGTCAAGCTGCCGCTGTCGAGCCTGACGGTGATCTCCAGCCCGCGCCGGTTGACCATGTTGGCTTCGACATTCTGTCCTACCAGGCCGCCAGCGACCGCACCGAGGATGCCGGCCACGATTGACCCATTGCCGCCGCCGATGCTGGAGCCGGCGGCCACCGCGCCGACCGCGCCGCCGGCCAGCTGGCCGACGCCGCTCGAACCCTTGTCGATGCTCACTTCGCGCACCGACTCGACCACGCCCATGCGCACGGTTTGCTCGCCCTGCGCCTGCCTGCTGCTGTAGACATTGGCGGAATTCGGCGTCACCGCGCATCCGGCCAACGCGGTCATGGTCAGGCTGGCGACTAAAATCAGTTTCTTCATGTTGGATTTCGCTTGCATTATCAATTCCGGTTAAAAAGTACGCGTATTCTACCGTTTCCGGGCAGATGATTCTTGTCGGCAATGGGCGGCAGAAACCGTGTTCCGCTTGACTTGCTATAAAATCTCCCCCGGCTCATCGTGCAACAGATATTGCTTGGCACAATCGCAGGGAAATCATTCTGCCCTTGTCTGCGCACCCACCCATAAGGAGATGTTATGAAACTGGTCCGTTACGGCCGCCCCGGCAAAGAAAAACCAGGCTTGATCGACGCAGAAGGTAAATTGCGCGACCTGTCCGGCGTCATCGCCGACATTGGCACCGAGCAATTGTCCGACAAGGCGCTGGCCAAACTCGGCAAGATCAGTCCATCGAATTTGCCGTTAGTGCGCGGAAATCCGCGCTTTGGCGTGCCGATTGCGCAGGTCGGCAAGTTCATTGCGATCGGCCTGAATTACGCCGACCATGCAGCCGAAGCCGGCTTGCCGAAACCGGCCGAGCCGATCATCTTCATGAAGGCCACGTCCTGCCTGTCGGGGCCGGACGATCCTGTCATGCTGCCGAAAGGCTCGAAGAAAACCGACTGGGAAGTCGAGCTGGGCGTGGTCATCGGCAGCAAGGCGCAATCGGTGACCGAAAAGGATGCGTTGCAATATGTGGCCGGCTATTGCGTGGTCAATGACGTATCCGAGCGCGAATTCCAGCTGGAGCGCGGTTCGCAATGGGACAAGGGCAAGGGGTGCGATACCTTCGGCCCGGTCGGTCCCTGGCTGGTGACGCGCGACGAAGTGCCGAATCCGCAGCGCCTGAACCTGTATCTGGACCTGAACGACGAGCGGATGCAGACCGGCAGCACCAGGACCATGATTTTTTCGGTCGCCAAACTGGTCAGCTACGTCAGCCGCTTCATGACGCTGATGCCGGGCGACATCATTACCACCGGCACCCCGCCCGGCGTCGGCATGGCGATGCGGCCGCAGCGCTTCCTCAAGCCCGGCGATCAACTGACGCTCGGCATCGCCGGACTGGGCGAGCAGCAGCAAGACGTGATCGCCTATCAAAAACCGTGAGCTGACAGTACGCGGCAGCGCGGCGGCTTTACTCGGCGTCCGGCTGGTTGCCGGGCGCTGCCGCTACAAATGCATCGAGCTGCATGCAGGCATCGCGGATCCGCAATAGGGTTGGCATCGCGCTCAAGTCGCAATCGAGCCGCTCGGCATTGAAGAGTTGCGGGATCAAACAGCAATCGGCCAGCGTCGGAGTATCGCCGTAACAATACGTCCCGACCCGCGCATCGGCGGCCAGGCTTTGCTCCAGCGCCGCCAGGCCTTGCCCACACCAGTGGCGATACCAGGCGTCGCGGTCTTCCTGGTCCACCTTCAGCTGCCGCGCCAAGTAGCGCAGTACGCGTAGATTGTTCAGCGGATGGATATCGCAGGCAATTGACAACGCGATGCCGCGCACAAAGGCGCGCGCCAGCGGCGCCGGCGGCAACAGCGCCACTGCAGGGTAGGCTTCCTCCAGGTATTCGATGATGGCCAGCGATTGCTTGAGCACCGGCGCGCCCGACCCCAATTGGCTGTCGTCGATCAGCACCGGCACCAGCGCCTCCGGATTGAGTCTCAGGTAATCGGGCGAGAATTGCGCGCCGCCCTGCCTGAGCAGATGCACCGGGATCACATCGTAAGCCAGCCCTTTCAGGTTGAGCGCGATGCGCACCCGATAAGCGGCCGAGCTGCGGAAATAGCTGTACAGTTTCATGGCAATCGCGGCCTCCCTCAGATCGGTGCGGCATTCCGGCATGCATGCATTGGCATTCTGAAAACACACGATAACTGTGTCTTATTCCATTTTCACATCAACCATGCACTTTGTCTTCGCGGTCACGATTGATATCGAGCCGAAAAGCTATTTCAGCACCAGTTCCGGCGCCATCACGGCGCGCACGTAAGTCTGCGGCTGTTCGGTGCGGATTCTTTGCGCGAACCACCAGACGCTGCCTTTGCGGATCGGCCAATCCTGCTCGGTGCCGCTGACGAGCAGGGCGGCCAGCCGCCCCAGACTGGGCTGGTGGCCGATGATCAGGACCGGTTCGCGGCCTTGCGGCCAGTTGGCGGCCGCAAGTATCCCTTTCACGCTGGCATCCGGCGCGAGCTCGGCGCAAAGCTTGAATTTTCTTTCCAGCGCTTCGGCGGTTTGCCGTGTGCGCAGGGTCGGACTGACCAGAATTCTGCAGCCGCTGGGCAGGGTGCTGTCGAGCCATTCAGCCATTTTCGCCGCCTGCTTGTGGCCTTTGGCGGTCAGCGCCCGCTCCGCATCGGGTTCGCCCGGTTCGGCTTCAGCGTGACGCCACAGGATCAGTTCCATGATGCGCTCCCATCAATCCTTATCGATTGCAGTGTGCGAGCCCAGCGCCTGCATCAGGAATTGCTGGGCGCAAAAACGGGTCTGTTTGGTGCGCGGCTTCTTGCGATGATAGGAGCCGTTGGAAGCGAGTTCCCAGGCATTGGCATTGTCTTTCAGGTAAGGCTGCAAGCCTTCGGACATTACGCGCTTCTTGAGCGCCTTGTCATAGACCGGGAAGGCGACTTCGATGCGGCGCAACAGATTGCGGTTCATCCAGTCGGCGCTGGCCAGATAGACGTTGTGCGCCTGCTCGTTGCGGAAATAATAAATGCGGCTGTGTTCCAGGAAGCGGCCGATGATTGAGCGTACCTTGATGTTATCCGACAGGCCGGGCACGCCGGGCTTCAGCGCGCAGGCGCCGCGCACGATCAGGTCGATCTTGACGCCGTCGGCGGAGGCCGCATACAGCGCGCGGATCACCGACTCATCAATCAGCGCATTCATTTTTGCGATGATGCGCGCCGGCCGGCCTTCGCGGGCAATCCTGGCTTCATTGCGAATCGCCTTGATGATGTTCTTTTGCAGCGAAAACGGCGCCAGCCACAGATGAGTCATGCGTTTCGGCTCGGTCAGGCTGGTCAGGTGCATGAAGACTTCGTTGACTTCGGCGCCGATTTCGGGGTGCGCGGTCAGCAGGCCGAAATCGGTGTAGAGCCGGGTGGTTTTGGCGTGGTAATTGCCGGTGCCGAGATGGGCGTAATGGCGCAGCACGCCGGCTTCGCGCCGGATCACCAGCGCCAGCTTGGCGTGGGTTTTCAGTCCCACCACGCCGTACACCACCTGGGCGCCGGCCTGCTCCAGTTGGTCGGCCCAGTTGATATTGGCCTCTTCGTCGAAGCGCGCCATCAGTTCGACGATGACGGTGACTTCCTTGCCCAGCCGGGCGGCCGTCATCAACGCCTGCATCAGATCGGAATCCATGCCGGTGCGATAGATGGTTTGCTTGATGGCCAGCACGTCGGGGTCGTGCGCGGCGCTGCGGATGAAGTCGATGACGGTCTGGAAGGTCTGGAATGGATGGTGCAGCAGTACGTCCTGCTTCTTGAGCAGGGTGAAAATGTCGCCGCTGGACGGCAGCGGCTGCTGCCCCTGAAAAAAAGGCGGGAAGCGCAGGGCCGGGGCCTGGACGTGATCGATCAGTTCCGACAGGCGCACCATGTTGACCGGCCCGTCCACCGCATACAGGCGGCTGTGATCGAGCGAGAATTGATTCAACAAGAACTGCGCCAGATGTTCCGGGCAGTTTTTAGCCACCTCGAGCCGGACTGCGGCGCCGAACTGGCGGCTTTGCAGCTCGCCTTGCAGCGCCTGGCGCAGGTTTTTGACTTCTTCCTCGTCCACCCACAGATCGCTGTCGCGGGTCAGGCGAAACTGCGAGTAAGCCAGCACTTCGCGGCCGGCAAACAGGTCTTCGATATGGGCATGGATGATGGAAGACAGCAGGCAGAAGGCGATGCCTTTGCCGGTCAGCGCACGCGGCAATTCGATCACGCGCGGCAGCACCCGCGGCGCTTTCACGATGGCAATCGCGGTGCCGCGGCCGAACGCATCCTTGCCGGACAGCGAAACGATGAAATTCAGGCTCTTGTTGACCACCTGCGGAAACGGATGGGCCGGGTCGAGCCCGATCGGTGTCAGCAACGGCCGTACTTCGCGCTCGAAATAGTCTTTGATCCAGGCCCGCTGCGCATCATTGCGCTCATTGTGGCGAAGCAGGTGGATGCCGTGTCGCGACAGTTCCGGCAACACCGCATGGTTGAGAATCGTATATTGATGCTGCACCAGCTGGTGGCATTCGGCGCTGATGCGCTCGAGTGATGCCAGCAGGCCTGGGTGCTCGGTCAGGACGCCGTCGATGCTGTTTTGCGCCAGGATGCTGGCGACCCGGACTTCAAAGAATTCATCCAGATTGCTGCTGACGATGCACAAATAACGCAGGCGCTCCAGCAGCGGCACGCTGCTGTCCTCGGCCTGCGCCAGTACCCGTCGGTTAAATGCCAGCAATGACAACTCGCGGTCGAGATAGATGCTGCTATTGGCGTAAGGAGCAATGACGGCAAGATTGGGCTTCATATTTTTTTTATTCATGAAGACAAGGCAAGGCAACAAAATGAGGGAAGCACGTAAGTCCGATTTTCAGTGTAGGCATGAAATATGACAAGTTAATGACAGATTGGGTTTGATATTAGTGAAGTCGGGGCGTATTTCAAATAACATTAATTCACGTCATAAAGCTGTCATATATGTTCAGTACAGTTCGCCTTGTTGCATCTATTTACCCAACGGAGCTGTCATGAATTTGAATAAACTCATTAAATCAGTCGCCCTTACCGCAGTCTCGGCAATGACGTTTTCTACCGCGATGGCAGCCGATATCACCGGCGCCGGAGCAACCTTCCCCTACCCGATTTATGCAAAATGGGCCGAGGCGTACAAAACGGCAACCGGTAACGGCTTGAACTACCAGTCGATTGGCTCCGGCGGCGGCATCAAGCAGATCAAGGCGAAAACCGTCGACTTCGGCGCTTCCGACATGCCGCTCAAATTCGAGGAAATGGAGGCGGAAGGATTGATGCAGTTCCCTGCCATCATGGGCGGTGTGGTGCCGATCGTCAACTTGGCGGGCGTGGCTCCCGGCCAGTTGAAGATGACGTCCGATGTGCTGGCGCATATTTATCTGGGCAAGATCGTCAAGTGGAATGCGCATGAAATCGCGGCGCTGAACCCGGGCGTGAAGTTGCCTGATGAAGATATTACTGTGGTGCATCGTTCGGACGGTTCCGGCACCACTTTTGTCTGGACCGATTTCCTGTCGAAGACCAATGCCGATTTCAAGGCTGGCGTGGGTGCGGGCACCGCGGTCAAATGGCCGGCTGGGGTCGGCGGCAAGGGCAATGAAGGCGTCGCCGCCAACGTGCAGCGCATCAAGGGCTCGATCGGCTACGTGGAATATGCATATGCCAAAAAGAACAAGATGTCGCACACCCAGGTGAAAAACCGCGACGGCCTGTTCGTGCAGCCGGATGACGATACTTTCAAGGCTGCCGCAGCAGGCGCCGACTGGGTCAAGACGCCGGGCATGGCGGTGCTTTTGACCAATCAGCCGGGCAAATCCAGCTGGCCGATCACCAGCGCATCGTTCATCATCATGCACAAGGCACAAGCAGATGCCGGCCGCGCGAAAGAAGTGCTGAAGTTCTTCGACTGGTCCTACAAGAATGGCGGCGCGATGGCAAGCGAGTTGGACTACGTGCCGATGCCGGCTCCAGTGGTCAAGCTGGTCAATGAAGCCTGGAAGACGCAATTGAAGGACGGTTCAGGCAAGGCAGTCTGGTAGTTTCGGCGGGGTAGTGACCGATGTTGCGTATTTTATGGAGTATATTTTCTTTCGTAATGAATATATGCGGTAAATGCCATAAAAATCATCATACTCATGATTTTGTAATGTGCATCCTAGCCTCGGCTATGCCCGTGTTCTGGTGCCGTTCATGAAGAATGCGTAACATCGGACAGCAATGTTTCCTGGCTGCCGGCCGCACACAGCGCCGGCGGCCATTTTGTCCCTCCACTTCGGGATATTTTATGAATCCAGTTCTTTTTGCATATTGCACGCCATGAGCGCACACCTCAACTCCATTGCGGATCGCGTGTCGCAGCAGGATGACGAAATTACCGAAAGCCATATCTTCAGCGATAAGCTGAAGGCGACCATGCGCAAGCAGCGGCTGCAGGACTTTCTCTTCCATAAACTGACACTCTTGTTTGCGCTGAGTGTCTTGTTCGTTTTAATGGGTATCATCGTCTCGTTGATGATCGGCGCCTGGCCGGCCCTGAAGGAATTCGGGCTGCCGTTCGTGACCAGCATCGAGTGGGACCCGGTCAACGACAAATACGGCGCTCTGATCGCCATCTCCGGCACCCTCGTCACGTCCCTGATTGCGCTGCTGATCGCGTTTCCGGTCAGCTTCGGCATCGCACTGTTCTTGACTGAAATCTGCCCGGCCTGGCTGAAGCGACCGCTGGGCACCTCGGTCGAGCTGCTGGCCGGAGTGCCCAGCATCATTTACGGCATGTGGGGCCTGTTCGTGTTCGCCCCATTGTTTGCCGACTATATTCAGCCGGCGCTGGCACATACGTTGGGTCAACTGCCGATTGTCGGCCAGTTGTTCAAGGGCCCGATGATGGGAATCGGGATTCTGGCTGCGGGCCTGATTCTGGCGGTCATGATCATCCCATTTATTGCCTCGGTGATGCGCGATGTATTCGAAACCGTGCCGCCGGTGCTGAAAGAGTCCGCTTATGCGCTCGGCTGCACCAAGTGGGAGGTGGTGCGCAAGGTGGTTTTGCCTTACACCAAGATCGGGGTGGTTGGTGGCGTGATGCTGGGCCTGGGGCGGGCGCTGGGAGAGACGATGGCGATCACCTTCGTGATCGGCAATGCGCACAAATTGTCCTGGTCTCTGTTTGCCGCCGGCAACAGCATCGCCTCCACCCTGGCTAATGAATTCGCCGAAGCCGAATCGACTTTGCATGTGTCGTCGCTGTTCGCGCTCGGCCTGATCCTGTTTGTCATCACCTTCATCGTGTTGTCGGCCGCTAAGCTCATGTTGATGGGCATGTCCCGTAAAGAGGGAATGAAATGAAAACTTTCGAGATGAATCCGGTCTACCGCCGGCGCTTGTGGAAGCACAAGATCGGCATTGCGCTATCGTTTTTTGCGATGGCGGTCGGCCTGTTTTTCCTGCTGTGGATCTTGCTGACCCTGATCGTCAAGGGTGTCGGTGCGATTGACCTGGCAATGTTGACCCAGACCACGCCGGCGCCGGGCAGCGATGGCGGCGGCTTGATGAATGCGATCGTCGGCAGCCTGTTGATGGTGGGAGCCGCGGTGTTCATCAGCACCCCGGTCGGGGTTCTGGCCGGGATTTATCTGGCCGAATACGGCGAAGTCAGCTGGTTTGCCAAGATTACCCGCTTTGTTACCGACATCATGCTGTCGGCGCCGTCGATTGTGATCGGTCTGTTCGTGTATGCAATTTATGTCGCCAATGTGAAGCATTTTTCCGGTTGGGCCGGCAGTTTTGCAATTTCTTTGATTGCGATTCCGGTGGTGGTGCGTACTACCGACAACATGCTCAATCTGGTGCCGACCAGCCTGCGCGAAGCAGCGTTCGCGCTGGGCGCGCCGCGCTGGCGAGTGGCAACTCACGTGCGCCTGCGCGCTGTCAAGGCCGGCGTCATGACCGGGGTTTTGCTGGCGATCGCCAGAATCTCGGGCGAAACCGCGCCGTTGCTGTTTACTGCCTTGAACAACCAGTTCTATAGCGCCAACATGAACGCGCCGATGGCCAATTTACCGGTCGTGATTTACCAGTTTGCGATGAGTCCGTACGACAACTGGCGCACACTGGCCTGGGGCGGCGCTCTGCTGGTAACGTTCAGCGTGCTGGGCCTGAATATCCTGTCACGCACCCTGTTCAACCAGAAAATCCAGCATTAAGTGGCCATCATGAACGATATGAATACGCAAACGTCTGTGAACATGAACCCAAAAACGACCATCGGAATTTCCGACCTGAATTTTTTCTACGGCCCTTTTCATGGCTTGAAAAACATCAATCTGAATATCCACGAAAAAAAAGTGACCGCCTTCATCGGCCCTTCCGGCTGCGGCAAATCGACTTTGCTGCGCACGTTGAATCGGATGTACGACCTGTATCCGGGACAGCGCGCGGAAGGCCGCATCATGTATCACGGCAGCAATATTCTGGAGCAGGGGCAGGATGTCAACATGCTGCGCGCCAAGGTCGGCATGGTGTTCCAGAAGCCGACGCCATTTCCGATGTCGGTCTATGACAACATTGCCTTTGGCGTGCGGCTGTACGAAAACCTGTCGAAGGGCGCAATGGATGAACGGGTCGAATGGGCGCTGAAAAAAGGCGCGATCTGGGACGAGGTCAAGGATAAACTGGGCAAGAGCGGCCTGAGCCTGTCGGGCGGCCAGCAACAGCGGTTGTGCATTGCGCGCGGGGTGGCGGTCAAGCCCGAGGTGCTGCTGCTGGATGAGCCGACTTCGGCGCTGGACCCGATTTCCACCGCCAAGATCGAGGAATTGATCAACGAGCTGAAGCAGGATTACACGATCGCCATCGTCACCCACAACATGCAACAGGCGGCCCGTATCTCTGACTATACTGCGTATATGTATCTGGGCGAGCTGGTCGAGTTTGGCGAAACCGATCAGATATTCATGAACCCGGCGAAAAAGGAAACGCAAGACTACATTACCGGCCGCTTCGGTTAAGCGCCGCATTCATTAAAATACAAGAAGGGGAATCTGATGCCAAATGTGCATTCTTCCAAGCAATACGATCTCGAGCTGGAAATGATCCAGTCCAAAATTCTGGCAATGGGCGGCTTGGTCGAGAGCCAGTTCCAGGATGCGATGAGCTGTTTTCGCAGCGGCGATGTGGTGCAGGCGGATCGTGTCATTAAGGGCGACGATGCGGTCAACCAGCTGGAAGTCACGCTCGACGATGCATGCAGCCGTTTGATTGTGCGCCGTCAGCCGACCGCCAATGATCTGCGCATCGTCATGTCGACTTACAACATCATCACCGATCTGGAGCGCATCGGCGACGAGGCCACCAAAATTGCCCGCGCCGCCAAGAGCATTAAGGAGCGCGGAGCCGCGATCCTGAATCACTACGAGACTGTGCGCGTGATCGCCGCCGGCGCCGGCGCCATGCTGCATGATGCGCTTGATGCGTTCGCGCGGCTGGACGAAAAGCAGGCGGTTCGGATCATCGCCCAGGATGAAAGCGTCGATTACGAGTTCCGCTCCATCATGCGTACCTTGATTACCTTCATGATGGAAGATCCGCGCACGATTTCGATTGCGATGGACACCATCTGGGTTGCCAAGGCGATCGAGCGGATTGGCGACCACGCCAAGAATATCGCCGAGTACGTCATTTATATCGTCGAGGGCAAGGACATTCGGCACACCGATTACGCTGCAGCCAACAAGGATCTTGCCGGATAAGCACTATGGCGGCCGATAAAATAGTAATTCTGGTAGTGGAAGACGAGCCCGCAATTGCGGAACTGGTGATTTTTACCTTGCGCGCAGCCGGCTGGAATCCGGTGGTGGTGCGCAGTGTTGCCGATGCCTGGGAATTTCTGCAGAAAAACACGCCGCAACTGATCCTGCTGGACTGGATGCTGCCTGACCAGAGCGGCTTGCGGCTGCTGTCGCGGGTACGCGCCGAGCGCCAGTGGAGCGGCTTGCCGGTCATCATGCTGACAGCCAAAAGCATGGAGGAAGACAAGATTGCCGGGCTGGATCACGGGGCCGACGACTACATCACGAAGCCGTTTTCCCCGCGCGAGCTGACTGCACGTATCAATGCCATGCTGCGCCGCAAAAGTCCCGAGCATGCGCAGAACACAATGACGATCAACAATGTGATGCTGGATCCGCAAAGTTGCAGCGTCAGCATTTGCGGTCAAAAAATTGACATTGGTCATGCCGAATACAAGCTGCTGAAGTTTTTCATGGCGCATCCGGAACGGGTGTTTTCCCGTAGCCAATTGCTCGACAAGGTATGGGGCGACCATGTCGTGATCGAAGAGCGCACCGTCGACGTGCATGTGCTGCGCTTGCGCAAGGTCTTGCAGGGTGCGCAGCATCTGATCAAAACGGTGCGCAGCGTAGGTTATATGCTGACCGAAAAATAAGTATTAGGAGTTTATGAACCCATCGTTGTTGTTCTGGATCCCGGCCGCCTTGCGGCTGGTTTTTCTTTTGCTGGGAGCCGCAGTCATCGGGTTCTTTTTCGGCCTGGTGCCGGGCTTGGTTGCTGCAGTGCTGGCGCTGATTGTCCTGCTTGGGGTGCAATTGTCTTATCTGTACCAGCTGAATGCCTGGCTGGATGAGCCCAATAGCGAGAAATTGCCGGATGGCTGGGGCGCCTGGACCGATGTTTACTCCCGCTTGTACCGCAACCGCCGCCTGGATGAAAAGAACCAGGCCGAGTTGACCGAGTGGCTGGCGCGTTTCCGGCAGGCGATGCACTTGCTGCCGGACGGGGTGGTCATCATGGACGATGTGCTGTTCCTGGAGTGGTGCAATCCGGCGGCGGAACAGCATCTCGGCCTGACCCTGGAGCGCGACAAGGGAATGCGGGTGACGAATCTGGTGCGCAGCCCGGATTTCATGGATTACATCATGCTGGGCCGCTACGAGCAGCCGCTGACGCTGTCGTTCAAGGAGCGCAAGCTGGTGGTCCAGATTATTCCGTTTGAAAGCCGGCGCCAGATTCTGGTCACGCATGATGCGACCGACTCCGACCGCATCGACATGATGCGACGCGACTTCATCGCCAATGCGTCGCACGAATTGCGCACGCCACTGACCGTGATTAACGGCTTTCTTGAAATTGCACTCGGCCAGGGCCGGCTGGACCCGCAAACCCGGGCCGCGCATCTGAAACTGATGGCGGAGCAGGGGCAGCGCATGCAGAACCTGGTTGAGGACATGCTGACGCTGTCGCGCCTGGAGTCAGTCGATTACCCGATGCGCTCCGAGCACGTCCGGGTGCAAACGCTGCTGGAAAGCATCTTGCGCGAGGCCAATGCGCTGTCGGCCGGGCGTCATGCGATAACGCTGGAAATCGACGGCCCTGACATCAAGGGCAGTACCGAAGAGCTCCGAAGCGCTTTCAGCAACCTGGTGTCAAATGCGGTGCGCTACACCCCTGCGGGCGGCAGTATCCGGATCGGCTGGTGCATGACCGCGAACGGACCGCAATTCTCGGTAAAAGATACTGGCATCGGGATTTTGCCGGAAAACATTGCGCGCCTGACCGAGCGTTTCTATCGGGTCGACAAAAGCCGCTCGCGCGAGACCCAGGGCACCGGCCTCGGTCTGGCTATCGTCAAACATGTGCTGCTGCGGCACAGTGCGACGCTGTCGATCGAATCCGCGCCCAACGCCGGCAGCACCTTTGCGGTCCAGTTTTCCAGCGGTTCAGTGTGTGAGGCGGCGCTGCCGATGGTAAATTGATGCCATTGGGTTGATTTAGGCCATGGTATTGCTTGTTATGTGTTTTAAGGCGGCATTTTTCAGGCAGAATAAAACCTTGTCTTTCGTCTCAGCAAGGTTGCCGCAGGATATGCCTGTTGCAATCAAACGGACCACATATGAAGCTGATACGGCGTTGCGGTCGTTTTAAAAGATGTTATCTCGTCGGTATTTTTTTTATGCTGACCGGGTGCGCCGACCTGTTGCCGCATTCCAAAGAGGATATGCGTACTCCGTGGGGCAGTTATGCTGAGGCGCAGGCCATGTTCGACAGCATCGTTGTCTACTCGACTTCGATGGCGCAACTGAAAGATTTGGGCATCGACCCGGAAAAAACGCCGAATGTCGCGATCCTCAGCCATGCCGATTTGCTGCGCAAGATTACCGCCGGCTCATCGCTGGATATCCGCTCGCTGGATACGGAATTGCAAAGCTGCCTGATGGAAAACAAGATCTGCATCGCTTACGAGATCGGGCAGACGCATCTTGACCGCAACCGGTTTGGCAATTTCTGGCTGGATTTTCTGAATTTTAACCGTCGCGTGGATATTTCCGGATGGCAGTTCAATGCGATCGTCGTGATCAGGAATGATCGGGTGATATACAAGCTGTGGAGCGGCAAGCCGAATATCCAGCAGTTGCAGGAAGAACGCAACCCTTTGGGACCGCTGCAGGGCTTGGGCAGCTCCTTGCTGCGACCCTAGATACTCTTCCGCCGCACCCTGGTTTTATCAAATACCGGGCACTGTATTTAGTTGAAACCCTCGGCGATGTCGCGCACCGGTGCAATCGCGACCTGCCAATCGCCTAGCTTGGGCATGCCGAGCGGACGGGCTGCGAGGCGGTAGTGCTCATGTTCGGTCTCCTCCGGTCAAAATCGCGGGTTTACTATAGCGTAAATTTGAACGGTCGTTCTATTTATGAAATGCGGAAAAACTCAGGAACTATTGACGCGCATCGCGGACCAACGGGGGTGCAATTGCACGCTTGTTTTACTTGTTACGGGCCGCCACTCTTGCGCAGAGTCGCGTTGTTTGCGTTTGTGAAGGCGATTTCGCACACAGTATTGGCGCAACGCAATGCATCAACGCACGAGTTGTTCGCCATTAATTTCTCCGCTGCCCTGCATTGTTAATGCGTCGGTGAACAATGCAGGGCACTTGCCAACCGTTCAGAGTTCCTGAAGGAAATCACATGCTTCGTTCCGAATCACTTTTTGGTAAACGTAATCCCGGCAATCCTGCCACAACCCCTGGCAGCAGTACGCTGAATGCATCTCTCGGCGCTGCCAGCGGCATCATGTCCGGCGCCGGCCTGAATATTCCGAAGGCAGCCAACGCCGTCAGTCCGTCTGCTGCCACGGCCACTTCAAATGCCAGCACCAATGAGGTCGGCAGCAAGCTGATAGTCGGCCCGAACATCAAGCTCAAAGGGGTCGAGATTACCGATTGCGATACCCTGGTGGTCGAGGGACGGGTCGAGGCGACGATGGATTCGCGCGTCATTCAGATTGCCGAAAACGGTTCGTTCAAGGGTTCGGCAGAAATCGATATCGCTGAGATTCGGGGCGAATTCAATGGCGACCTGACCGCGCGCGTCAAGCTGGTGATTTACGCCACCGGCAAGGTCAGTGGAAAAATTCGCTACGGCAAAATCGTGATCGAAGAGGGCGGCCAGCTGATTGGCGACGTGCAGGCCGGTGCTGCCCCGGCTGGGTCGGCTGCCACTCTGGCCAAGGATACGGAGGTCGTGGTAGTGCCGTAACACCCGCGGTTCAGTCAGGCCGGGATCATCGCGCACCCTGTAGCCAGGCTGCGCGATTTTTTCCATGTGGGAATTGAATTGACGAGCATGCGACAATAGGCGCTTGTCGAGCGGCGCATCGGTGCCGCTTTTTGCCCGTAACCAGATCACCATCATGCATCCCGAATATATTCTTACCCTGTCTTGTCCTGACCAGCGCGGGATTGTCCGCAGCGTTTCCGGTTTCCTGGCCGATCACGGCTGCAACATCATCGATTCCGCCCAATTCGGTGACGCCTTGTCGCAACTGTTTTTCATGCGGGTCCATTTCGCCGCTGAGGATGCGGACGTCAGCGATGCCGCGCTGCGCAGCGGATTTGCGGCGCTGGCGGCAACCATGCGGATGGATCTGCAATTGTTCGATGCCCATCACAAGCCGCGCATGATGCTGATGGTTTCGAAGATCGGCCATTGCCTCAACGACTTGCTGTTCCGCTACAAAAGCGGCCTGCTGCCGGTCGAAATCCCGGCCATCGTGTCCAATCACATGGATTTTTACCAGCTCGCCGCCAGCTACAACATTCCATTCCATCACCTGCCGCTGGCAGCGGGCGCGTCCGCTGCAGCCAAGCAGGCGCAGGAAGCGCGCATACTGGATCTGATGCAAACCCAGCAGATCGATCTGGTGGTGCTGGCGCGCTACATGCAGATTCTGTCGCCGGCCCTGTGCGACGCGCTCAAGGGGCGGGCGATCAACATCCACCATTCCTTCCTGCCCAGCTTCAAGGGCGGCAAGCCGTATCACCAGGCGCACGAGCGCGGCGTGAAGCTGATCGGTGCCACCGCCCATTTCGTCACCGGCGATCTCGATGAAGGCCCGATCATCGAGCAGGACGTGGAGCGCGTCGATCACGCAATGACCGCCGACAGCCTGACTGCGATTGGCCGCGACGTCGAATCGGTGGTGCTGGCGCGCGCGGTCAAGTGGTTCGTCGAACACCGGATCCTGCTCAACGGTCACAAGACGGTGGTTTTCAAATAATTTCGCCGGGTGTGCCCGGCGCATCCTGCATCCGCATCCCATTTTTAAGCGACGCAATGGCTCTCAAAGCAACCATCTACAAGGCCGATCTGCAAATTGCCGATATGGACCGCAATTTTTACGAAACCCAAAACCTGACCATCGCCCGCCATCCGTCCGAAACCGACGAGCGCATGATGGTCCGGGTGCTGGCCTTCGCCCGCCATGCGCACGAGGCGCTGAGCTTCACCAAGGGCTTGTTCGATACCGAGGAGCCGGATCTGTGGCAAAAAGACCTGACCGGCGCCATCCAGCTCTGGATTGAGGTCGGCCAGCCCGACGACAAGCGCCTGCTGAAAGCCTGCGGCCGCGCCGAACAGGTGGTGGTCTATAGCTATGCCAGCAACAGCAGCATCTGGTGGAACCAGATCGGCAGCCGGCTGGAGCGCGCCAGGAATCTGACGGTATTCAATCTGCCGGCAGCCACCAGCCAGGCGCTGGCAAAACTGGCGCAGCGCAACATGCAGCTGCAATGCACGATTCAGGACGGGCAGATCTGGATGACGGGTGGCGATGAGACGGTGCAGATCGATCTAGAAACGCTGAAGGCGCCAGCAGCGGCCCATTATTGACGGTAATGTCGATATTGATTTGGGAGTATGTGTTTAAATAATGCTATTTCCGCATTATTTAATTCGATATATATTAATACACTGGTGGGTATATTGAATGCGATGCGGAGCGCGAAAATGCCCTGCAGCGCATTTTTCCATCGGCGGAATCAGGCCAGCACGCGTTGTAGCCAGACCCCGATGTCGTCGATTTCTTCCGCGCAGACCGAGTGCTGCATCATGTACTCATGCCATTCGACCTCGTAGCCGAGCGACTGCAGCAAATCGCGCGACTGTTCCGCGCGCTGGATCTGGATCATCGGATCGGCCCGACCGTGCGCCATGAAGATCGGGGTGCGCTGGTTGGCCGGGTGGCGTTCCGCGGCGATCTGTTCGCTCAAAGGCGCATAGCCCGACAGGCACAGCAGGCCAGCTAATTTTTCTGGATGGCGCAAGCCGGTTTGCAGCGTCATTGCGCAGCCTTGCGAAAAGCCGGCCAGGATGATGCGGTGGGCGGGAATGCCGCGCGCGATTTCCCTGGCGATCAGTTTTTCGACCGATACCTGCGACTTGCGCAAGCCCGCTTCGTCTTCGCGCTTGGCGATGTCGGCGCCGAGAATGTCGTACCAGGCGCGCATCACGTAGCCGTTGTTGATGGTCACCGGTATCGCGGTGGCATGCGGGAACACGAAGCGGATCGGCGGGCAGCCGCTCAAATCCAGTTCGCGCACGATCGGCACGAAGTCATTGCCGTCGGCGCCCAGGCCGTGCAGCCAGATGACGGCGGCGCTCGGGTTGGGCGCGGATTCGATTTCGATGGTTTCTAGCGTCATTGTGGGAACCTTCTTGGTGGTCGCAAATGGATGGAGTCGGATTGGGTGGAATCAGCCGTGCTTCCTGGCCGGAGCCTGCCCGCGAGTGCTTGAGTCGGGGGCGGCAATCGCGGCGGTTGATACGATTTATGCTTTGGCGCGGATTGCGGATTTCGGCCGGAATGCCTTGCAGACGCTGTCATCGGTTTCGATGTAAGGGCCGCCCATCAGGTCGATGCAATAGGGCACCGCAGCGAAGATGCCGGCGACGACTTGCCTGCCGTCGGCGTCTTTCAGGCCTTCCAGCGTTTCCTTGATGGATTTCGGCTGGCCGGGCAGGTTCATGATCAGCGCCGCATGTTCGCCGGCTTCGCGGATTACCGCCACCTGACGCGACAGGATCGCGGTCGGTACGAACTTCAGGCTGATCTGGCGCATCTGTTCGCCGAAACCCGGCATTTCCTTGCTGGCCACCGCCAGCGTTGCTTCCGGCGTGACGTCGCGCCGGGCCGGGCCGGTGCCGCCGGTGGTCAGCACCAGGTCGCAGCGCAACACGTCGACCAGTTCGATCAAGGCTTGTTCGATCGCAGCCTGTTCGTCAGGTATCAGCCGGGTTTCCATCTCCCAAGGGCTGGTCAGTGCGGCAGTAAACCAGTCGCGCAGCGCCGGGATGCCCTGGTCTTCATACACGCCGCTGGAGGCGCGGTCGGAGATCGAGACCAGTCCGATGCGCAGTTGGTCGGGATTACTCTTCTTCGCTGTCGTCATTCTGGTCGTCCTGGTCGTCCGGTCCGGAGGCCTTGGTCTGCAGTTGCTTGAGTATCTGGAAAATTTCGCGGTACGCCTTGGGCGGCTTGTTCTCGGCCTGCTCCTTGCGCGCATTGCGGATCAGCGTGCGCAGGTGCTGCGCATCGAGTTCCTGATGCTGCTGCAGCAGCAGCGTCAGCGCGGCATCGTCCTTGAGCAGCCGTTCGCGATGGCGTTCCAGCGCATGCATGGCGCTGGTGTCCGCCTTCGACAAGCCTTTCCAGCTGTCCATTGCGCGCTGGATGACCGCGAGTTCCTCTTCGTCCAGCGAGCGCATCTTCTTGCCGACATACTGCAACTGGCGGCGACGGCCTTCGTGATCCTTGATCAGCTGGCATTCGAGAATCGCGTCCTTGACATCTTCCGGCATCGGCACCCGCTTGACGCGGTCGCGCGGCTGGTCGATCAGTTCCTGGCCCAGTTTTTGCAGGGCGGTCATTTCACGCTTGAGTTGCGACTTCGACGGGCGATCGTATTCTTGTTCGAATTCGCTGGACTGGAAGCCGCAAGCGCCTCGGTTGGGATTTGGCATAATGAATTGAGGGTGGCAGTGAGCCATTCTGTAAACGACTGCTATGATAACTCCTTTAGTGATCATCCGAAGAAAACAAGCCCATGAGCGACTCCGTATTCATTCATAGCCAGGACCAGTTGAAGCAGTTGGCGCGCGACGTATTGCGCATCGCCCTTGAGACGGGCGCATCGGATGCCTCGGTCGATTTCAGCGAAGGCAGCGGCCTGTCGGTTTCGGTGCGCAAGGGGAAGATCGAGACCATCGAGCAAAACAAGGACAAGGGCATGGGCGTGACCGTGTATCTCGGCCAGAAGCGCGGCAATGCCAGCAGCTCCGATTTTTCGCAAGATGCACTGCGCGCCTCGGTGGAAGCGGCCTACAACATTGCCCGTTTTACGGCTGAGGACGATTGCGCCGGCCTGCCGGACGCCGACATGCTGGAGCTGGCGCCGCGTGATTTGCGCCTGTGCTATCCGTGGACCATCTCGTCGGAGCAGGCGGTCTTGCTGGCGCAGCGTACCGAAGCGGCCGCGTTTGCGGTCGACAAGCGCATCACCAACAGCGAAGGCGCCGGCGTGTATGTGCAACAGTCGCATTTCGTCTCGGCCAACAGCCGCGGCTTCATCGGCGGCTACCCGTATTCGCGCCACACCATTTCGGTGTCGCCGATCGCCGGCCGTGGCGCGAAGATGCAGCGCGACGACTGGTACTCGTCGATGCGCAATCCGAACAAGCTGGCCGAGCCCGAGGAAATCGGCCGCTATGCGGCCGAGCGCGCACTGGCGCGCCTGAACGCACGCAAGCTCGATACCCGCAAGTGCCCGGTGTTGTTCGAGGCGCCGCTGGCAGCCGGCTTGCTGGGCACTTTCGTGCAGGCGGTGTCGGGCGGCGCGCTGTATCGCAAGTCAACTTTTTTGCTCGATTCACTGGGTACGCAGGTGTTTCCATCGCATATACAGATTCTGGAAGATCCGCACATCATCGGCGGCGTCGGCTCTTCGCCGTTCGACGATGAAGGCGTCAAGACGCAGCGCCGCGAGGTGGTCCGGGATGGCGTGGTGCAGGGGTACTTTCTGTCCAGCTATTCGGCCCGCAAGCTCGGCATGCAGACCACCGGCAACGCCGGCGGCTCGCACAACCTGGCGCTGACATCAAATCTGACCAAGCGCACCGACAACTTCAAGGCGATGCTGAAGAAAATGGGCACCGGCCTGCTGGTGACCGAGCTGATGGGGCAGGGCGTGAACTATGTCACCGGCGATTATTCGCGCGGCGCATCGGGCTTCTGGGTGGAAAACGGCGTGATTCAGTATCCGGTGGAGGAAATCACCATTGCCGGCAACATGAAGGACATGCTGCGCCAAATCGTCGCAGTCGGCACCGACAAGCTTGATCGTGGCAGCAAGCAGACCGGTTCGATCCTGATCGAAAGCATGACGGTGGCAGGGGGCTGATTCACCTCGGCCGGGTGTTCCTGGCATATTGGTCGCCCAGGGGCAAGCCCTGGTGGATTCACATACCCCAATAGGATTGCACCGTTTTCCGCATGTAAATAAAGAGAATTTTAGACATACCCCTCTTTATATGCATTCACGGAATGCGGCCTGACGAAAAATCCAGCATGTCAGCCGCCCAGGTAGGCTTCCAGCACTTTCGGGTTGTGCAGCAGGTTGCTACCGGTATCGGCCAGCACGATCTTGCCGGTTTCCAGCACGTAGCCATGCTGCGCGATGCGTAGCGCCTGGCGGACGTTTTGTTCGACCAGCAGGATGGTCTGGCCGGTGCTGTTGATTTCCTTGACGATGCGGAAGATTTCCTGCACCAGCAGCGGCGCCAGGCCCATCGACGGCTCGTCCAGCAACAGGACGCGTGGTTTTGCCATCAGCGCGCGGCCGATCGCCAACATCTGCTGTTCGCCGCCGGACAGATTGCCGGCCAGGCCGTCCATCCGGTGCTGCAATACCGGAAACAGTGAGTACACCCACTCCAGATCCTTGGCCACTTGCGCCTTGTCCTTGCGGGTATAGGCCCCGAGCGCGAGGTTTTCGGCAATCGTCAGCGTGGTCAGGATGGCACGGCCTTCGGCAACCTGCACCACGCCGCTCTGGACGATCTTGTGCGGCGATAGCCTGGTCAGATCGATATCGTCCAGCAGCACCTTGCCGCGGGTCGGCTTCAACAAGCCGGACACCGCCAGCAAGGCAGTGCTCTTGCCGGCGCCGTTGGCACCGACCAGAGCGGTGATTTCACCTTCATTGAGCACCAGGTCGATGCCCTTGACCGCCTCGATATGACCATAGGCAACCGCCAGATCCTGGATGCGTAAAATCGGGTTGGTGCTTGCTTTCATTCCATTTCTTCCTTGCCCAGATAGGCTTCTATCACTTCCGGGTTGTTCTTGATCTGATCCGGCGTGCCTTCGGCGATGATGCGGCCGAAATTCAGCACGGCAATGCGGTCGCACAGGCCCATCACGAAACGCATGTCGTGTTCGATCATGAAGATGCTGTAGCCGCGCTGCTTGATATTCAGAATTTCGGTCATCAATTCGGTTTTTTCCGAGGGATTCATGCCCGCTACCGGCTCATCCAGCAACAGCAATTTGGGCTCGGTCGCCAGCGCGCGGGCAAATTCCAGCTTGCGCTGTTCGCCATACGACAGGCTGTCGGCCAGCATCTCTGCCTTGTGGTCGAGACGCACCCAGGACAGCAGTTCCAGCGCCCGGTCACGCGCCTTGGCTTCGATCCGGCGGTAGGAGCCGAGATTGAACAGCAGGCCGGCAAATCCGTAACTCATCTGATCATGCATGCCGACCACGACGTTTTCCAGCAGCGTCATTTCCTTGAACACGCGGATGTTCTGGAACGTGCGGGCGATGCCGCGCTTGGTGATCTTGTGCGGCGCCACGCTGCCGAGGTCCTGGCCATCGAATTGGATCTCGCCGCCGGAGGCGCGCAGCAATCCGGTGACCAGATTGAACACCGTGGTTTTGCCGGCGCCGTTAGGGCCGATCAGGCCAAAAATGCCGCCTTGCGGGACAGTGAAATTGACGTCCTGCAGCACTTGCAGGCCGCCGAAGTTCTTGCTTATGTTGGTAAGTTTCAGCATCAGTTAACCCTTTTCGCCGGCTGCTGTGGTTGCGCTTTCCGGCGCTGGAAAAATCCGCGCATCCGGCGCGGGTCCCAGATGCCCTTGGGCAGGTACAGCACCACCAGCACCAGAATCAGGCCGTTGGCGGCAAGGCGGAAGTCCTTGAAGGCGCGCAGAATTTCCGGCAATAGCGTCAGCACAGCGGCGCCGATGGTCGGCCCGATCAGATTGCTGGTGCCGCCGAACACCGCCATGGTCAGGATCTCGACCGCATTTTCAAACGCGTAGTTGCCGGGCCCGATGGTGAAGGTGTAATGCGCATTCAGACCGCCGGCGACACCGGCAATCGCTGCGCCGGTTACGAATGCCAGCAGCTTGTAACCGGCGACGTTGACGCCCATCAGGCGTGCCGCCACCTCATCGGCCTTGATCGCTTCAAAGGCGCGGCCGATTTTGGAGCGCCGCATCCGCGCCAGTACATACAGCGTGACTGCGAGCAGCAGCAGGATGTGCCACCACTCGGTCTTGAGCGGAATGCCGTTCAGTCCCATCGGGCCGCCAGTCACCTCGATGTTCAAAACGACGACCCGCACCACTTCGCCGAAGCCGAGGGTTGCCATCGCCAGATACACACCGGACAGGCGCAGCGTCGGGATACCGATGATCAGAGCCACCAGCGCCGGCAACAGGCCGCCGGCAGCCAGCGCCAGCGGAAACGGCAAGCCGGTCTGCATGCTGATCATCGCCGCAGTGTAAGCGCCGATGCCCATGAATGCAGCATTTGCCAGCGACAGCAAGCCGCATGACAGGGTTACGTAAATCGACAGGGCCAGCATGGCGTTGATGCCGATGCCGAAAATCACGGTGTTATAGGTCGCCCAGAATCCGTCCCACCACTCCATCATACCCATCTGTTACGCCTTTCTTTCCAGCACTTTGCCGAACATGCCCGAAGGCCGGATCAGCAAAATCAAAAACAGTAATCCGAATCCCACCGCATCGCGGAAATCGCTTGAAATATAGGCCACCGTCAATACTTCGGCGAAGCCAAGGAACAAGCCGGCAATCATGGCGCCGCGAATGTCGCCCATGCCGCCCAGGATGATCACGGCAATCCCTTTGTGCAGCATCGGCTGCCCCATGAACGGCGAAATCGCATTGAACGACAGGCCGACCAGCACTCCGGCGGCGCCGCCCAGTGCGGCGGCGGTAAACGAGGTCAGGTAAAACAGCCCTTCGACATTAATGCCGAGCAGATATGCAGCTTTCGGCGACTCGGCAATGGCGCGCAGCGCGCGGCCCAGTTGGGTGCGGCGCATGATCGCCAGCAATACCAGCATCAACAGAAAGGAAATCACGACGATGCCGACCTGTACCGCAGTGATGTGCAAATGGCCCAGGGTGATGCTGTCTTCCGGGATGGTGCCGACCGGGAAGCGCTTGTTTTCTGCGCCGAACAGGCCTTGCGCCAGGTTGGTCAGGATGATGGCAACGCCGATCGTCGCGATCATCGGCGTCAAGTGCGGGGCGTTGCGCGCGCGCAGCGGTTTCAGCACCAGATAATCGACGATCAGGCCAATCAGGCCTGTCACCAGCATCGCTGCCAATAGCCCGACCCAGAGCGGCATCGCAAGCTGGTCCACCAGCAGCAGTGCGACATAGCTGCCCAGCATGAAGATGGCGCCATGCGACAGATTGATGACGCCAAGCACGCCGAAAACCAGCGTGAAGCCCAGCGCGAATAGCGCATATACGCTGCCGAGCGAGAGGGCGTTGATAAGTTGTTGTTCAAGCATAAGGGTATGGTCCTGCTGTTTTCTAACACTGCAAACATAGCGCGCACGGCGATTGCGCCATGACTGTTTGCCGGGGAGATCGGTGACTGCAAATTTCTTGTCTGTTAAACCCGCGGGGCCAGGGTTTTTCGCGTCAGATTTGCGAAAGAACCCTGGCCCCGGCCGGCAGGCCGTCAGGCGCATGAGTTGGCGCACGACCTGGCGCCCGGGTCGCCGCTTATTTCAACAGCACGAACTTGCCGTTTTTGGCGATATTGACGATGGCTTCCTGCTGGGCGTCGTAGCCGACTTCCTTGCCGCCGGCTGCCGGCGCCTTGCGGAAGGCAAATTTGCCGGTAGCGCCATCGATCTTGACGGCGGGCAGGGCATCACGCAGCGCAATCCGATCCTTGTCCAGCGCATTCGACAGCTTCACGTTTTTCAACGCGGCAGCGACGATGTGCAGCGCGTCGAACGCTTGTGCCGCAAACTGATCCGGGTCGGAGCCGAACTTGGCCTTGTAGGCAGCCATGAAAGCTTTGTTGGCCGGGGCCGTGTTTTCCGATGACCACGGGCTGCCCATCACGGTATCGTCGCCGGCCTTTTTGGAGATTTCAAACAGTTTTGGCGAATTCAGGCCGTTGCCGCCGATGAACGGCTGCTTCATGCCGAGCGTGCGGCTTTGCAGCATGATATTGGCGGCTTCCTCTGCCAGGCAGGAGCAGACGATGGCATCCGGATTGCCGCCCTTGATCTTGGTCAGCTGCGCCTTGAAGTCGACGTCGCCCTTGGCATAGGTCTCGGTGCTGGTGACGGCAATTTTCTGTTTTTCCAGCGTTGCCTTGAAAACGTCATAGCCGCTCTTGGTAAACGCGTCGTCGTTGCCATAAATCACCGCGACTTTCTTGAGGCCGAAATGCTTGACGGCAGCGCGGGTGGTGACCGGCAAGACGTCGGCTTCCATTACCGAGTTGCGGAACGTGAACGGGCCCATGGCGGTAATGCCGTCG
This sequence comes from Herminiimonas sp. CN, assembly GCF_000622895.1. GTDB lineage: Bacteria > Pseudomonadota > Gammaproteobacteria > Burkholderiales > Burkholderiaceae_D > AVCC01. The sequence continues at coordinate 33,970 of NZ_AVCC01000029.1, forward strand.
GCAGTGTTGCTGGTGCCGAAGGCAACCACTTTGGCGGCATTGGCGATCGGGTCAGCCGCGAACGCGGAGTTGGACAGGGTCGGCCCGAACACCAGCAGCACCTTGTCCTGGAAAATCAGCTTTTTGAAGACGTTGATCGCGTCTTCTTTTTTGCCTTGCTCGTCTTCCACCAGCAGCACCAGTTTGTTGCCGTTGACGCCGCCTTTGGCGTTGATTTCATCGGCGGCCAGGGTGAAGCCGTTCTTGATGGCGATGCCGTATTTCGCGGCAGGGCCGGTCAGCGCGGCAGCGACGCCGAGTTTGACATCAGCGGCGATTGCACTGCCGGCGAGGCCTGCGCAGAGGAGCGCGAGCGATAGTTTTTTCAACAGATTTTTGCGTTGCATACTGTCCTCCGTGGTGGTGAATAATTGTTGTTGAGCGGTAATGGATACGGTGGATCGGCGCGCTGCCTAGCCCAAGCGCTGGCGCGCGGCGGCAATCGCCGCACGCACCTGTTTGGGCGCGGTGCCGCCGATATGGTCGCGTGCGGCGACCGAGCCTTCCAGCGTCAGCACCGCGAAGATGTCGGCTTCGATCAGGGCCGAGAAGGCGCGCAGTTCCTCCAGCGTCAGGTCGGTCAGGTCGCAGCCGCGATCGACGCAGGTGCGCACCGCGCGCGCCACTGCTTCGTGTGCATCGCGAAACGGCAAGCCCTTCTTGACCAGGTAATCGGCCAGGTCGGTGGCGGTGGCAAAGCCTTGCAGCGCGGCGGCGCGCATGGTGTCGGCTTTCACCGTGATGCCGGTGGCCATGTCGGCGAAGATGCGCAGCGTGTCGGTCAGGGTATCGACGGTGTCGAACAGCGGCTCCTTGTCTTCCTGATTGTCCTTGTTGTAGGCCAGCGGCTGGCCTTTCATCAGGGTCAACAGGCCGATCAGGTGGCCATTGACGCGCCCGGTCTTGCCGCGCGCCAGTTCCGGCACGTCCGGGTTTTTCTTTTGCGGCATGATCGAGGAGCCGGTGCAGAAGCGGTCGGCGATGTCGATGAAGCCCACGCGCGGGCTCATCCAGATGATCAGTTCTTCCGACATGCGCGAGACATGCGTCATCACCAGCGCTGCGGCGGCGCAGAATTCGATGGCGAAGTCGCGGTCGGATACCGCGTCGAGCGAATTGCGGCAGACTTCATCGAAGCCGAGCGTCTTGGCCACGCGTTCGCGGTCGATCGGGAAGGTGGTGCCGGCCAGCGCGGCAGCGCCGAGCGGCAGGCGGTTGACGCGCTTGCGGCAGTCGGCCATGCGCTCGGCGTCGCGGCTGAACATTTCGACATAGGCCAGCATGTGGTGGCCGAAGGTGATCGGCTGCGCCACCTGCATGTGGGTGAAGCCCGGCATGATGGTGGCGGCATGCTGTTCGGCCAGGTCCAGCAGCGCCAACTGCAGGGCGCGCAGCAGCGCGCTGACGTCGTCGATCGCGCTGCGTAGGTACAGGCGGATGTCGGTGGCGACCTGGTCGTTGCGCGAGCGCCCGGTGTGCAGCCGCTTGCCGGCGTCGCCGACCAGTTCGGTCAGGCGTTTTTCGATGTTCAGGTGGACGTCTTCCAGATCGAGCAGCCATTCGAACCGGCCGGCTTCGATTTCGGCGCGGATCTGCGTCATGCCGCGCACGATTTCGGCCTGGTCGGCGGCGCTGATGATGCCGGTGGCGGCGAGCATTTCGGCATGCGCGAGCGAGCCCTCGATGTCGAACAAGGCCAGGCGCTTGTCGAAAAATACCGAAGCGGTGTAGCGTTTGACCAGATCGGATACCGGCTCGGAGAAACGCGCCGACCACGCTTCGCTTTTTTTGGAGAGTTGTGCTGTCATAATTGGATCCGAGTGTGGGGCTGGGTGAATCCCACGATTATAAATAGGACTTGCGCAAAGCAGGCGGAAATAAGTTCGGCCACTGCGCCGGACCCGGCCTACTCACGTGCATCGATAGAAGTTAGTGTTGGGGTATGCTGGAAAAATACGCGATTTCCGCATAATTATATTGCGAATTTAAAAAATACATTGTGTAGTATATTTTCAGTGCAGTTTCTGCTTTCTTGCTCTCCAATCAGATTGACGCTTGCCCATGTCGTTATTTACGGTTCCCCGCAGTGCCGCAATGGAGACGGTCATCCCCGACTGTTGCAATATCGGCGTGGTGCTCCGCTCGATACTGGCGGTCAACTTGGCAGTTTTGATCGCGGTCATGCTGCGCAGTGACGGCTGGCAGGCGGGCCTGATCGATTTTGTCGAATCGGCGCTCGTGGTTGAGCTGGCCTGCCTGTGGTCGCTTTTGGCGCTGTGCGGCGTACGCCGTCTGGCGCTGGTGCGCCACACCCGCCTGTGGGCGCAGCGCATCCTGTGCACGCTGGTGCCGGCGCTGGTGACGGCGGCCGTCATCCGCTTCCTGTCTTCGTTCGACTGGTTCGCCGGCAGTTTTGCCCATTTGTCCGTGCTGAACGGCTTGCTGGCGGCGGCATTGTTCGGCATCGCGCTGCAGCATTACTTCGAGCTGCGCACCCGCGCCTTTTCGCCGGCGCTGGTGGAGGCACGCTTGCAAGCGTTGCAGGCACGCATCCGGCCGCATTTCCTGTTCAACAGCCTGAATGCGGTGTTGTCGCTGATCCGCACCGCGCCGCGCCAGGCCGAAGCCGCGCTGGAAGACCTGGCCGACTTGTTTCGCGTACTGATGCGCGATGCGCGCAACATGACCAGCCTGGAAGAAGAACTCCGGCTGTGCCGCCAGTATCTGTCGATCGAGAAGATTCGCCTGGGCGAACGCCTGCAAGTGCGCTGGGAGCGGGGCAATGTCAGCGATGCGACGCTGCGCCGCGCGCAAGTGCCGGCGCTGTTGCTGCAACCCTTGCTGGAAAACGCGGTGCATTACGGCGTCGAGCCGGTGCCGGCGCCGTCCCTGATCTCGGTGCGACTGAACCGATCGATCGATCGCATCGACATCGTCATCGCCAATCCCTATCACGGTCAGGACCAGGGTGCGTCCGGCAACAATCTGGCGCTGCAGAATATCCGCGAGCGGCTGGCGCTATTGTTCGATGTCGAGGCACAACTATCCACCTCGGTGGTGGATGGGAAATTCAATGTGCACCTGCGGTTTCCCTACTTGAAGAGTCCGACATGACATTGCGTTTGTTCATTGCCGACGACGAAGCTCCGGCGCGCGTAAGACTGACGACCCTGCTGGGCGACATCGCGGCAGAATGCCCGCATCTGATCGTCGGCGAAGCCGGGGACGCCGCTCAGGCGCTGACCGGCATTGCCGCAAGCAAGCCCGACATCCTGCTGCTGGATGTGCAGATGCCCGGCATCAGCGGGATCGAACTGGCTGCGCAACTGGCGCAATTAAGGCGCCAGGCCGATGCCCGTGTGCCGGCGATCATCTTCATCAGCGCGCACGATGCCTACGCGCTGGACGCCTTCGAGGTGCAGGCGCTCGATTACCTGTTGAAGCCGGTGCGCGCCTCGCGTCTGCTTGACGCGCTGCGGCGTTTTAAGCCGGTCAGCGCGCCCGAGCGGAGTGTGCGCTTGCCGCCGCCGGCGATTGCCAGTCAGGATCCGGGTCGCCGGCATTTTTCGGTGCAGGAGCGCGGCCGGCTGCTGCTGGTGCCGATCGAGCAGGTGTTGTACCTGAAGGCCGAGTTGAAGTATGTGACCCTGCATACCGAGGCGCGCGAATACCTGATCGAGGCTTCGCTGGTGTCGTTGGAGCAGGAGCTGGCGTCGAGCTTCGTGCGCGTCCATCGCAATGCACTGGTGGCGCGCAGCGCCATCCGTGGCGTGGAGCGTGCTGCCGGGCCGAACGCGATGCCGGGCGAGGAGGCGGCCAGGGGCGGGGATTCCTGGCAAGTGATCCTGCGCGATGTAGCAGAGCGCCTGCCG
>NZ_AVCC01000030.1 GCF_000622895.1 Herminiimonas sp. CN
AAAGCCGTTGCGCAGCCTGCGCAACGGCTTTTTTGCATTTTAAGGTACTGATTGCAGTATTTTAAACAATCGCAGATATATCAAGCGTTAGACAGATACTTATTTAGCATACCCATGCAAAATAAGAATTTTACTGCTGATGCACTGCCATCAATCCGGCGCGCAATCCGACCCGGACCTCCGGGTTCGGGAACAGGATGTACTCCTGCGCCTGCCGCACCCGGTACTCGGTCGCGCCGTCGCTGGCGATCAGCTGGCCCTGCTGCATCGGCGTGAAATTACAGGTGTTGCGATCGCATGCCATGCGGAAGGCGTCGCTGCGCTTGATGATTTCCTGCGTCACCCGGAAGCGCTGCGGCAGGCGCACCGTGTCCGACGCCGCCAGCACCTGCTGCTGCGCGCGCAGCAGCGCCGCCAGGGCCGCTTGCGGCTGCGCCAGCAGGCTGGCGTCGTTCTGGCCCAGCCGGCCGACCTGGCCCAACTCGAGCGTGGCGCTGATGGCCGCGCACTGCTGCGCGCTGTAGGCGCTGTAGGTGCCGGCCGAGTGCGGGCTGACCACCTCAGCCTCGATGCCGGCATGCGCCAGCCAGTGATGCAGCACCCGCTTGCCGGCGTCGGCGATCACATCCGGCACGATGGCGAAAGTCGGATACCGCGACGGCCGGATCGCGGTATGCAGATCCAGATGCCATTTCGGCGCATCGGTCCTGGCGAAAAACCCTGCGGTGGCGCCCATGATGGCATCGGCCCGCGCGGCCTCGGCAACCGCCCGCAACGCGCCGCGCCCGGCGGCAAACAAGCGGTTCAGGTCGGCCTCGATGAAGCGCCGCTGCTGCGCGATGGCCCCCGGATTGCCGACCACCAGCAACAGATCGACCGCCAGCTGCTGCGGCGCTGCCGCCAGTTCGCTCATAAGGCTGGCCAGCATTTCGATCGGCCCGGTCTCGTCGCCGTGGATGCCGACCGACAGCAGCACCGCCATCCGTCCTGGCTGCGGTATTGGCGAAGCGATTTGCAGCATGCCCGGTCCCGGCCGGCCGACCGCAAAACCGGCTGCGGTGAAAGCCTGTTCGATGCCGGTGAAATCCGCCGCGGCCAGTGCCCGCACCGGGTCGGGAATGGCTGGCATGGATGCCGCCGGCAAGTCTTTTTGCATACAATCTCCCCAATCTAAAGCAGCCAGTGTGCGCCAAACGGCGACTGCTTGCTTCCGCTTACGCGACGTCAATTTACAGCAGTGCGGCAGCGTGAAGGAATGGGCCGAACGCCTTAGAATGAGGCTGCGGCGACGCACGCCGCCAGCACAAGCCGCATCAGAACTCATATAGGCATGCCCGCAGATGAACAATCCCGTCGTCAAGAGCTATCTGCCCTGGGTAGTCGCCACCGCCCTGTTCATGGAACAGCTCGATTCCACCATCGTCAATACCGCGGTGCCGGCGATGGCCGCCAGCCTGCAGGTGACGCCGCTGAGCCTGAAGGCGGTGGTGACCAGCTACATCCTGAGCCTGGCGGTGTGCATCCCGATCAGCGGCTGGATGGCCGACCGCTTCGGCACCCGGCGGGTGTTCAGCTCCGCGGTTGCCGTATTTACCGCGTCCTCGATGCTGTGCGGCCTGGCGCTCAATGTGCCGATGCTGGTGGCCGCACGGATACTGCAGGGCATCGGTGCGGCAATGATGATGCCGGTCGGCCGGCTGGCGATCGTGCGCACTTTCCCCAAGTCGCAGCTGCTGTCGGCGATGAATTTCGTGGTGATTCCGGCGCTGATCGGGCCGCTGCTCGGGCCGACGGTGGGCGGCCTGATCGTGCACTGGCTGTCGTGGCGCGAAATCTTCTTCGTCAATGTGCCGGTCGGCCTGGCTGCGCAATTCCTGATCCACCGCTACATGCCGGACTACCGCGGCGCGATCGCGCGCCCGCTGGACCTGATCGGACTGGTGCTGTTCGGCAGCGGCACCGCGCTGCTGTCCTGGCTGCTGGAAATCTTCGGCGAGCATACGATCGACGCCACCTCGACCGCGATCCTGCTGCTGCTGGCCGTCAGCCTGCTGGCGGCCTACGCCTGGCATGCCAGCCAGATGCGCTATCCGTTGCTGCGGCTGCAGCTGTTTCAGGTGCGCACCTTCCGGGTTTCGGTGCTGGGCGGCTTCATCACCCGCCTCGGCCTGGGCGGGCTGCCGTTTCTGCTGCCGCTGCTATACCAGCTCGGCCTCGGCCTGCCGGCCTGGCAATCGGGCTTGCTGATGATGCCGACCGCGGCTGCCGCAATGGGGATGAAGCTGATCTCTGCCAGGGTATTGGGGCGCTTCGGCTACCGCCGGGTGCTGATCGTGAATACGGTGATGATTGGCTGTACCATCTGCCTGTTTGCGCTGATCGATGCGGCCAGCCCACTGGCCATGATCGTGCTGCTGGGACTGGCGCAGGGATTCTTCAATTCGCTGCAGTTTTCCAGCATCAATTCGATGGTGTATGCCGACATCAACAGCGCCGACTCCAGCATGGCCAGCACCCTTGCCAGCGCGCTGCAGCAGATGTCGATGAGCTTCGGGCTGGCCTTCGGCTCGCTGGTCGCCGGCTGGTATCTGGGCGGCCTGCCGCAGACCGACCAGCTGGCGGTGACGCGGGCGCTGCATTACGCGTTCCTGACCCTGGGCGGGCTGACCGTGCTGTCGTCGCTGACGTTCTGGACGCTTCGCTCCGAAGATGGCGCAAGCGTCAGCCAGGCGCGCCTGCGCGAGGCCGAATAAGGCCTTACTTCAAGGCGCCGGACAGGAATTTTTGCAGCCGCGCGCTTTGCGGGTTGGACAGTACGATGCGCGGATCGCCCTGCTCCTCGATCACGCCCTGATGGACGAAAATCACCTGGTTGGAGACGCTGCGGGCGAACTCCATCTCGTGCGTGACCACCATCATGGTGCGGCCTTCCTTGGCCAGATTCTGCATCACGCGCAGCACTTCGACCACCAGTTCCGGGTCAAGCGCGGAAGTCGGCTCGTCGAACAGCATCACGTCCGGCTCCATCGCCAGCGCGCGCGCAATCGCCACCCGCTGCTGCTGGCCGCCCGACAGATGCGACGGGTAATAATCCTCGCGCCCTTCGACCCCGACCTTGGCCAGGTAATGGCGGGCGCGCTCCATCGCCTCCTTCTTGGAAATTCCGAGCACGTGCAGCGGCGCTTCCATGATGTTTTCCAGCACCGTCATGTGCGACCACAGGTTGAAGTGCTGGAACACCATCGCCAGCTTGGAGCGCACCTGCTGCAACTGGCGGGCATCCGGGCAATCGAGGTCGCCGTTTTTCTGCCGCACCAGCTTGAGCTCGCTGCCGTTGACGATGATGCGGCCTTCGGTCGGCTTTTCGAGCAGGTTGATGCAGCGCAAAAAGGTGCTTTTACCGGAGCCGGAGGCGCCGATGATGCTGATCACATCGCCCTTGTGCGCCTCGACCGAGATGCCCTTGAGGACCTCGTTCTGGCCGTAGCGCTTGTGCAAATTTTCGACAACTAACTGGGACATGGCGATTCCTAACTGTTTCTTAAAATACTTCTATATGTATTTTTTAAGAGTCAATAAAATACTGCGGCAACACTATGCTGTTCAGCCATACCCCGGACTTCAGGTGCAGGCTCGCAGATCATGGGCCGAGCAGATTGCCGCTGCGCCTCTCGGTCTTGCCGGCAATCTTGGCCAGCTCCATGCCGCGCGTCGCATAGCGGAATATCACCCGCGAGTACATCACGCCGTCGATCGGGCTGGTTACCGCATACGAGCCCCCGGAGAGCGGATCGACGATGTCGCAGATCACGTCGCCGGACTTCAGCACGTCGCCCGGGCGGGCCACATACGAAATCACTCCCGGTTCGGCTGCACAGGCGGTCACCGAGCCGGCCAGCGGGGTCGGCACGCAGACCGCCGCTGGCGGCGGCGCCACCGCACCGGCAATCAGGCCGGCGCCGCACAGGTAATGGTAGATGCCCAGCGCGTCGGCGCTGGCAAGCTGGTGCGACACGTCCTGCTCGCCGCGCAGCTCGACCGTGCTGGCAAAGCAGGACTGCGGCACCGGAAACTGCGCGCCGAAACGCGCGCGCAGGCGCAGCCACGGCTTGAACAGCATTTCATCGAAACAGCCGCCGCCGATCGCATCTGCGATCAGGAGCACGCGCGCGCCCAGATAGCAGCCGAGCCGCCCGGCTTCGGCCACATGATCCGACGGCGCGTAGATATGCATCACGCCTTCGCAGTCGCAATGCAGGTCGAGCACGATATCGGCATCGTGCGCCAGCCGCATCAGGCCGATGCGCATGCCGTCGAGCGGCGTGCGGCACTCTGCGGCGTCCAGCAACTGCCGCATGGCGGCGCGGATCAGGCCCACATTCTGCTGCGCGTCGTCGCCCAACGCATCGGCCAGCAGCGCAATCATCGGCTCCGACAGGTCCGGAAAGCCGCGGTTGAAATTGGTGCCGCTGGCGAAATCGAAGCGGCCCATCTGGTCGTGCATGAAGGTTTGCGACAGGCCGATCGGATTCGCCACCGGCACCAGTACGATCTCGCCCTGCAGCCGGCCTTCGGCTTCGGCCCGCTCCAGCAGCGCACGCAGATGATGCAGCACCAGCATGCCAGGCAGCTCATCGGCGTGCAGGCTGGCCTGCAGGTAGACTTTTTTTGCGCCCGGCTGGCCGAAGTGGAAACTGCTCAGGCTGTACTGGCAATTGCTGCTGCCGGCCGGCAGCGGATGCTGATCGATGCGCATCATTTCACCTCTTGCGGCCGCTGGTAGGCCAGATAGCGCCATTCGGCATAGCGGAAGCCGCGCACCAGGATGTACGTCAGCACCATGTACACCGCGGCGGCCACCATGAAGGCTTCGAACGGCAGGTAATAGGTCGAATAGATGCGGTTGGCGGCGCCGGTCAAATCCAGCAGCGTGATGGTGCTGACCAGCGAGGTCGCGTGCAGCATCATGATGACTTCGTTCGAGTAGGTCGGCAGGCTGGCGCGCAGCGCGGACGGCAAAATGATGCGGCGCAGATTGGTCCAGCGGCTCATGCCGTAGGCATTGGCAGCCTCGATTTCGCCATACGGCAGGCTGCGGATCGCGCCGGCGAAGATCTCGGTCGTATACCCGACCGTATTGATAGTCAGCGCGGCCACCGCGCAAAACAGCGGCTCCGACAGCGCAGTCCAGGCGAAGCTGTTGCGCACCGCCTCGAACTGCGACAAGCCGTAATAAATCAGGTACATCTGCAGCAGCAGCGGCGTGCCGCGCACCACGTAAGTGAAGGCCCATACGGCTTTGCTGACCGGCAGCAGGCGCGAATTGCGCGCCACCGCCAGCGGCACCGACAACAGGAAGCCGAGCGCCACGCAGGCCAGCAGCAGCTTCACCGTCATCCACAAGCCGCCGAGGTAAAGAGCAAAAGTATCCGCAGTCAGTATCGCCTCGAAATTCATACATGACTCCCGTAACGCACGCCGACCGAATACTTGCGCTCGACCCGGCGCAGCAGGTAGAGCGAGATCGAGGTGATCAGCAGATACAGGATGCCGGCGAACAGCAGCCAGGTGAACGGCTGGCGCGAACCGGCGCCGGCTTCCTTGGCGCGGTACATCACATCCTGCAAGCCGATCACCGACACCAGCGCGGTCGCTTTCGACAGCACCAGCCAGTTATTGGTAAACCCCGGCAGCGCAAAGCGCACCATCTGCGGCAACAGAATGCGGATGTTGACCTTGAAGGCGGTCATGCCGAATGCACGGCCGGCCTCGACCTGACCAGGCGGCACTGCCAGCAGCGCGCCGCGGAAGGTCTCCATGAAATAGGCGCCGTAGATGAAGCCGAGCGTAATCACGCCGGCAGTAAATTGGTTGAGCTCAAGCTGCATGCTCAGATCGAGCCATTCCAGAAAATTATTGATGGCAATCTGGCCGCCGTAAAACAGCATCAGCATCAGCAGCAAATCCGGGATGCCGCGGATGACAACCGCATAAATGCGGGTAAATTCGCGCAAAAAACGATTCTCCGAGGTCGCCATCAGCGCGCAAACCAGACCGATCAGCGTCGCAATAAACAGCGACAGCAGCGCAATCTCCAGCGTTGTCGCAAAACCGCGCAAAATATGCCCGGCATATCCATGGAACATAAGTCATCCGCTCAATAGGTATCGAAATCAAAAACCCGATGCACGCCGGTAAAACAGGTGGCAGGCATCGGGCCGCACAGCATTACCGCTTACTTACTTGCCGTAGACGTCAAAATCGAAGTATTTGTCGGCAATTTTCTTGTAAGTGCCGTTGGCGCGAATCGCCTTCAGTGCGGCATTGATCTGATCCCTGAGCTTGGTATCGGATTTGCGCAAGGCGGCGGCGGTACCGACGTTGAAGAGCGGATCGTCCAGGCTGGCGCCGACCAGTTCAAATGGCTTGCCTTCAGGCTTGCTCAGCAAACCGGCCTTGACTTCGACGATATCCGCCACCAGCGCGTCGAGGCGGCCGGATGCCATGTCCAGATAGGAATCCTGCGTATTGCCGTAGCCGACCACGGTGGCGCCGGCCTTGGCAAACACCTTGTTGGAGTAGGCTTCCTGAGTGGAGCCCTTGAGCACGCCGATTTTCTTGCCTTTCAGCGATGCCGGCGAGCCATTGATGCCGCTGCCGCGCTTGACGACCACGCGCGAAGGCGTGTTGTAGACTTTATTGGAGAAAATGACTGTTTTTTTGTCGTTCATCGGTGGCCGACATCGACGAAATGATCACATCGTATTTCTTGGCCAGCAGCGAGGGAATGATGCCTTCCCAGGACTGGTCGAAAAATACGCATTTCATTTTCATTTCAGCACACAGCGCGTTGGCGATGTCGACTTCAAAGCCCACCAGCTTGCCGTCCGGCGTCTTGTATTCGAACGGTTCGTAGGTCGGATCCTGACCGACACGCAATTCCTTCAAGTCGGCAGCCTGCGCCGATACCACGCATGACAGGCCGATTACGGCGACTAGATGTTTCAGTTTCATTGATGCCCTCCCGATAAGTGGACTACCTGACTGCAGGCAAATTACTTGCAGTTTTTTTATGTGGATTGCACATTGGATGAATGCGCAATCACGTCTCCAGAGCGTCTGAATTTGACAACAACCCTGTTTATTGGTCTTCGTAAAGTTACGCCGACCGCAAGCGAACGATACCAAACTTATCAACCGCATGAAAAGCACTATCGTGCTGGACGTGCCATCGGAGCGTTAATGCACCTGAAAAATTGCAGCCCGAGGCCACCTAAAAAGCGTACAACTCCGGCAAACCCAGAATCATGCCCAATTCTTCCAGCGCAGCCTGAATTTCAATCGCCAGCAGCGGATCGGCCAGATCCTGCGGCGCCAGGCGATCGCGATAGTGCCGCCCGACCCAGGCCACCAGGCTGGCGTACAGGCTCTCGGTCATCACCACGCCCTGATGCATCGCCGCCGCCTCGGCAGCGCTCAGCGCCACCCGCAAGCGCAGGCAGGCCGGGCCGCCGCCGTTGCGCATGCTCTGGCGCAGATCGAAACTGATCAATTCATCGACCGGCCCGCCGCTGGCGACCAGGCCTTGCAGATAGCGCGCCACCGCCGGATTTTCCTGGCATTCCTGCGGCACCACCAGCGCCATCCGGCCATCGCTTTTGGACAGCAACTGGCTGTTGAACAGATAACTGGCTACCGCATCGGCCACCGGCACCTGACTGCTTGCGACCCGTATCGGCTGCAATTCGGTGCCGGCATCGGCCAGCGCATGTTGCAGCGCAGTAATGACAGCCGATTCATCGAGGAAGGCCTGCTGGTGATACAACAGCACATTGCCGTTGCCGACCGCAATCACATCGTTGTGGAACACGCCCTGATCGATTGCCGCCGGGTCCTGCTGCACATACACGGTGCGCTGCGGCTGCAGGCCGTGCAGCCGCGCCACCGCCTGGCTGGCCTCCAGCGTCTGGCGCGCCGGAAAGCGCTGCGGCGCCAGCGCTGCGGCATCGAACTCGACCCGGCCGTACACGAACAGTTCCACTCCGGCAGCGCCGTGCGCGGCGCACAGCCGGGTATGGTTGGCGGCACCCTCGTCGCCGAAGGCCGGCGTGGCAGGCAAGGCGTCATGCACCGCGAAGCGGGTGCCGTCGCGGAAAATCGAACGCAGCGCGCGCGCGGTCTGGGTCTGCTCGTACGAGCGGTGCAGCTTGCTGTTGAGGTTGGCCACCGTGAAATGCACGCGGCCGTCCATCGTATCGGCCGAGGGGCTGACCGTGGCCGCATTCGCGCTCCACATCGGCGCCGCAGAATAGGCGCAGGCCAGGATCACCGGCGCCTCCCGGGCGGCGCGCGCCAGCACATCGGCGTCGCTGCCGCCAAAGCCGATGCTGCGCAGCAGCCGGAAATCGGGCCGCAGCTGCGGCGGCAGCAGCGCCTGGGCGAAGCCGCGCGCGGCCAGCGCGCGCATCTTGGCCAGCCCCTGCAGCGCCGCCTGCTTCGGGTTCGACATGCTTTTGACATTGCTGAACGAGGCGACATTGCCGAACGACAGGCCGGCGTAATTGTGCGAAGGGCCGACCAGCCCGTCAAAATTGAATTCGCGTGTGGTATCCATGCGTTCTTTCGACCTGTTTGCCTATGTAATTAGAAATGCAATCCCGGCGACAGCTGCTGCGGCATTTCCAACGCGGGATTCTCGATCGATGCCACCGGATACGCGCAATAATCGGCGGCGTAATAGGCGCTGGGGCGGTGATTGCCGGAGTTGCCGATGCCGCCGAACGGCGCGCTGCTGGCCGCGCCCGTAGTCGGCCGGTTCCAGTTGACGATGCCGGCCCGCGCGCCGTCCAGGAACTGCTGCCACAAGGCCGGATCGTCCGACAGCAGGCCGGCGGCCAGGCCGTATGCGGTCGCATTGGCCGCTGCCAGCGCAGCATCGAAGCTGGCCACCCGCAGCACTTGCAGCAAGGGGCCGAACCATTCCTCGTCCGGCACTTCCCTAGCGCCGGTCACATCGACGATGCCGGGCGAGAGGAAGCCGGTGCCAGGCACCAGCTGGCGCATTTCCAGCAGCACTCGGCCGCCGCACGCCACCAGGCCGGCTTGCGCAGCCAGCAGTTTTTCAGCGATTTTTGCCGACACCACCGGCCCCATGAACGGCGGCGGCGACGCATCCGAGGCGCCGACCGCGATCCGGCCGGCGACCTCCACTAGGCGATCGATGAAGGCCTGGCCGCGCTCGGAATCCTCGACGATCAGGCGCCGCGCGCAGGTGCAGCGCTGGCCGGCGCTGACGAAGGCCGAAAAGATCGCGTGATGCACCGCCGCATCGAGATGCTGCACATCCCACGCCAGCAGCGCATTGTTGCCGCCCATTTCCAGCGCCAGCAGCTTGCCCGGCTGACCGGCGAACTGGCGATGCAGGATGGCGCCGGTCTGGTAGCTGCCGGTAAACAATATGCCGTCGAGCTGCGGATGCTGCGCCAGCGCCTCGCCGCTGGCGCGGCCGCCGTTGACCAGGTTCAGCACGCCGTCCGGCAAGCCGGCGCGCTGCCATAGCTCGACCGTTTTGATCGCGGTTTGCGGCGCATATTCGCTCGGCTTGAAGACGATCGCGTTGCCGGCGATCAGGGCCGGCACGATGTGGCCGTTCGGCAGGTGGCCGGGAAAGTTGTACGGACCGAACACGCCGAACACGCCGTGCGGCCGGTGCCGCAGCACCGCGCTGCCGTCGGCCACCGCGGCTTGCGTGTGGCCGGTGCGCGCCTGGTAGGACTGCACTGAAATATCGACCTTGGCCGCCATGCTGGCCACCTCGGTGCGCGCTTCCCACAGCGGCTTGCCGACTTCCAGCGCGATCAGGCCGGCCAGCGCTTCGGCGTTTTCCTTCAGCAGGTCGCGAAAGCGCTGGCAGACTGCAATCCGCGCCGCCAGCTGCGTGCGCGACCAGAGCCGGAAGCCGGCGCGGGCCGCCTGACAGGCATCGTCGACGTCATCTACCGCTGCGGCCGCGCCGCACCAGACCGTCTCGCCATTGGCTGGATTGATGACATCGAAGGCTTCGCCCTGGCCGGCGCGCCATTGGCCGTTGATGCAATGCGCTGGCATCATGGATTCTTCCTTGCGTTGAGTGGCATGCTGCGCACCGGATCGCCGGCACTGCAGGCCAGCAGTTCCCGCTCGGCTACGGATAGGGCAATGCGCGCCCGTTGCGGCTGCGCTGGCGCGACTATGATGCGGAAGTCGCGCAGCACGGTATTGGAAACCAGCGTAGGCTCGCCCGCGCCGGCAACCCCTTCTGCTGCCGGCTCGATGATGACCAACGCGCTCTCGCGCAGCGCGCGCAACTCGCTCACCCGCGCCTGCAGCACCGGCCCGGCGTCGAAGATATCGACATAGCCTTCGTAGTGCATGCCTTCCTGCTCCAGCAGGCGGCGCGCCGGCGCGGTGGCGACATGGACCCGGCCAATCACCTCCTGCGCTTCGGCCGGCAGGTAGGCGACGTACAACGGATAGCGCGGCATCAGCTCGGCGATGAAGGACTTGGTGCCGAGGCTGCTGAGGTCGTCGGCGCGGTTGAAATCCATCTTGAAGAAATGCCGCCCCAGGCTGTCCCAGAACGGCGAGGCGCCGTCGGCGCGCTGGTAGCCGCGCATCTCGGCGATCAGCTTTTCCGGGAACAGCTGCGGGAATTGCGCGATGAACAGGAAGCGGCTTTTCGACAGCAGCTTGCCGTTGCTGCCGCTGCGGTAATCCGGATGCAGGAACAGCGAGCACAGCTCGGCGCAGCCGGTCAGATCGTTCGACAGGTACAGCGTTTCCATGCGCGAGAACACATTCAGTTCCCTGCTGGAATGGACCAGGGTGCCGATGCGGTAGTTATAGAAAGTCTGGTCCAGCCCGATCGCGCTCTTGATCGCACAGACGCCGACCAGCCGGCCGCTGCCGGTGTCTTCCATCACGAACAGATAGTCGCGCTGCGGCGGCGCGATCTGCTCGGCGAACGAGGCGCAGGCCACTTCCAGCCGCTGCGACAGCATCTTGCGGTCGGCTTTCAGCGTGGTCATGCCTTCGCCGGCCTGGCTGGCCAGCTCGAACAATCCATCCAGGTCCTGCTCTTGAATCGCGCGTACGACCAGCATTTCCGACCTCACAATCTGACGCATAAAACGGCTTCGCCGACCGCCAGCTGCAAACGTTCCAGCAACTGCGGCGGCAGCCAGACAGCCGACGCATATTCCAGCGGAGCGCAATCGAACAGGGCGGCGCGAAAATCGTCGGGGCGGGCGGCGGCCAGCAGATAAGCGACCGGCGGCTCGGCGTCGGCGGCCGGGTCGGCCGGCGGCAGCCGGTCGCTAACCGGGCGCAGGAAGGAGGCGTTAAACGAGCGCAGCGCATGCTTGTGCGCCTGCAGGATCGGGCCGCCGTCGAAGATGTCGATGAACTCGTCCGGCTCGAAGCCTTCTTCCGTCAGCAGCTGGAACGGTAATTCGCCCTCCGCATGGACCTGCCCCATCGCAGCCTGGGCCGGGCCCGGCAGGATCGGCGCATACACCGGATAGTGCGGCATCAGTTCGATGATCAGGGTCCGGTTGCGCGCGCCTTCGATCAGGCGCTCGGCTTCCAGGAAATCCATCTGGAAGAACTTGCGCCCCAGCGCCTCCCAGAACGGCGAGGCGCCGCTGGCGTCGGTGACGCCGGCCAGCGCGGCGAAAAAGCGCGCATTGAAACGCTGCGGCGCCAGCGCGGCGAACAGCAGGCGCGCGCGCGACAGTAGCGCCGCCTCGCGGCCGCCTGTTTCACCACCCCGGCCGCGCACGAAAAACCCCGACAATTGGGAGTAGCCGGTCAGTGCCGAACACAGGGTCAGCGCATGCACGCTGTGGCTGATATGCAGGTCGCGCGAAACCTGCTGCATGACGTCGTTGCGAAACGCGAAATAGGTGCCGTTGGCGCCGGCCGCGGCGGAGATCGCCGCGCAGCCCAGCAGCGCGCCATCGGCGCTTGACTCCAGCACGAACAGGTACGACTCCTCGCCGGGCACATCGACCTCGGCGGCAAACGATTCCAGCGAGCGCTCCACCGCGCGCGCGATCGTTCCGGGCGTGCGCGGCAAGGTATGCACGCCGAGCGTTGCCGCCGCTGCCAGCGACGCCAGCGCAGGAATATCCGCGGAAGTTACCGGGCGAACCACGAACATGAAATCTCTCCAGGTTGGAGTATGTTTAAAAAACTGGCATTTTCGGCATATTTTTATTGTTGAATAAAAAAATACACCTATGCAGACTGTGCCAGAAACCGAGCCAGCGCACGGCGCAGCAGGCCGGCGCCTTCGGCGATCTGCGCATCGGACACGACCAGCGCCGGCAGCAGCCGCACCACGTCGGGGCCGGCGATCAGCAGCATCAGGCCCTCTTCCTCGGCCAGCCGGGTGATCTCCTTGGCACGGCCGCGATATTGCTCCGACAGCGCCATGCCCAGCATCAGGCCGCTGCCGCGCACCTCGGCAAACACCGCCGGATGGTCGGCAATGATCGCCTGCAGCGCGGCAGTCAGGTGCTGCGCCGCCTGCCCGACCCGGGCCAGGAAGCCGGGCGTATTGATGGTTTGCAATACCTGCAGCGCGACGCTGGCGGCCAGCGGATTGCCGCCGTAGGTGGTGCCGTGGGTGCCGACGGTAAACGCGGCCGCGATCGCGTCGGTGGTCAGCATCGCGCCGACCGGATAGCCGTTGCCGAGCGCCTTGGCCGAGGTCAGGATGTCGGGCGTGACGCCGTACCCCATGTAGGCGAACAGGGTGCCGGTGCGGCCCATCCCGCATTGCACTTCGTCAAAGATCAGCAGCGCGCGGTGCTGGTCGCACAATCCGCGCAGCGCCTCCAGGTATTCGCGGTTGGCCGGCAGCACGCCGCCCTCGCCCTGCACCGGCTCGACCACCAGCGCGCAGACATCGTCGCCGAACGCGGCGCGCGCCGCTGCGATGTCGTTGAACGGAATGTGTGTCAGGTGCTGCGGCAGCGGTCCGAAGCCTTCGGTGTACTTGGGCTGGCCGCCGACCGAGACCGTAAACAGGGTGCGGCCGTGGAAGGAATTGGTGCAGGAAATGATGCGCGACTTGTGCGGGCCGAACTGGTTGCCGGCGAATTTGCGCGCCAGCTTGAAGGCGGCCTCGTTGGCTTCCGCGCCCGAGTTGCAGAAAAATGCGCGCTCGGCGAAAGTCGCCTGCGTCAGCGCGGTCGCCAGCCGCAGCACCGGCTCGTTGGTGTAGCTGTTGCCGACATGCCACAGCGTATGGGCCTGCGCGCACAGCGCCTCGACCACCGCCGGGTGCGCATGGCCGAGGCTGGTGACGGCGATGCCGGCGGTGAAGTCGAGATAGCGCTTGTCCTGCTGGTCCCACACTTCCAGGCCGGATGCGCGCACCGGTACCATCGTACTGGGCGCATAGGTCGGCACCATCACCGCATCGAAGGTTTGTCTGTTGACGGCAATCGGCACCGGGATTGCTGCGCCTGCTTGCAGGCTGGTCGATTCATTCATATTCACGTTGGCTCCCGCATCATCCCGAAGATGGTGCCATTGTAAAAAACCCGGCGCTAAAACTCTTTTGAAACTGCGACAGGAAATATCATAATCCTGTGCCAGGCGCTTCTTGAGCACTACCAAACTGCAATGTCTGCCGTTCTGGTTATGGCTGCTGCCGTTTTAGAATACAGGGAATTGTATTTTTTAAAGCCGCAACAAAACAGGCGAAAAATCGTGCATTTGCTGACATACCCGTTGCTTCCTATAACCTCAATGGATCCGGCAGAACGCCATGCCCTGGCGCCAGCTTGCGCTGGCGTTGCTCGCGCGGGGTGATGCCGAACAGCGCGCCGTAGGCGGTGGAGAAATGCGAGCCGGAGGAAAAGCCGCACATCAGGCCGATCTGGACGATCGAATGGTGCGACTCAAGCAGCAGCTGGCGCGAGCGCTGCAGCCGCAGCTCCAGGTAATAGCGCGACGGCACCGCGCCCAGGTATTGCTTGAACAGGCGCTCCAGCTGGCGGCGCGAGAGCCCGACCAGATTGGCGATGTCGTCGGTGCTCAGCGGCTCCTCGATATTGCTTTCCATCAGCGTCACCGCTTCCGACAGTTTCGGCTGCAGCGCCCCGAAACGCGCCTGCAGCGCCTGGCGCTGGCGCTCGCTGGCGTCGCGGATGCGCTCCACGCACAGCGCTTCCTGGACCTGCGCCTGCAGCCGGACCTCGAACAGGATGCCGATCAGGCTCAGCGCGAAGTCGATGCTGGCCGCGCCGCCGCAGCAACTGAGCCGGTGGCCGTCGAGCTCGAACAGGTTCGGGGTCAGGATCGCGCGCCCGGCGACTTCGCCGGCATCCGCGTACAGCGCCCACGGCAGCGCGGTGCGCGCACCGTCCAGCGCGCCGCTGCGCGCCAGCCACAGCACCGCCGCCCCGGCCGCGCCCCAGACCGGGGCGGCTTGACAGCGCTGCAGCAGCAGGCGGCCCTGCTCCCTGCTCAGGCCGGCCAATGCATCGTCCGACACCAGCAAACAAAGTTGCGCGGCAGGCCCGGCCGGCGCCTGCACGGCGGACTTCAACGGCATCAAATCCAGCTGCAAACGGGCCGGACCGAGAATTTTTGCAGCCATCTGCAATGGCTGCAACAGCCCTGCCAGCGTGAGCGAGATTTCGCCTTCGGGAGAAATCAGCAGGATACGCAGCGGAACCTGGGCCAGAGTGGAAAGGGAAGCAAGCGACATCGAGACAGAATACCCCTTTTCCGGGCGCATCAGCACCACAGCCGAGATCGCTGCTACCATCGCAACATGAATCAGGTCTCTTCCTTCCCGGCGCTGCGGCGCCTGGGCCGCACAGTGCTGGCGTGGCTGGTCAGCTGGTGGCAGATCGTGCTGTTTAGCGTGGTGGCATTGGCGCTGGCGCTGTCGCCTTCGACCTATGCGCGCGCCAATCGCAGCGCCATCGCGCGCCAGATCGTGTACGCGACGGCGCGCAATCTGCTGTGGTTTACCGTGCTGTCGGCCCTGATCAGCGTAGTGCTGATCCGGATTGTGGTGGTTACCGCGCTCAGTTACGGCTTGTCGCGCTTTGCCATCGAGATGGTGGTGCGGGTGCTGGTGCTGGAGCTGATTCCGCTCACCGCCGCGCTGTTCGTGGCGCTGCGCTGCACGCTGCCGGGCGGCGCGGAACTCGAGCAGATGCGCGCCCAGGGCGGACTGGACGCCTTGCAGCGCCAGGGCATCGACCCGATCCGGCGCGAATTTCTGCCGCGCGTGCTGGCTGGCGTGTTTTCGGTCTGGATGCTGGGCGCGGTCAGCTGCCTGATGACGCTGGTGCTGGCCTATCTGACCGTCTATGGCTTTACGCCCTGGGCGCTGGCCGGCTACACGCGGGTGGTCGGCCAGGTGTTCAACCCGGCCGTAACCATGATCCTGGCGCTGAAAATTTTCTTTTTCAGCCTGGCGGTGTCGATTATCCCGATGGCCTCCGCGTACTACGACGGCCTGACCGGGACGCGGCGCAACCGCACCCATCTGGCCGCCGGGCTGGCCGGCATGGTGCGCCTGTTTGCCGTGGTACTGGTGATCGAAGTGGCCTCCCTGATGGGCAATTATTATTAGCACACCTTCAAATCCCATGACAGATACAGCCGATACAATCGATAATGCACCGCCCCCACCGGCCATGCCGCCAATTTCCCACCTCGAGTTCAAGGCGGCCCTGCTGCTGATCCTGATGGTGCTGCTGGTGTCGGCCACGGTGATCTACCTGATGTATGCGCGCGGCGCGTTCGAATCGACCCAGAAACTGGTGCTGGTGGCGGACGATGCCGAGGGCGTGGTGCTCGGGATGGACATCACGTTCGCCGGTTTTGCGATCGGGCGCGTCAGCCGCATCGAGCTCAACAATGAGGGCAAGGCCCGCATGGTGGTCGAAGTGGCGAGGAAGGATGCGCACTGGCTGCGCAGTTCCAGCATCTTCACGATGGAACGCGGCATCGTGGGCGCTACCCGCCTGCGCGCCTTCAGCGGCATGTTGAGCGACCCGCCGCTGGCGGACGGCGCAGTGCGTAGCGTGCTGAGCGGCGATGCCGGCGCCGAAATCCCGCGCCTGCTGGCCGCCGCCAGGGAATTGCTGCAGAACCTGAACAGCCTGACCGCAACCGACTCGGCGCTGGAACTGAGCCTGCGCAACGTCAAGTCGGTCACGGAAAAACTGGCCGGCAAGAGCGGTGCGCTGGGGGTGCTGGCCGGCACCGATGAGAATACGCAGAAACTGCTGGCCACGATCGACCGCGCCAACCAGTTGCTGAGCACTGTCGATGGCCTGGCAGTCAAGGCCGACAGCCAGGTATTCGGCAAGGACGGCGCGATGCCGGAAGCCCGCGCCGCCGTCAAGCAGCTGGGTGGCCTGCTGACGGATGCCAGGGCCAGCCTGAAAAAAGTCGATGCGGTGCTGCTCGAAGCGCAGGCGGTCGGCGCCAACCTCAAGGACGCCAGCGCCGACCTGGCGCCGCTGCGCGCCGAGGTCGAAAGCAATCTGCGCAAGATCGAGCAACTGGTCAATGAAATCAATCGCAAGTGGCCGTTCAGGCGCGAAGCGGAGGTCAGGCTGCCATGAGATTCCTATCATTTTTTGCGGTTGCCACGCTGCTGTGCGCCTGCGCCAGCGGCCCGGTCGTGCCCGACTGGCAAATGAACGCCAAGAGCAGCATCGAGCGCGCCACCGCTGCCTATCTGTCCGGCAACGACTGGGTCGAAGCACAGGAGTTCGCCAGCGCGCGCAGCGCAATCGCCAGCACCGGCCAAATCACGCTGATGGCGCGGCTGGAACTGATCCGTTGCGCCGGCCGCGTGGCCAGCCTGGTGCTGGACGACTGCAGCGGATTCGACAAGTTGCGCGCAGATGCCGCCGCGCCGGAACGCGCCTACGCCGATTACCTGGCTGGCCGGGCGCAGCCGCAAGACATCGCGCTGCTGCCCGCGCAGCACCGGGGCGTGCTGCAGCCGGCCCCGGACCCTGCTGCGGCCGTGGCCGGAATCGATGATCCGCTGGCGCGCCTGGTGGCGGCCGGCATCCTGCTGCGCAGCCACCGCGCCAGTCCGGCGTTGCTGGCGCTGGCAGTCGACACCGCCTCGGCCCAAGGCTGGCGCCGCCCGCTGCTGGCATGGCTAGGCGTGCAGGCGCTGCGCGCCGAGCAGGCCGGCGAGGCGGCAGAGGCGTTGCGCCTGCGCCGCCGCATGGATCTGGTGCAGTCGGCCAAGCCTTAAGAATGGCGCCGAAGAAAAGTCGGGGCGCGTCGGGGCGCGTCAGGATGCGGCCGGCACCGTGACCGGCATTTCCGTCTCCGCAGCGCTGCTGCTCCACTGGCTGGCTATGATGCCGGCGATCAGCAGCACGCCGCCGATCGCGCCGCCCCAGCCCATGGTTTCGCCGATCCAGAAATAGGCGGCGATAGCGGCGCAGGCCGGTTCGAACGCGTAGGTGACGGCCGCCTCGTTGGCGCTGGTATGGCGCTGGCCCCAGGCCTGCAGCGCAATGATGGCGGCGGTGGCGACGATGCCGAGGTAGAGCAGATTCGGGGCGTGCTGGTGCAGCGCCTGCTGCAGCAGCGTCCAGTCGAGCGGATGGCGCGGCAGCTCCCACAGCAGCAGCCAGAGCGCGGCGCAGACGCCGACCGTGATGACTTGCATCGCGGTCAGGGCCATCAGGTGGCTGGCCCTGCGGGTCGCCATTTCGGTCTGCTTGACGTAAATCCCGTAGCAAACCGCACCGCCCAGCGCCAGCGTGTCGCCATAAGACCAGGCCCCGCCATCCCAGCACAGCGCGGTGAGCCCGCCCAGCGCCAGCGCAACCGCCAGCACGATATGGCGCGGCGGCAGCTTGCCGGCCAGCACGCCCAGCAGCGGCACCACCAGCACGTTCAGGCCGGTGATGAAGGCGTTGCGGTTGGAACTGGTCAGCGCCAGGCCTTCGGTTTGCAGCATGAAGGAGGCAAACAGGGTCGCGCCCAATAGCGCGCCGGCCAGCAGATCGCCCCGCCGGGCGCGCCACAGGAAGGGCGCCAGCAGCAGCCCCGCCAGCGCAAAGCGCAGCAGCGCGATCCAGACCGCCGACAGATCGGCCGACAAATCCTTCATGGCCGGAAAGGTCGTGCCCCAGATGCAGGTCACAAGCAGCAGCGCCAGAATGCCGCGCAGGCGGTGAGGTATCAGCATGTTCAGGCTCGGATTATGAATGGGGTAAAAAAATATCATACTACAAGCTGTATTTTTCAAGCCCGCATATTTTTATTTGAAAACAGCTTGGATAAACCTTATACCCCTGCAAAATACATTTGACTGAGGCGGCCGCGGCCGGCCCCGGATCACGGTTTATCGTGTCGCACGTTGAGCGCTTACAGACCGAAGCTGATCCCCTGCGCCAGCGGCAGCGCATCGCTGTAATTGATGGTATTGGTGGCGCGCCGCATGTAGGCTTTCCAGGCGTCGGAGCCGGATTCGCGGCCGCCGCCGGTTTCCTTCTCGCCGCCGAACGCGCCGCCGATCTCGGCGCCGCTGGGGCCGATGTTGACGTTGGCGATGCCGCAATCGCTGCCGGCCAGGAAGCGTTCCGCTTCGCGCAGGTCGGTGCTGAAGATGCAGGACGACAAGCCCTGCGGCACGCCGTTGTTCAGTCCGATCGCTTGCTCCAGCGTCGCGTAGCGCAGCACGTACAGGATCGGCGCGAAGGTTTCATGCTGCATCAGCGCGGTCTGGGCCGGCATTTCCACCAGCGCCGGACGCACGTAATGGCCGCCGGCGCAGCCGTCCACCGCCACCGCTGCGCCGCCATGCACCCGCGCGCCATCGGCGCGCGCGGCCGCCAGCGCAGTCTGCATCGCATCGCATGCCTGCGCATCGATCAGCGGCCCGACCAGGGTGCCGGCCTGCAGCGGATTGCCGACCGGCAGCGCGTCGTAGATGCTCTTAAGCTGCGGCAGCAGCGCGTCGTAAATGCTGTCGTGCACGAACAGGCGGCGCAGGCTGGTGCAGCGCTGGCCGGCGGTGCCGACCGCCGCAAAGGTGATCGCACGCAGGGCCAGCGCCAGATCGGCGCTGGGCGCGACGATCATCGCGTTGTTGCCGCCCAGCTCGAGAATCGTGCGCCCGAAGCGCTGCGCGCAGCGCTGGCCCACCGCGCGCCCCATCGCTGTGCTGCCGGTGGCGCTGACCAGCGCCACGCGGGCGTCGTCGACCAGCGTGCGGCCGGCATCGGCGGCGCCGATGATCAGTTCCGCCAGCCCGGGGGGCGCATCGCTGCCGAAGCGCGCGATGGCCCGCGCAAACAGGCTGTGCACCGCGATCGCGGTCAGCGGCGTTTTCTCGGACGGCTTCCACACCACGCTGTTGCCGCACACCAGCGCCAGCGCGGCGTTCCACGACCACACCGCGACCGGAAAATTAAAGGCGGAAATCACGCCGACCACGCCGAGCGGATGCCAGACTTCCATCATCCGGTGGCCGGGGCGCTCGGACGCGATGGTCAGGCCGTACAGCTGGCGCGACAGGCCGACGGCGAAATCGCAGATATCGATCATTTCCTGCACTTCGCCCAGGCCTTCCTGCACGATCTTGCCGGCCTCCAGCGTGACCAGCGTGCCCAGCGCGGCCTTGTGGGCGCGCAGCTCGTCGCCGAACAGGCGCACCAGTTCGCCCCGGCGCGGCGCCGGCACCTGCCGCCATTGCGCAAACGCCGCTTGCGCCCGGCCGATGCATGCGCCGACCTGCGCGGCAGTATCGATGCGCAGGCTGGCCAGCGTTGCGCCGTCGAGCGGCGAGCGGCTGATCAGATCCTGGCCCTGATACTGACGCAGATCCACGCCGCATTCCTGCAATAAGGTTGAGAGATCAGTGGTGAGATTCGTTATGATGTCATTCATTGCTGCTCCTGTTATCCGGTACGCTTATGCCGCGTAGTATTGTCCGAAACGGTTGCCGAGGAAGTCGGCCAGCCTGGTCTGCTCCTGCCGCACCAGTCCGGCTTGCGGCAATTTTCCGGCCAGCACCAGATCGACCATGCTGCAGATCCCGGCTGCGGTGGTGATCTGGATCGCCGACAGCAGCTGGCCGTTGACCTCCCGGCTGTAAATCTTCTTCGCGTACGACTCCTGCTCCAGGCGCCCGCCGCGCATCCCGCAAACGCTGACGAACACCAGCACCACGTCCTGCTTGGTCATCGGAATCGCGGTTTCCATGATTTCCTTGAGGATAGCGCGGCGCGCCGGCAAACCCAGCTGCAAGTCGCGGATCAGCATCTTGACGATGTCCCGATGGCCCGGATAGCGCACGGTTTTGTAGTTCAGGTTTTCGACCTTGCCGGCCAGCGTTTCGCACAGGGTGCCCAGGCCGCCGGAAGTATTGAAGGCTTCGTAGTGGATGCCGTCCAGCGCGAATGCCTCGATCTCTTCCAGCGCCGAAGTCTCGCGCAACTGGCCGTCGACTATCGCTTCGCAGGGATTGCAGTATTCGTTGATCAAGCCGTCGGTACTCCAGGTCAGGTTGTACTTGAACGCATTGTTCGGATAGATCGGCAACGCGCCGACCCGCATGCTGAGATCGCGCAGGCTGTCGAAGCGGCTGGCGACATCGCTGGCGACGATCGAAATGAAGCCCGGCGCCAGCCCGCACTGCGGCACGAAAGCGGTGCTGGCACCTTCGGCAATCTGCTTGACGATGCGGGTGCTCTCGACATCCTCGGTCAGATCGAAATAGTGCGAGCAGGCCACCTTGGCCGCCGCCGCAATCACCGGCGTCAGGAAGTACGGGCAGGCCGACAGCGTCGCCTGGTGGCCGTCGATCAGCCGGGTCACTGTAGATGCGTCAGAAATATCGGCCTCGACCACGCGCACATTGGGGAAGCCGGCCTGGCGGATGGTATCCAGCCGCAACGGATCGCGGTCGGCCACGGTCACTGCATAATCACCGCTGTGGGACAACAGGTTCAGGATGGCGTCGCCGATTTTACCGGCGCCCAACAGGATCAATTTGCTTGTCATGGTCGTCTCCGCCTGGTTCTGGTTATGGAAGTATTGTTGAAATAAGTTTAGAACCAGGCGCTGTCGGAAAATAGAGAGAACAATGTCGTCAGAATGTACTATCCTGATACAAATTGACCAAGAAGCACTACACTCTGGAATACATGAAACCGAATCTGGATGACGTCGACAGTAAAATTCTGGCCTTGCTGATGGACGATGCGCGCATGCCGGTCTCCACCATCGCCAAGCGGGTCGGGGTGGCGCGCACCACCGCGATCGCCCGCATCAGCGGCTTGGAGAAGCGCGGCGTGATCGCCGGTTACGGCTTGCGCCTGAACCAGGCGCTGTACCAGCCGGCGGTGCGCGCGTATGTCGGCATCGCGGTCGATCCGCGCCAGGCCGGCGCCCTGGTCAGCGCGCTGGAAAAAATCCCGGAAGTCGAATCCCTGTGCGCAGTCAGCGGCGCCATCGATTACATGCTCACGCTGCGCTGCCGCTCGACCGGCGAGCTGGACCATCTGCTGGACAAGATCGGCCTCATCAACGGCGTGCGCCAGACCTCGACTTCGATCATCCTGAGCAAGCGCATCGACCGCAGCCCGATATAATCCTAATAATTCTAATTCCGCCATGAAAGAACGCTATTTACGCAGCCTGCGCCTATTGTCAGAGTGCTATCACAGCTTCGAGCAAATGTCCGGGGCCGACATCCGCAAGACCGGCCTGACCCAGGCCCAATTCGACATCATCGTCACTCTCGGCAATACGGCGGGCATGACCTTCAAGGAACTGGGCCGGAAAACCCTGATTACCAAAGGCACCCTGACCGGCGTCATCGACCGCCTGGAAACCCGGCAACTGGTGCGGCGCATCAGCGGCCGGGAAGACCGCCGCAACACCATCGTGCAACTGACTGCAGCCGGCGAACGCACCTTCGAGCAAGTGTTCGATCCGCATATACAGTTCTGCAAACAGCCGTTCTCCGGCTATACCGAAACTGATTTCATCACGCTAGAGGAAACTCTCGAAAAACTCAAAAACCGGCTCGATGCGACGATTGCGACGACAAAGACAGCTGCACAAGGAAGAAAAAGCAGCTTATGATGACAACCGCGTGACAAGTTTAATTTGCATGCAATCGAGACCAAGTCATCAAGCAACGTCGTTTACCATCTGCTCCCACTTTGCGCATCAACATGATAAAACCCCCACCGCCGATTGGCGCCGCGCAAAATCGCCAGGCGCTGCTGGAATACCAGGCGCTGCTGGACAATGTTGCGCTGGGCATCGCATTTATCCGCGACGGTTGTTTTTTGCACTGCAACTCGCGCTTTAGCGAAATATTCGGCTGGCCGGGCGAGCAGCTGGCCGGGCAGCCGGCCAGCCTGCTGCATCCATCGGCGCAGGCAGGTGCCGAACTCTCCAGTCTTGCCAGCGCGACGCTGGGCCGCAGGCAACCGTTCGATACCGAACTGCTGCTGCAGAAGCGCGACCGCAGCATGTGCTGGTGCCGCCTGCGGATAAACACGATCGATCCGGCTGATCCCGACCAAGGCCAGATCTACCTGATCGAAGACATCACCGAACGCCGCGCCGACGACGCCTCCGCGCAGCGGCTGCTGCTGGAGCATCAGGCAATTCTGGACAACGTCTCGCTGGCCATCACCTTCACCCGCAAACGCCATTTCTTGCACTGCAACCAGCGTTTTAGCGAAATGTTCGGCTGGCCCAGCGACGAACTGATCCAGCAGACTACCGACGCCCTGTATCCGTCGCCGCAAGCGTTCGCCGAACTGTCCAGCCTGGCCCGGGCCACGCTGGGCCGCGGAGAGCGGCTCGATACCGAGCTGCTGATGCGCAGGCGCGACGGCAGCACGTTCTGGTGCCGCCTGCTGGCCAAGGCGATTGATCCGGACGATCTCGGCCGTGGCTCGATCTACATCACCGAAGACATCACCGACCGCAGGCTCGCACAGGAAGCGCTGGTGCGCGCGCGCGACACTCTGGAGCTGCGGGTGCAGGAGCGCACCGCAGAACTGGCCACCGCCAATCAGCGCCTGCAAGCCGAGATCCAGGAGCGCCTGCAAGCGGAAAAACAGATCCGTCACCTGGCCGATCACGATGCCTTGACCGATTTGCCCAACCGCCGTCTGCTGGAAGACCGGCTCAGGCAAGCGATGGCTGCAGCCAGGCGCAGCGGCAACCAGGTGGCCGTCATGTTTATCGATCTGGACAGTTTCAAGCCGATCAACGACTTGCTCGGCCACCGGGTCGGCGACCTGCTGTTGCAGGCGGTGGCGAAGCGGCTGCGCGGCCTGCTGCGCGCGGTCGATACCGTGGCGCGCATCGGCGGCGACGAGTTCGTTCTGGTGCTGCCCGACATGCACTCGCAGTCGACCTCCTCGGGCGAGAGCGCCAAAAGAATCCTGGCCGCGCTGGTACAGCCGTACCAGATCGACGGCAATATACTGACTGTCACGCCCAGCATCGGCATCAGCCACTACCCCGAACACGGCAGCAATGTCGATGCCCTGATAGCCCGCGCCGACGACGCCATGTACCGGGCCAAGCAAATGGGGCGCAGGAATTACCAGTTTTATATCGACCCCAGAAAGGAATAGTCTTTCATTTTCACCGCAGCCGGATCGCGCGTATAAAAAAAGCCAGCCGGCAGATTTCTGGCGGCTGGCTTGGAAGCAGCTTCGAAGGCTTATACTACCGCGCCATCGTTTTCGACCTTATCCTTGACCGGCTTGACCAGGTCTTCGCGCTTGATGCCGAGCCACATTGCGATGGCGGCGGCGACGAACACCGAAGAATAAATCCCGAACAGAATCCCGATCGTCAGCGCCACCGCAAAATAATGCAGCGCCGGGCCGCCGAACAGCATCATCGACAGCACCATGATCTGGGTCGAGCCGTGCGTGATGACGGTGCGCGAAATGGTGCTGGTGATCGCGTGGTCGATGACCTGCGGCACCGCCATCTTGCGGTGTTTGCGGAACATTTCGCGGATGCGGTCGAAGATAACCACCGATTCATTGACCGAATAGCCGAGCACCGCCAGCACCCCGGCCAGCACCGAGAGCGAAAACTCCCACTGGAAGAACGCGAAGAAGCCCAGGATGATGACCACGTCGTGCAGGTTGGCGATAATCGCCGCCACCGCGAACTTCCATTCGAAGCGCAGCGCCAGATAGACCACGATACCGAAGATCACCATCGCCAGCGCCATCAGGCCGTCGTGCGCGAGCTCCTCGCCCACCTGCGGCCCGACGAACTCGGCGCGCTTGAGCACCACCTCGGCATCCTTGGCCTTGAGCACCGCCATCACCTTGCTGTTTTGCTCGGCTGCCGTCACGCCGCTCTTCAGCGGCAGGCGGATCATCACGTCCTGCGCAGTGCCGAAGCTCTGCACCTGGTTATCCGCATAGCCGAGCGTTTCGACCGATTTGCGGATGCCGTCGAGGTCGGCCGCCTTCGAATACGTCACCTCCATCACGGTGCCGCCGGTAAATTCAATCGACAGATGCAGGCCCCGGTGCAGCAGGAAAAACACCGCCAGCGCAAACGTGATCACCGAGATCGCATTGAGTATCAATGCGTGGCGCATAAACGGAATATCTTTTTTGATGCGGAATAATTCCATCATCGATCCTTTCGATGCGGCCCCGGCCTGACCGGAGTACCGCGAGATGCTTGATTAAAACTGATTCAGGCGCAGTGCGGCCAGCCTCCTGGCCGGCCTGCGCGGTTCAATGTTCCGGCTTCCAGATCTGCCCGATCGACAGGCTGGTCAGCTTCTTCTTGCGGCCGTACCACAGGTTGGCCAGGCCGCGCGAGACGAACACCGACGAGAAAATCGAGGTCACGATGCCGATGCAATGCACCACCGCGAAGCCGCGAATCGCGCCGGAACCGAAGATCAGCAGCGCCAGGCCGGCGATCAGCGTGGTCACGTTGGAGTCCAGAATGGTGGCCCAGGCCCGGTCGAAGCCCATCGCAATCGCCACCTGCGGCGAGTGCCCGGCGCGCAGTTCTTCGCGGATCCGTTCGTTGATCAGCACGTTGGCGTCGATCGCCATCCCGAGCGTGAGCGCAATCGCGGCAATTCCGGGCAAGGTCAGGGTCGCCTGCAGCAACGACAGGATCGCCACCAGCAACAGCAGGTTGGTCGACAGGGCCAGCACGCTGAACAGGCCAAACAGCATGTAATACACGGTCATGAAAGCGGCCACCGCCAGAAAGCCGTACATGGTCGAGTCGAAGCCCTTCTTGATGTTTTCGGCACCGAGCTGCGGGCCGATGGTGCGCTCCTCGATGATTTCCATCGGCGCCGCCAGCGAACCGGCGCGCAGCAGCAGCGCCAGGTCGCTGGATGCTTCGGACGAGCCTTCCCCGGTGATCTGGAAGCGCGCGCCGAGTTCATCCTGGATGGTCGCCACCGTCAGCACTTCGCCGCGGTTCTTCTCGAACAGCACGATCGCCATCGATTTGCCGATCTTGCCGCGGGTGGCGTCGCGCATGCGGCGCCCGCCGTCGCCGTTCAGGTCGACGCTGACCGACGGCCGGTGATTCTGATCGAAGCTGGCGCTGGCGCTGGAGATATAGTCGCCGGTAATGATCGGCTCCTTGTACAGCACCACCGGCGCGCCCTTGCCGACCTTGAACAGTTCGGAGCCGAACGGGATCGCGGCGGTTTCTTCGGTGCCGCGGGTGACCGTTTCATCGACCATCCGCACTTCCAGCGTGGCGGTGCGGCCGATGATGTCCTTGGCGCGCGAAACGTCCTGTACGCCCGGCAACTGCACCACGATCCGGCTGGCGCCCTGGCGCTGGATGATCGGCTCGGCCACCCCGAGCTCGTTGACGCGCTTGGACAGGGTCGTGATGTTTTGCTGCACGCCGTCATCCAGGGTCTTCTTCAGCGCTTCCGGCTTCATGCCCATTGCCAGCTTGAGTTCGCTGCCGCTGCCGCTGGCGCTGAATGTTAGTTCGCCCAGTTGCGAAGCCAGCTCGTTCTGCGCCTTGTCCAGCGTGGCCTGATCGCGGAACTGCAGCTCCAGCGTATCGGCGCTGCGGGTCAGGCCGGCGTGACGGATGTTCTTGTCGCGCAAAATGCTGCGCACGCTGGCCTGCAAGCCCTGCAGGCGCTTGTTCAGCACCGCCTTGGTGTCGACTTCCATCAGGAAATGCACGCCGCCGCGCAAATCGAGGCCGAGGTACATCGGCATCGCATGCAGGCTTTGCAGCCAGCCGGGCGTATTCGGCAGCAGGTTGAAGGCGACGATGTACACCGGATCCGCCGGATCGGTATTGAGTTCTTTTTCCAGCAAGGCCTTGGCCTTGAACTGGGCGTCGGGATCGGCGAAGCGGGCGCGCACTGAACCCTGATTGCCGACCGCTTCGAAGGCCACGCCGCCGGTCGCCATGCCGCCGGTTCGCAGAATATGCTCGACCCGCGCAACCAGGCCGGCATCGACCTTGATGGTGGCTTTGGCGCTGCTGATTTGCACTGCGGGTGACTCGCCGAAGAAATTCGGCAATGTATACAAAACGCCGAGCACCAGCGCAAAGGCGATAACAAGGTACTTCCAGAGGGGATAGCGGTTCATATTGATTCAATGTTCAGGGTTGGCCGCCGGGCAGAATGGCCTGGGAGACTTGAATGGCCGGTGCCGCTCGTTGCGCGCACCGGCACACGCAGCATCAAATCGATTTGATCGTGCCTTTTGGCAGCAGTGTGGCGATGGCCGCCTTCTGGATCACGATTTCGGTACCGCTGGCGATTTCCAGTGTCACATAGGCATCGGTAACCTTGGCAACGCGACCCAGCATGCCGCCGCTGGTGACCACTTCATCGCCCTTGGCGATGGCCGCCATCATGGCCTTCTGTTCTTTCTGACGCTTCATCTGCGGGCGGATCATCAGGAAATACATCACCGCAAACATCAGGATGATCGGCAAAAAACTGGTCAGGTTGCTACTCAAGCCCAAGGCCTCTGCCGGGCCTGCTTGTGCAAATGCATTGGAAATAAACAAGACGTACTCCACTGGGTTGTTATAAACAGGCAGGCATTTTAGCATTCGGAAATAGGTTTTCCGGTGCGCCATCCTGCAGCGACCGGAGAAACCTGCGCCGGAGCCTGACAGGGATCCGGCAGCAAATATATACAGCCTGCTGTATTTTTTAACGCCGCAATGAATTCAAGCAATAAATCGATTATTTTAAAATATACCCCGCCAGTATCCATTATTTGATGGAGCCTCCGGCGCATCCCGGGATAAACCGGCAGGATTGCGCGCCGCAGTAACACTGGGTCCGGCCGTTGCCCGCTTGAAAATTATTTGCAATCGCTGTCAACCGGGCCCGGAAGCGCCGCGTTATCGGCAATACGTAGCGATTGTCTACGGACCCAACCAAAAGGAATTTAGCATGAACAAACTTATCGCCACCCTGATCGCCGCTACTTTCGCAATGGGCACAGCCTTTGCAGCTACGCCAGCAGCTCCTGCAGCTCCTGAAGCACCTGCTGCTGCAACCGCACCAGCCGCCGCACCAGCCGCACCAGCCAAAGCAGCTGCGAAAAAAGCAACCCACAAAAAGGCCAAACGCGCCAAGAAAATGAAGCATGCAGCGGCGAAAAAAGCAGCAGCAGCTCCAGCGGCAGCGCCAGAAGCAGCGCCAGCTAAATAATTAAGAAATAAAGCTCGACTGCAAAAGCCCGGGGCCGCCTAGTTTTCAACAAACTGGCGGCCCGGGCTTTTTATATTGAAAATTGCAGGATCAGATCCCGCGCGCGCGCTCGGTTTTGAAGCGCCGCACAAACGCCGGGAATTGCTGCGCATCGATCGCCGAGCGCATCTCGCGCATCAGCTGCAGGTAATAGTGCAGGTTGTGGATGGTGTTCAGGCGCGCGCCCAGGATTTCGCCGCTGCGGTGCAAATGGTGCAGATAGGCGCGTGAAAAATTGCGGCATGCATAGCATTCGCAGGTCTCGTCCAGCGGCAACTCGTCTTCCTTGTAGCGCGCATTCTTGATCTTGATGTCGCCGAAACGGGTAAACAGCCAGCCGTTGCGCGCATTGCGGGTCGGCATCACGCAGTCGAACATGTCGATGCCGTTGGCCAC
Organism: Herminiimonas sp. CN; assembly: GCF_000622895.1. GTDB lineage: Bacteria > Pseudomonadota > Gammaproteobacteria > Burkholderiales > Burkholderiaceae_D > AVCC01. The sequence continues at coordinate 28,172 of NZ_AVCC01000030.1, forward strand.
CCCGGCCACCAGATCCTCGGGCGTGCCGACCCCCATCAGGTAGTGCGGCTTGTGCACCGGCAGCTTCGGTCCGACGTGCGCCAGCATGCGCATCATGTCCTCCTTCGGCTCGCCGACCGACAGGCCGCCGATCGCGATGCCGGGAAAATCGATTTCCTCCAGCCCGGCCAGCGATTCGTCGCGCAGGTGCTCGAACATGCCGCCCTGGACGATGCCGAACAGCGCGTTCGGATTCTCGCCCTCGGTGAATTCGTTTTTCGAGCGTTGCGCCCAGCGCAGCGACATGCGCATCGACCTGGCCGCCTCGTCGACGGTGGCCGGACGGCCGTCGATTTCATACGGCGTGCATTCGTCGAACTGCATCACGATGTCGGAGTTCAGCGCGCGCTGGATCTGCATCGAAATTTCCGGCGACAAAAACAGCTTGCTGCCGTCGATCGGCGACGAGAACTTCACGCCATCCTCGCTGATCTTGCGCATCGCGCCCAGCGAAAACACCTGGAAGCCGCCGGAATCGGTCAGGATCGGCTTGTCCCAGCCCATGAAACGGTGCAGGCCGCCGAACTTCTTCAGCACCTCGACGCCCGGCCGCAGCCACAGGTGGAAGGTATTGCCGAGGATGATCTGGGCGTCGATCTCCTTCAGCTCGACCGGCGACATCGCCTTGACCGAGCCGTAGGTGCCGACCGGCATGAAGATCGGGGTTTCGATCACGCCGTGGTTCAGGGTCAGGCGGCCGCGGCGGGCCGCGGTCTGGCCGCTATCGTCGGTCTTGATGAGTTTGAAATCAAGCATGGTTTTTTGTGGTCAGAAGCATGGCATCGCCGTAGCTGAAAAAACGATAGCGCTGGGCGATCGCATGGGAATAAGCGTTGCGGATGGTGTCATAACCGGCGAAGGCCGAGACCAGCATCAGCAGCGTCGATTTCGGCAGGTGGAAATTGGTGATCAGGCGCGTCACCGTCTTGAAAGTGTAGCCGGGCGTGATGAACAGCGCGGTATCGGCGCTGCCGGCTTGCAAAGTGCCGCTTTGCGAAGCCGACTCCAGCGCGCGCAGGCTGGTGGTGCCGACCGCGACCACGTCGCGCCCGGCGGCCTTGGCCGCCTGCACCGCGTCCACCGTGGCCTGCGAAATGGTGTACCACTCGCTGTGCATCTGATGCTCGGCCAGGTTCTCGGTGCGCACCGGTTGGAAGGTACCGGCGCCGACGTGCAGCGTCACGAACGCGAACTTCACCCCCTTGGCGCGCAACAGCGACAGCAGCGCATGGTCGAAATGCAGGCCGGCGGTCGGCGCTGCGACCGCGCCTGGCGCCTTCGCATATACGGTCTGGTAACGGGCTTCGTCGAAGGCGTCGGCAGTGTGCTCGATATACGGCGGCAACGGCAACCGGCCGTGCGCGTCGATCAGTTCGAATACGTCGGATGGAAAAGTCAGCTTGTAGAACTCGCCGGAGCGCAGGCCGACCGCGACGTCGAAGGCGTCGGCCAGGCGGATGCCGCTGCCGATCGCCGGCGACTTGGAGGCGCGGATCTGCGCCAGCACCGTGCGGTTGTCGAGCACGCGCTCGATCAGCACCTCGACCTTGCCGCCGGTGATTTTCACGCCGAAGAAGCGCGCTTTCAGCACCCGTGTATCGTTGAACACCAGCAGATCGCCGGCAGTGAATTGATCGGCGATCTCGGCAAACTGGCGGTCGATCAGGGTCTCGCCCTCGACGTGCAGCAGGCGCGAAGCGGTGCGCTGCGGCAGCGGCGTTTGCGCGATCAGCTCCGGCGGCAGCGCGAAATCGAAATCGGATAGGGAGTAAGTGGCTTGCATGCGTTCTAGCTTCTAACAATGGGACTGGCAACATGACCGGCGAAGCGCCAAAGCACTGTATTAAATTACAGCCTTATTGCCGTGCAAAGCGCAGTTCGTTTTACAATAAGCGCAGGAAAACCCGCTATTTTACGCTTTAGAGCCAGATTCAAGCCCGATCATGCCGACACCCGAGCAAAACCCTGATGTTGCGACGCCTGCCGCGCACAGCGAAAGCGCACCGGTAGCAGCGTCAGCAGCGAAAAAAAAGACCGCTGCGGCGCCAAAGAAGCCCGGCAAACTGGCGGAAAGATTCGCCAAGTTCGGCCTGCGCAGCGGCATGGATTTCGTGCTGCACCTGCCGGCGCGCTATGAAGACGAAACCGAGATCGTCACTATCCTCGAAGCGGCAGCGCGCTTTGGCCAGCCGTCGCAGGTGGAAGGCATTGTCACCGGCTGCGAGGTGCAGTTCAAGCCGCGCAAGCAGCTGATGGTAACCATTGCCGACGACAGCGGGCACCAGCTGCTGATGCGCTTCATCAATTTCTACGGCAGCCAGCAAAAGCAGATGGAGATCGGGCGCCGCATCCGCGCCCGCGGCGAGGTCCGGCACGGCTTCTTCGGGCCGGAAATGGTGCACCCGGGCTTCAAGCTCGTCACTGCCGGCGCGCCGCTGGCGCAGGCGCTGACGCCGGTCTATCCGGCCGGCGAAGGCCTGTCGCAGGCGATCCTGCGCAAGGCGATCAACGAAGCGCTCAATCGGGTGCAGTGGCGCGACACCCTGCCGCCGCTGTGGCGGCAGCGGCTGGAGCTGATGGAGTTCGAGCCGGCGATCCGGCTGCTGCACAACCCGCCGCACGACATCGACCAGTACACGCTGACCGAGCGCACCCATCCGGCCTGGGAGCGCATGAAGTTCGACGAATTGCTGGCGCAGCAGTTGTCGATGAAACGCGCGCAGGCGGCGCGGCGCGCGGTCGGCGCGCCGAAACTGGACATGGTCGGGCAGCTGTCGAACGCGTTCCTGATGACGCTGCCGTTCGCGCTGACCGGCGCGCAGCAGCGGGTGCTGGCCGAGATCCGCGCCGACCTGCGGGCCGAATACCCGATGCAGCGCCTGCTGCAGGGCGATGTCGGCAGCGGCAAGACGGTGGTCGCCGCGCTGGCCGCCGCGCAGGCGATCGACAGCGGCTTCCAGGCCGCGCTGATGGCGCCGACCGAAATCCTGGCCGAGCAGCATTTCCGCAAGCTGGCCGGCTGGATGGAACCGCTCGGCGTCAGCGTCGCCTGGCTGACCGGCAGCCTGAAGAAGAAGGAAAAAGCCGAAGCCCAGGCGCTGATCGAATCGGGCGCGGCGCAACTGGTGGTCGGCACCCATGCGCTGATCCAGGACACCGTGCAATTCGCCAATCTGGGCCTGGTGATCGTCGACGAGCAGCACCGCTTCGGCGTCGGCCAGCGTCTGACGCTGCGCAACAAGGGAACCACCGCGAATGGCACGGCAGCATCAGCCGACTTGCCAGCAGGTACCGGCCCGGCGCTGCCGCACCAGCTGATGATGTCGGCCACGCCGATCCCGCGCACGCTGGCGATGACCTATTACGCCGACCTCGAAGTCTCGGTGATCGACGAACTGCCGCCCGGCCGCACCCCGATCGTCACCCGCGCGATCGATCAGAACCGGCGCGAGCAAGTCATCGAGCGCATCCACGCCGCCGCGCTGGAAGGGCGGCAGGTGTACTGGGTCTGCCCGCTGATCGAGGAATCGGAAGCGCTGGAGCTGCAAACCGCCACCGACACCCACGCCACGCTGGCCGAAGCGCTGCCGACCTTGCGCGTCGGGCTGGTGCACGGGCGCATGAAGCCGGCCGAAAAGCAGGCGGTGATGGACGCCTTCATCCGCAACGAAACCCAAGTGCTGGTAGCCACCACCGTGATCGAAGTCGGGGTCGACGTGCCGAATGCGTCGCTGATGGTGATCGAACACGCGGAACGCTTCGGCCTGTCGCAACTGCACCAGTTGCGCGGCCGGGTCGGGCGCGGCGCGACGGCCTCGGCCTGCCTGCTGCTGTATCAGGGCCCGCTGGGCCCGGTGGCCCGGCAGCGCCTGCTGATCATGCGCGAAACCACCGACGGCTTCGAAATCGCCCGCAAGGACCTGGAAATCCGCGGTCCCGGCGAATTCCTCGGCGCGCGCCAGTCGGGCCAGGCGATGCTGCGCTTCGCCAATCTGGAAACCGATCAATGGCTGGTAGAAAAAGCGCGCGACGTCGCCCAGTTCCTGTTGCAGGATAAATCAGAAGACAGCGCCCGTATCGTGCGCGCCCATCTGGCGCGCTGGCTGGGATCGAAGGAAGATTATCTGAAGGTGTGACATCAAAAGGAGCCCGGCAGCGCGACTACCGCACCGATATCGAGGGAATGGCGCTCTGCAACCATGATTTATGGCGGGCAGCAACGTCTGCGATACCGCCAAACCGTTCATGGCACAAGACGCGACGGAATCAGGCGCCGGATTTGGCGACCCACCACATCCCTAAAGCGCGGGCTATGCAGGCAGATACCGCCGACAAGGCCGACGAAGCACCCCAGCACAGTATCGAAAAAACGCGCCTGGACCAGTGTCGTCGGCGAACCCTGCCCCAGCGTGGCCGCTTCTGCCAGCAGCAGCGTCAGCGGCGTGATGAAGATGGCCGCGAAGGCGTAGTGCCGCACCACCGTGTACTCGACCACGAAGGTCAGCACCATCATCGTCAGCGAGATGCTCCATTTGTCCAGCGGCAGCAGCAACAGCCCCCAGGACAGCAGGAGGCCGATGCCGGTGCCGAGCACGCGGTGCAGTTGCTTGTTCCACACCGCACGCATCGACGCGCCCTGGATCACGGCCAGGCAACTCACCGGAACCCAGTAGGATTTCTGCAAATGCAGCGCCTGCGCCGCGGCCAGCGAAATGCCGACGAACACGCCGATCACCACCGAATCGAACACCACGAAATCGAAGCTCGGCGACGGCAACAGCGCCACCGGCTTCGGCGCCTGCAGCCGCAACATATGAATGCTATAGAAAAACCCGATCAGGCAGGCCAGCAGGCTGCCCATGGTGATCAGGCCCACCATCAGCGGCAGCTGCAATACCGCCACCGGCGAATAGGCCCCGATCGACGCCGTCATGATGAAAAACAGGCTGCCCGGCGGCCCCAGGACGTAAAAGCGGCAGACCATCGTCACCAGGATGGCGATAAAGGCCAGCACCAGCATCATTACCGGCGCAAAGAAGTGGCTCATCAGCCCCAGCGCATAGCAGGCGCTCATGCCAAACGCGCACGCCATCACCGATACCATCCGGTGATGCAGCGGCGTGCTGGGCAGATACAGGAATACGAGCCCGCCGAGCGACGACACCAACCCGTAATCCATCCGATTGAAATACGCGCCGACCAGCAGCGGCAGGCCCGAAGCAAGCGCCGCGGCGAACGGCATCTGCCATAGCCGGTCACTGGCGTTGATCGTCGTCAGGTGGCGCAATTCTTCCCGCAGCAGCGACCGCAACTTATTTAAGCGCATCAATTGAGTGCCTTTCCGATGTGTCCATTACGCGCTTCGGGCGAGAGACCGGCGCGAATGGGGAATTTTACCAAGATAAACGCTTGGAAACCGCATGCGCAGCGTCAGTCCGGCAGTGCCCCTGCCTGCGCCAGGCCGGCCGCAGGCAGGGGGCACATATCCGATTACGATGTGAATGCCCGGCTTTCGACATGCCGGCTGCGGCAAAATACAGCCGCACATCATAAGATATATTTTAAATGAATCTTATGCTAGAGTAGCGATCGATGGCACCGCAATGCAAACAACTTTTTTCGGGAGTGCAGATGAAACGATTGGAAGGCAAGATTGCAGTGGTAACCGGGGCGAGCAGCGGTATCGGCTTCGCGATTGTTCAACGCTTTGTTGCCGAAGGTGCGAAGGTTGTCGCTTTTGCGCGCAATCGCGACCGCCTGCACGCACTGGAAGCGGCCCATCCGGGCCAGGTGATCGCAGTGAGCGGCGATGTCACCCGGCAGGAAGACTTGGAACGCCTGCTCAAGACCGCAGTGGATACTGTTGGCGCAATCGATATCCTGGTGCCGAATGCCGGCATAGCCCGCGTTGTTTCCTTTGAGGACAGTACGGCAGACGCATTCGCGGCGCAGTTTTCGGTCAACCTGTTCGGCGCCGCCGAGACAGCGCGCCTGTTTGTACCGCACATACGCAAGGGCGGCTCGATCCAGTTCATTACGACCTTCCTGACCCAGGTGGGTTTCCCTGGACTGGCAATCTATAGCGCCAGCAAGGCGGCGCTCAAATCCCTGTCCCAGACACTGGCCGCAGAACTCGCGCCCAAGGGCATACGGGTGAATTCGATCGCGCCGGGCCCGATCGCCACTCCCCTGTGGGGCTCGGTCGGTCTGCCGCCCGAGGTACTCGGCGCAGTCGCGGAAAAGATCACTGCGCGATTAATGCCAGGCGCATTCGGCCAGCCCGAAGACATTGCCGAAACCGCCGTTTTCCTGGCTTCGGACGCGGCGAAAAACATCTATGGCCAGGAAATCGTCGTCGATGGCGGATACACCGTCGGTTAACGCGTTGATTAACGGATAAACGCCTCCCGGCCGATAGGCCGGAACGCCACCAATCTGCAGCAGGTCCCTTGCCATGGCAAAAAAATTTCCCGTGAATCCGGAGCATCCCGAGCGAATCTGCTGGGGATGCGACAAGTACTGTCCGGTCGACTCACTGGCCTGCGGCAACGGCTCCGAGCGCACGCAGCACCCGGTTGAGCTGTTCGGAGAGGATTGGCTCGAATGGGGCATCGACGCTGGCGCAAAACCGGCAGAGCCTGCGGGCAACTGACGCTCGCTCGTTCAGGCTGGCGTGGAACGGCGGCTTGCCGCCGGCAGCGAAGGCGTGCTAATCACGATCACGAAAGACGCCTATAAGATAGTGACGCAACTCAAGCCCCCGGGCTTTCGCAGGACCTTGCATGAGTTGCGTTTTCTGAAAAAGGATCTGCAGCGCCTGGCCAGCACGCTCAAGCGCGAGACCGAGCCCGTCAAAATTGCGGCAGCAACAGAATCGCGGAGCGGCATCAGCCGGGAACAGGTGCTGACGGCCTTTGCCGGCCTGCTGAAAATCGATCTGGAGCAGGCCCTTGGCAGCGGCGGCGGCATCTTCGGCGACGAGGGCGCAAGGGTGAAAGGCAGCGCCAGAAAGGCAAAAAACAAGGCGCTGTGGAACCCGGTCACGCTGGCGCTGGGATTAAACGATGTGTACCGTGTCCCCATCCCGCACCTGAAAAGAGCTTTCAATGCGCATGATTTTTTGCACCCATGGGCTGCGGAATGGAACCAGACCCTGGCGCTGCTGGGCAAATAAGACGCCGGTGCTGCAGGCGTTCACGGCTTTTTGTGCCATGGTCGGGCCGGGCGCCATCATTGGAAAACGCAGATGCATAGAACCGGCCATTTTTCACCGTCAATCTTACCAATGAAGGTCGAAATATTGGGCTGATGACGGACGGTAATTGGCCAAGAGAAGATAATCAGCATCGGATGCTAATTGGCTCCCCAAATCAGACAAATCTGGGCAATGGTTGGTTGCTCTTACTTTTCAATAATGCATATCAGGTAACTATCATCTTCCGAAAAACGCGGACCTTACCAAATATCTATTCATCAAAACGTGCTTCATAAATGAATTCATATTCGCCAGCAGGAAGTGGTTCTTTATATGAGACAGCTCTCATATTGATATTAAAATCATAGGTTGTTCCTGTATTGGCAGAAAGCACCATCATGCCTTCATCAAAATAACTAGGGCTTTTCTTTAATTTGACACTAATAGTGGGAACCCCACTCATCACTGGATTAAATTTTCCAGTTCCGGTTGCTATTGGGGTGTCTCTGAGTACTGTTATCTTAAGAGTTCCCGTATTAAAATTATTAGTTGGATTTCCCGTGACATTCTGAGTAACGGATACAGTCTTTTTGACTATGTTGCTTAGCGCATTGGGAAAATTTCCACCAAAAAACAGTCCTTGCACCTGCTCTACAAACATATTTTCGTCTGCAGTTTTTGCTTCCAGAATTTTGTTGTCGAATTGGCTTACAGCATCTGCAAGCGATAATACGTACCCTCCCATATCATCCGCACTACCAGCCAGTCTATTAAATATTTCTAGATAACCACCAATAAGCGCATTATCCGAAAAGTTTGGATATCTAACTTTGTGGTCAATCTCACTCCACCCCTCTTCAAAAATTGTTCTTATCTGTATTTCACAGACCACTGTTAGCTTTTGAGGCTTTGATTCAGCTACAAAATGGATGGATCTATAACCTTCCTGATGCTCTTTAACTTCAAAAGTGTTCTCTTTGAATTTACTTATAAGCTCGCTGCTATCGCCTTTTCTAATAAAGGCAACTGGAGTTTCAACTAAATTAAAAGTGTCGCCAATTGATTTGCTAATGGCAAAGCAATCATTTTTAAATAAATGAAGAACGCGAACGCCAATCAAATCTGTCACTTTTTCAAAATAATTATCTATGCTGATATCAGCATATTTTTGGTATTCCATCTGCTTTTTTTCTTTACTATTTTTGCTAACAAGTGCTCCGTAGCTTTTACGCGCCAGCGCACGGAATGAACATCATTAAATTTTTGTATTATTTTTGTAATGTATTCTGCAACACTCTCAAGGTTTGATAATTCATTCTCATGTTTTTTTCCTATGGCCTTTAGGATTTCCCAACTAATGTCAGCTTGCTGCCATCTATTGTTGGTAATACGATTGTTTTTCAAAAAATCATCAAAAGACAAGCTGTCGATCATTTACGACCCCAATTTATGGAAATTGATGCCCCGTGAAAGTAACACGGGGGTCTATAAATACAACTCATAAAAACTTAATAAATAGCCAATCAAGTTACCACAAGTTTCCTTAAAGATACAGACTGCAAACATGCGGTTTTGAAGTTCAGCAGCCGACTATGCGGAACGTGGGTAAGCCTCGCTGTCTTTTTGGATGGAGATGTTGGGCTGATACAGCGTTAGTCCAACCTACACACTGCGGGCGAAGGGCAATTCCTCGGGCGATGCGGCGAGGCGGCCTGGAAACATGATGTGGCATCATCGGTAAACACGATTCCTCAACCACATGGATTTCACCAATGAATGATGCTTCCGAACTCGAATATGTCGGATTCTGGGCCAGGGCCTGGGCCAGCCTGATCGACAGCGTGCTGTTGCTGGCGGTGATCCTGCCGCTGCTGTTCGCCATTTACGGGCGGGAAAATCTGGCCGAGGGCGTCACGCTGAGCGGGCCGGCGAACTTCTTGCTGTCCTATTTGCTTCCGGCCGTGGCTGTCATCGCCTTCTGGAGCACCAAACATGCAACGCCGGGGAAAATGGTGATTGGCGCCCGCATTGTCGACGCCAAAACCGGCCAGCCGCCCAGCTTCGGCCAGCATCTGATCCGCTACCTGGGGTATTTCGTTGCAACGATACCGTTCTGCCTCGGCCTGATCTGGGTCGGGCTCGACAAGCGCAAGCAGGGATGGCACGACAAGCTGGCGGGCACGGTGGTGGTGCGCCCGAAAAAAAAGAGGCACGGCAGCGGTGCGCTTCGAATGATCTTCAAACGCATGTGCGTCAGCTGCCGGCAGCAATAAAAAAA
>NZ_AVCC01000031.1 GCF_000622895.1 Herminiimonas sp. CN
AAAAACGCTTGCATGCCTTCCTTTTGATCGGACGTGGCGAACGTGCTGTGAAACATTCGGCGCTCGTATTGAATACCGTCTGCAAGCGACGATTCATAGGCACGATTGACCGACTCCTTGATCATCATGACAACAGGCAAAGACATGGAAGCAATCGCTGCAGCCGCTGCCAATGTTTCTTCCATCAGTTTATCGGCTGCCACAATGCGTGAAACCAATCCTGCCCGCTCGGCCTCAGCCGCATCCATCATGCGTGCAGTCAAGCACATATCCATAGCTTTAGACTTGGACACTGCACGCGGCAGACGCTGCGTACCGCCAGCACCAGGCATAGTGCCAAGCTTGATTTCCGGCTGTCCGAATTTGGCTGTATCCGCTGCAACGATGAAATCACACATCATTGCCAACTCACATCCACCGCCCAGCGCGTACCCTGCCACGGCGGCAATCACCGGTTTGCGTATCCGCCGAATTTGCTCCCAGTTTCGCGTAATGTAATCTCCTTTGTAGACGTCCATATACGTGTAATTTGACATCGCCACAATATCGGCACCTGCTGCGAATGCCTTCTCGCTGCCGGTAAGAACGATGCATCCCACATTTTCGTCAGCATCAAATTTCAGTAATGCTTCGCCAAGCTCATCCATCAACTGATCATTTAGCGCATTCAATGCCTTCGGCCTATTTAAGCGGATTAAGCCCACTTTGCCATGCATTTCAACGAGAATATTTTCATAAGACATATCGTCCCCTTAGATGAAATTAAAAAGTTTATTACCGTGACCATATCGCGTACGTAAGCAGCCAATTAGCAACCCATCTTTGCATAACAAAACGCGTTGATCTAATGCAAAATTGATATACATTTTATCTGCTGAGATTCCAATTGAATCTCAGAAAACCGATGTTTAAAGTGATTTTAGCGCTCCGACAACTTGACCGATAATTTCGGCAACAACACCCACATCATTCCACGTTGCTTCATGCGCCCGGCTTTTTCGCCCGCTTCCGCACCGAAACCCCAGAAAAAATCGGCTCGCACCGGGCTCTTGATTGCGCCCCCGGTGTCCTGGGCCAGCATCAGACGCTGCAGCACGATTTCACTATTCGGTTGTGTTGTCGCCAAAAAAACTGGTGCCCCCATGGGGATGAATTGCGCATCTACGGCAATCGAGCGTTGCGGAGTCAGCGGTAAGCCCATCGCCCCTTTTGGCCCAACTTTTGGGTCAAGCAATTTTTCTTCGCGGAAGAAAACATAGCTTGGATTGACATTGAACAACTCCGTTTTGCGTGATGGATTGGCTGCGACCCAAGTCTTGATGCCTTGGGCGGAAGCCTGCGCCAGCGTCAACTCGCCCTTATCGACCAGATACTTGCCAATCGACCTATACGGATACCCGTTCTGCTCGGCATACGCGACGCGCACCGTCTCCTTTTCATCCATCAATTGGACGCGCCCGGAGCCCTGCACCTGGAGGAAAAAAGCCTCGACCGCATCGTCCACCCAAAACAACTCCTTCCCATGCAATGCAGCAGATTGCAGCAATTCGGCGCGCGCAGGGTAAGGAAGCACCTTATTGCCGGCAAGGCGTCCGCGCAAACGCATGCCCTTGAGCTCCGGATATACGCCCGCCAGTTCGATCGTCAGCAGATCGTCCGGCACCCGATATAACGGCGTCTGATAAGGGCCGCCGCGTTTGCGCGAACCGCGCAATAACGGTTCGTAATAACCGGTCACCAGGCCCTGTTCGCTGCCGTCGGGATTCAAAACCTGATATGGCACAAAGAACGCCTCAAAAAACGTGCGTATCGCCTTGGCGTCCGCAGTATCCACGTCGTGCGCAATTGTGCATGGTTCGCGCCAGTCTTCCTTTTTAATCAATACTTGGCAAGAGGTCAGGAACGCTGGCCATGCCTGCCCCAAGTCATCCTGCTCCCAACCGGATAAAGCGGAAAAAGTGGTCGGCTTGAGTATCTCCTGCGGCCTTTCCACCGGCTTGAGCGGCGGCACGCCAGGCTTGATGGGTGGCTGGGTCTGCTGTGGCGTGGTGCAAGCACTGATTGCAAATGCAACAAGAATTGCTTTTGCCAGTAAACTGAAACGATCGAATAACATTGGAAGAGAGTGTGCGATGTGGCTACTATTAGTTGAGGCAGGCTGCGCGATGCTGATAATGGTATTCATTGTCTGGTGGACGATGTTTTCAGGTCGTAGACCGCCACCACCTACGCCAAACAGGCCGGCAGACAAAAAAGACCAAACACGCTGAATCAATGCAAAGTGCGGGGCAGGGACAGAACGAATTCCGGTATTTTGACCTCGAACTGCTCACCGTCTTCGGCCACGCAAAAGTACTCGCCGGTCATCGAGCCCTGCGGCGTGGCAAGCGAGGTGCCGCTGGTATATTCGAACTGCTCTCCGGGCGCCAGCAACGGCTGGTGGCCAACCACGCCGAGGCCGCGCACTTGCTGTACATGATTATTACCGTCAGTGATGACCCAATGCCGCGAAATCAGTTGCGCCGCGACCTGGCCTGTATTCTTGATAGTAATCGCATAAGCGAACACATAACTGGCGCGGTCCGGCTCCGACTGTTCCGCGAGATACTGGGTGCTCACTATAACGGTGAATTCATAAGCTGCCATGGTAATTCCTTGAGTGTAATCGGTAAGAGCTTATATAAATGGTGCAAGCAAGCGGCTGCCTTGCCGACAGGTCATTGCACACCAAAACAGACTATGGCGCAAGGCATGCCGAAGTGCCAAGAGGTAAAATAACAGGTCTTTTCCAAAATATATCGTCATGCCTACTTACCGCATCGCCCCCAGCATCCTCTCCGCCGACTTTGCCCGTTTGGGCGAGGAAGTGCGCAACGTCATCGCCTCTGGTGCCGACATCGTCCACTTCGACGTGATGGACAACCATTATGTTCCCAATCTGACGATTGGCCCGCTGGTCTGCCAGGCGATTCGCCCGCATGTGACGGCGCTGATCGATGTGCACCTGATGGTCAAGCCGGTGGATCGCATCGTGCCCGATTTTGCCAAGGCCGGCGCAAACATCATCACGTTTCACCCGGAAGCATCCGAACACATCGACCGCACCCTGCAATTAATCCGCGACAACGGCTGCAAGGCCGGCCTGGTATTCAATCCAGCCACGCCCTTGCATTATCTGGATCACGTGATGGACAAGATCGACATCATTTTAATCATGTCGGTCAATCCCGGCTTCGGCGGTCAATCCTTCATTCCGGAAGCGCTGCAGAAGATCGCCGAAGTTCGCCGCCGCATCGATGCCTACCTGGCACGCAATCCGGGACGTGAAATCCTGCTGGAAGTCGACGGCGGCATCAAGGTCGACAACATCGCTGCGGCGGCCAGGGCCGGCGCGAACACCTTCGTCGCCGGCTCTGCCATCTTCAGCCAACCCGACTACAAGGCCGTAATCGATGCGATGCGCGGCGCACTGGCCGCCGTATGAAAACCGTAAACGCCTCGCTATTTGGCGACATCCGGGCCGCCATCATCGACCTCGACGGCACCATGCTCGATACCGCGCCGGATTTCCATGTCGCCATCAATCGCATGCGCGCAGAACTCGCGCTGGCGCCACTGGGCATCGGCAGCATCAAGGAGTTTGTCGGCAAGGGTACGGAAAACCTGATCCGGCGGGTGCTGGCGGTCGATTTCGACGCGCATGCGGCCGAACGCCATTTCGAAGCGGCGCTGGGGTCCTATCAACGCCACTATCTAGCCATCAACGGCGACTACAGCAGCCTGTATCCGGGCGTTGTCGCCGGTCTGGATAAATTGCGCAGCGATGGCATCCGGCTGGCTTGCGTCACCAACAAACCGCTGGCCTTTGCCCTGCCGCTACTAGAAAATAACCGCTTGCACGGTTATTTTGAAGTGATTTACGGCGGGGACTCCTTCGCCAGAAAGAAACCGGATCCGGCTCCCCTGCTGCAGGTTTTCGCCGATTTCGCCATGGAGCCGCAGCAAGTGGTGGCGATCGGCGACTCTTCCAACGATGCGCAAGCCGCGCGCGCGGCCGGTTGCCGGGTCTTGAATGTGCCGTATGGCTACAATCACGGGCAGCCTATACAAGGCGTCGATTCGGATGGTATAGTTGAAACGTTGCTTGAGGCAGCGCATTTGATTTCAGCGCAACACGCAACACAACAACTCTCAACTGCCGCCATTCCATAACGTCATGTTTTTCGTCAATAAACGTACCGCCACCCAAACCGGCTCGATTGAGGCCTGGCTTTGGCGACGCTGGCAATCCTGGACTGCATAATTCCCGATCTGCCGCTGTCCGTCCCTATGCGAACAGCCACGTTTTATAGACTAGACAATATATGGGCGCGCCATTCACCGATAGCGCCCTGGAGAATCGACATGACCGAGCTTGAATTCAATTCACTGGCCGCTCAAGGCTACAACCGTATCCCGCTGATTGCCGAGGCGCTGGCCGATCTGGAAACGCCGCTCTCGCTATACCTCAAGCTGGCGCAACAAAACAATGTCGGCAAGAATTCGTTCCTGCTCGAATCCGTGGTCGGCGGCGAGCGTTTCGGCCGCTATTCATTTATCGGCTTGCCGGCCAATACCCTGTTGCGCGCCACCGGCATGCGCACCGAAGTGCTCAGGGATGGCGCTGTCATCGAAACCCATGACGGCAATCCGCTCGACTTCATCGCCCAATTCCAGTCCCGCTTCAAGGTTGCGCTACGGCCCGGCATGCCGCGCTTTTGCGGCGGCCTGGCCGGATATTTCGGCTACGATGCGGTGCGCTACATGGAGCCGCGCCTGGCCCACAGCGCGCCGCAAGACGACCTCGGCCTGCCGGACATCCAGCTGCTGCTGACCGAAGAACTAGCGGTGATCGACAACCTGTCCGGCAAGCTGTACCTGATCGTGTATGCAGATCCGACCAAACCGGAAGCCTACAACCGGGCCCGCCAGCGCCTGAAGGATTTGCGCAGCCTACTGCGCCGCCCGGTCGATGTACCGGTCACCAGCAGCAGCGTGCGCACCGAAACCATCCGCGAATTCGCCAAAGAGGATTTCTTCAAGGCAGTGCTGAAATGCAAGGAGTACATCGCCGCCGGCGACTGCATGCAGGTGGTGATCGGCCAGCGCCTGAAGAAGCCATATGTCGATTCGCCGCTGTCGCTGTACCGCGCGCTGCGCGCGTTGAATCCGTCACCTTACATGTATTTCTACAACTTCGGCGACATGCAGATCATCGGCTCGTCGCCGGAGATTTTGGTGCGCAACGAAAATCTCAGCGCCGATCTGCGGAAAATCACGATTAGACCGTTGGCCGGCACCCGTCCGCGCGGCGCCACCCAGGAAAGCGATGCGGCGCTGGCGAAAGAATTGCTGGCCGATCCGAAGGAAGTCTCGGAACACGTGATGCTGATCGACCTGGCGCGCAACGATATCGGCCGCATCGCCGAAACCGGCAGCGTCCATGTCACCGACAAGCTGGCGATCGAAAAATATTCGCATGTACAGCACATCGTCTCGAACGTCGAAGGCTTGCTCAAACCCGGCCTGTCGAATCTGGACGTGCTGAAGGCCACCTTCCCGGCCGGCACCCTGTCGGGCGCGCCGAAAGTGCGGGCGATGGAAATCATCGACGAGGTGGAGCCGGTCAAGCGCGGCATCTACGGCGGCGCCTGCGGCTACCTGAGTTTCGGCGGCGAAATGGATGTCGCGATCGCAATCCGCACCGGGATCCTGAAGGACGGCATGCTGTACTCACAAGCCGGGGCCGGCATCGTCGCCGATTCGGTGCCGGAATCCGAATGGCAGGAGACCGAAAACAAGGCGCGCGCGATCATGCGCGCCGCCGAACAAGTGCAGGACGGCCTGGACGGGGAGATTTGACATGCTGCTGATGATCGACAATTACGATTCATTCACCTACAACCTGGTGCAGTATTTCGGCGAACTGGGCGAAGACGTACGCACCTTCCGCAACGACGAAATCACGCTGGAGGACATCACAGCGCTGCAACCGGACCGCATCTGCATCTCGCCCGGGCCGTGCACGCCGGCCGAAGCGGGGATTTCGGTACCGCTGCTGCAGCACTTTGCCGGCCAGTTGCCGATTCTCGGCGTCTGCCTCGGCCACCAGAGCATCGGTGCCGCTTTCGGCGGCAAGGTGGTGCGCGCCAAACAGGTCATGCACGGCAAGACTTCGCTGATCGCGCACACCGGCGTCGGCGTGTTCCACGGCCTGCCCAGCCCGTTCACAGTGACCCGTTATCACTCGCTGGCGATCGAACGCGCCACCCTGCCGGACTGCCTGGAAGTCACCGCCTGGACCGACGACGGCGAAATCATGGGCGTGCGCCACAAAACCTTTGACATCCAGGGCGTGCAGTTCCACCCCGAATCCATCCTCTCCGAGCACGGCCACGCCTTGCTGCGCAACTTCATTCAAGGAAAATCATAATGCCGATCACTCCACAAGAAGCGCTGTTGCGCTGCATCGAACACCGCGAAATTTTCCACGACGAAATGCTGTCGCTGTTCCGCACCATCATGCGCGGCGAGATGTCGCCGGTGATGATTGCCGCGCTGACGATCGGCTTGCGCGTGAAGAAGGAAAGCATCGGCGAGATCACCGCCGCCGCCCAGGTGATGCGCGAATTTTCCACCAAGGTGCCGATGGCCGACACCACCAATCTGCTCGACATCGTCGGCACCGGCGGCGACGGCGCGCATACCTTCAACATTTCGACCGCCGCGATGTTCGTCGCGGCCGCCGCCGGCGCCCGCGTGGCCAAGCATGGCGGGCGCAGCGTGTCGTCGTCCTCCGGCAGCGCCGATGTGATTGAAGCGCTGGGCGTAAACCTGAACCTGACACCGGAACAGATTGCGCAATCGATCGCGCAAACCGGCATCGGCTTCATGTATGCGCCGAACCATCATGCGGCGATGAAGCATGCGGCGCCGGTGCGCAAGGAACTGGGAGTGCGCACGATTTTCAACATCCTGGGACCGCTGACCAACCCGGCCAGCGCGCCGAACATCCTGATGGGCGTGTTTCACCCGGATCTGGTCGGAATTCAGGTGCGGGTGCTGCAGCGCTTGGGCGCGCAGCGCGCAGTCGTGGTCTGGGGCCGCGACAACATGGACGAGGTCTCGCTCGGCGCAGCCACCATGGTGGGCGAACTGATAGCCGGCGAAATTCGCGAATACGAAATCCATCCGGAAGACTTCGGCCTGCCAATGATCGCCAGCCGCAACCTGAAAGTCGCGAATGCGGCCGAATCGAAGCAGAAAATCTTCGAGGCGCTGGACAACCGGCCCGGCGCAGTGGCCGACATCGTCGCCCTAAACGCCGGCACCGCGCTGTATGCGGCCGGCGTCGCCGCCTCGATCGGGGACGGCCTGCAACTGGCCCGCGCTGCGATGGCATCCGGCGCAGCGCGCAGGAAGCTCGACCAGTTCGTCGCGGTGACGCAGCAATTGGGCGCTGCGGCATAATTTCCCGGCCGCCTGCCAAAAAAATATACTGCATCATGTATTTTTATTATCCGCATAAATACAAATGGAGAATTGGCTGTTTTTAACCATACTCCATTCAACATCGCGAAATAAAGACAGCGAGAAAACGAGTCAATCGATTATGTCCGATATTTTGAACAAAATTCTGGCGGTCAAGGCCGATGAAGTTGCCGCCGCCAAGAAATACCGCGCACTGGCCAGCCTGCGGCGCGAGGTCGAATCCGATGCCGCCGCACGCAGCGATTTGCGTGGTTTCGAAGCCGGCCTGCGCGGTAAAATCGCTGCCGGTCATGCCGGCGTGATCGCCGAAGTCAAGAAAGCATCGCCCTCCAAGGGTGTGATCCGGGCCGATTTCCATCCGGATCAGATTGCCGTCAGCTATGCGGCACACGGCGCGGCCTGCCTGTCGGTGCTGACCGATGTGCAATTTTTCCAGGGATCGCCCGATTATCTGAAGGCAGCGCGGGCCGCCTGCGCACTGCCGGCCCTGCGCAAGGATTTCATGATCGACCCGTATCAGGTTTACGAGGCGCGCTCGTGGGGCGCGGATGCGATTCTGCTGATCGTGGCGGCGCTCGATCACGGCTTGATGGCGGAGCTGGAAGCCTGTGCGCAGGAGCTCGGAATGGACGTGCTGGTGGAAGTTCACAACGGCATCGAACTGGATGCAGCGCTCAAGCTGAAGACCAATCTGCTCGGCGTCAACAATCGCAATCTGCGCACTTTCGAGACTTCGCTGCAGACCACGCTCGACCTGCTGCCGCGGATACCGCCCGGCAAGCTGGTGATTACCGAATCCGCGATCCACACCCCGGACGACGTCAAGCGCATGCGCGATGCCGATGTGCATGCATTCCTGGTCGGAGAAGCCTTCATGCGCGCACCCGAACCAGGCGTAGAATTAAGGCGTCTGTTCGCCTGATCTGCCGCTGCAGCGCATTGGGAAGGAAAACGCCATGCATCCGCTGAAAACCGCAGCCATTACCGCTGCCGCTACCCTGCTGTTCGGTTGCAGCATCATGCCGGGTGCAACGCCGCGCCCGACGGGTGCCGCCGCGCCGGGGGCGGAATCCGATGCCCGCAGCCTGGATGCCTACAAGAATGCAATCGCGCAGCACATCCTGGCCGGCAACGCCGACGCCGTTTTCAGCGGCCAGTTGCCGCCGATGCTGCCGGCCATCGTGGTCGTCAACATCGGCATCGATGCCGACGGCCGTCTGAGCAAGGCGGTGGTGCAGCGTTCGCGCGACAACGAGGCCTCGCGGGTAGCGCTGGCCAGCCTCAGGCGCGTCGCGCCGTTCCCGAAACCGGCCCGCCTGCTGCGCGCTGACAGCCGGGTGCTGGAGTTCTCCGAAACATTCCTGTTCAACGCCGACTACAAATTCCAGCTGCGCACGCTGGCCGGGCCGCAATAGCCGCCGCCCCATCATACGGGGCAGTATGGCAAAAAAACCATGCAATACCGCATGGAAATGGCGGGTTTTAAAAATACCCCACCCACATCCAACTCAATCGGCAGTCCCTTGCAGCCACGCCGCGCGCTTACGCACGCTCGCTTGCGGCTTGGCCTCGGCTTGCAGCGACCACTGCGGCACCGAATCGCTGGCCAGCGTGAGCTCGAACGCCATCAGCACATCGCCGCGGTACGCATGCAGCGCTACCGCATCGCCGACCCGGTAGCGCGCCAGCAGCGCATCCAGATTGGTCGCCGTCACCCGCAAGCCGTCCAGCGCCAGCAGCAGGTCTCCGGCCGACACCCCGCCCTGATGCGCCGCGCCGCCTTCATGCACATTGGCGACCTTGCAGAAACTGCCATTGCGCACGCCGCGCAAGCCGAGATCCGGCTTGCCCTTCTGGCGCCCGTCGGCCAGGTACACGCCGAACGGCGCCAGCAGTTTCTCCAGCGGCAGATCCTCGGTGCCGCGCACATAACGGTCGAAGAAACGCTTCAACTTGAGGCCGCTGACTTCGTCAAACAGCGCTTCGGCCTCCTGCTCGGAAATTCCGGTCAGCTTGCCGGCCTGTTTGCCGTGCGCATAAAAATCCCGTCCGTAGCGCTGCCACAGCGCGCGCATCACGTCGTCCAGCGATGTTTTTCCTCTGGTTTCGGCGCGGATGGTCAAGTCCAGCGCCAGCGCGATCAGGGCGCCTTTGGTGTAATAGCTGACGATCGCGTTCGGCGCGTTTTCATCTTGGCGGTAGTACTTGGTCCAGGCGTCGAAACTGGATTCTGCCACGCTTTGCTTGCTGCGGCCGCTGCCGCGCAGCACGCTGTTGAGGGTCTTCGCCACCAGTTTGAAATACGCTGCCTGGTCGATCAAGCCGCTGCGCAGCAGCATCAGGTCGTCGTAATAACTGGTGAAGCCCTCGAACAGCCACAGCAGCGAGGTGTAGTTCTCCACCTGCAAATCATACGGCGCAAACGCGGCCGGCTTGATGCGCTTGACGTTCCAGGTGTGGAAGTACTCATGACTGCACAAGCCGAGAAAGGCGCGGTAGCCATCACTCATCTCCTGCGGCGCGGCGGTGCTCGGCAAATCCGCGCGAGCGCAGATCAGGGCGGTCGATGCGCGATGCTCCAGCCCGCCGTAGCCATCGCCCACCGCCATCGTCAGGAATACGTAGCGCTGCATCGGCGCGCGACGACGCTCGGGTTCGAACAGCGCGATCTGCGCCGCGCAGATTTTCTTCAGATCGGCGGCCAGCCGCGCCAAATCCAGGTTCGGCACCTGGCCGCTGACGACGATGTCGTGCGGCACGCCGTGCGCCTTGAAGCTGGCCAGCGCGAAATTCCCCATCTCGACCGGATGATCGATCAGCGCATCGTAGTCGTCGGCCGCATAGCTGCCGAAGCCGTAACGCTGCGCGCCCAGTTCCGGCAGGCTGGTTGCCACCCGCCAGTCCTGATAGGCGTCGCCGTCGGGGCGACGAATCTCGACCACGTGCTGCGCGTCCTCTTGCCCGGCCACGCGCAGGAACATGCTGCTGCCGTTGAAAAAGCCGTGGGTCTGATCCAGATGGGCGGCGCGCACCGACTGGTCCCATGCATACACTTCATACTGCACAGTTAACGGGCCGTTGCACACGGCCGCTTGCCAGCTGTGCTTGTCCAGCTTGCGCAGCGCCACTTTCTTGCCGCCGGCCTCGGCCCGAATCTGCACGATGTTGCGGGCGAATTCGCGCAGCATGTAGCTGCCCGGAATCCAGGCCGGCAAACTCAGAACCTGACCCGACACATCCGGTGCCGGCACCGTCAGGACCACGGAAAAAAGGTGCGCGGCCGGATCGCTTGGGATAATCCGGTAACTAACAGCGTTTTTTTTCTCGACCTTCATGTCACCCCCGTACATTACCGGCAATGACTGTCAATGCCAGCAACACCACCACCGCACAGGTCAGGATAAAACGCATGCGCAGGAACCATTGCGGCAAGCCATACCAGCCAAATACATGCCTATCGACCTGATAGGCACCGATGAAACCCGCCATCAGCACCGCAAAGCCGAAGCCACCGACTGTGGTGGCAAACAGCGAAATAATCGCCGGCACCATGCCCCACAATAATATTTTTTGGTCTGTTCTATCGACAGATGATCAGACACCAGCGCACCGCCCCAGTGTATGCCGCCGAGGAAAGACAGAATCGCAATGCTGTATGCGAGTTGCCCGCGCATGAACACCCCGATCCAGTCCGGATGCACGGTCCAGCTGGCCAGCATCAGCAGCACGAAAGGAATCAGGCCGGCAAAGCCGAGCACGTGCGCAAAGCGCTTATTCAGAAAATGGGTATTCATGGCAGGAATCGGGATGCGCCGGCACCAGATTGAGTGAGTTGGTCAGGCCGATAGTGTAACGGGGATGCTGGTAAAAAACTAACGGGGATGCTGATAAAAAAATGCCGCATGGTGAATGCGGCATCGCGTTATGAATAACAAGTCCAATGGTGCTTACTTGATCGTGGCCAGCTTGGCTTCCAGCCCCCGCGCATCGATGGCGCCGGGAATGCGCGTACCGTCGGCAAAGAAAATGGTCGGTGTGCCGGTCACCTTCAGCTTCTTGCCCAGTTCCAGCACTTTCTCGTGCGGAGTGGTACAGCTGGCGGCCGCGGCGGGCGCCACTTTGCCATTGAGCATCCAGTCATCCCATGCCTTGGAGCGATCCGCGCTGCACCAGATGTCGCGCCCTTTTGCAACCGAATCCTCCGACAGGATGTTGTAGAGGAAAGTGTAGACCGTGATGTTGTCGATCCCTTGCAAGGTTTTGTCGAAGCGCTTGCAATAGCCGCAATTCGGGTCCTCGAACACCGCAATCACGCGCTTGCCATTGCCCTTGACCACCTTCATCGCGGAAGCCAGCGGCAGGTCGGCGAACTTGATCCTGCTGACTTCGTCAACCCGCGCCTTGGTGTAATCCTGGTAGGTCTTGGTGTCCACAATGCGGCCGATGAAAAGATACTTGGCCTTCTCGTCGGTGTACAGAATATCGCTGCCGACACGGACTTCATACAAGCCCGAATAAGGCGTCTTGGTCACCGAATCGACTTTCGCGTCCGGCCCGAGACGCGGCTCGATCATCTTCTTTACCGCCAGCTCCTGGCCGGTTTCAGCCACAGCCCACGCCGAGAATAATGCCAGCATCGCTGCAAGTGCCAATTTCTGCATTTCTTTACTCCGAATTGATTTTGTTATGGCAGAAACACCGCCTGAATATCTGAATTTATTATTTGCTGCCCAAAGCATGCGAGATCAAATACCGCTTTATGACAGGGATCCTGTCGATCAAGTTCAATCCGGCATTCAGAACCATGCGCACCGGCGCAAGCTCGGTCGCAAAAAGCCGCGCCAGACTATCGGTCGCGAATTGCATCAACAGGGTGTCTTCCTTGCGGCCGCGCGCATAACGCGCCAACACCCGCGCGTCGCCGCAGTCGCGATGCGCTTCGCGCGTTGCGATCGCCTCCAGCAGCACGGCAACGTCCGCAAAACCCAGATTCATTCCGTGCCCCGCCAGCGGATGCACCACGTGTGCGGCATCGCCGACCAAGGCCACGCGTGGAGCAACAATCGCATGCGGGCGAATCAGTGCCAACGGAAATGCCTTCACTTCCTCCGGCTGCACCGGGCGCAACAATCCCAGCTGCTCGCCGCAGAACGCTTGCAAGCGCACCGCGATCTGGGCCGGCGACTCGCGCATCAAGGTCTCCGCCAGCGCCTCCGGCGCCGACCAGACCAGCGACACGCGCTGGCCCGGCAGCGGCAGCAAGGCCACGATCCCTTCGGTAGCAGTAAACCACTGATAGGCAACTCCATGATGCAGTTTATCGCACTCAAAATTGGTCACCACGCCGCGTTGTCCGTACGAGCGGTAATCAATCCCGATATCACACTGATTGCGGACCCAGGACTGCCCGCCATCTGCTCCCACCACCAGCGCTGCACGCAGCGTTCCGCCGTTTTCCAGCGTGATGGCGGCAGCGTCGCCATTGCTGCACAATGCAGTTGCACGCCCCTGCACCGAGCGCACTCTGGGCGCGAATTTCAGCGCCGTATCCAACGCCGCATTCAGATTGCGATCTTCGACAATCCACGCCAGCGCACCGACCTGCGCGCCATACGCATCAAAGCCGAGCACGCCGGAATGCTCGCCGCCATCGCCTTGTACCACCATTTCATCCACCGTCGCGACACGCGCCGCATCCAGCGCATCCCACGCCTTGAGCGAAGACAGCAATGCATGCGCAACATGGTTCAGTGCATACACCCGCGCATCCCACCCCTGCGTCAAAGCAGATGCATCCCGGGATGGCGCCGCTGCGGGACTAAGCAGCGTAACGTTCAAACCTGCCTGGGCAAAACCCAGCGCAGTCACCTTGCCGATGACGCCATTACCGACGACACAAACATCACTCTGGACCGCAAACGTGGAACAGGTAGTCACTGAAAATGAAGATGAAGTATTCATGACCGCATTATAACGGCTGCATGAAAAAGAAAATTACCGATCCGCTTTGCATATTGAAAATTCCTTTGCTATAATTCGCCTCCTTGGCCTGGTAGCTCAGTCGGTAGAGCAGAGGATTGAAAATCCTTGTGTCGGTGGTTCGATTCCGCCCCGGGCCACCAAGTATTAGCAGCAAAAAAACAAGGGCTTACAGAAATGTAAGCCCTTTGTCATTTCTGGCACTGTCAACCAGGTGTCAACCTCCGTTTAATCCCGATAGCGGATTCAACTTCACCGCCTCTTGCACATGGTCTGGTGCCAAGTGCGCATACTGCATGTCATAGCCGCCCGCGCAGAAGGCCCCGGCATTTCCCGGCGGCCTTCTGCCACGCATCAGACACGCGGGGCCGGAAGACTCTTCGCAGCAGGTCTTAGTTCGACATCAGAACCGGCACTGTCATGTGCCGAAGTATGTAGCGGGTGCCGGCGCCGCGACTGACAAACGGCAGCCCGATATGGCCTTGAGCACCCATGACCAGCAGGTCGGATCCGAGGTCAGCGGCCCTGTTAAGCAGCATGTCCATGATGCCGATCTCGGTGGCCAGCATGGTTTCGGAGTCGGCCTGGATGCCGTGGCAGGCAAGATGGCGGATTACTGCATCGCAGTTGTTGCGCGCCTCTTCAGCGGTGACGGAGAACGACAGTACTGTGGCCTTATCGCAGCCTTCGATCAGCAACAGGGCGTCGCAGAGCGCACGGGCCGCCTCGCGCGAATTGCTCCAGGCGATCAGCGGGTGCTTGGCCACTTCGGCGAAAGTGCCGACGTAGGGCAGGATCAGGACTGGCCGGCCGGAATTGAGGGCCACTTCCTCAACCAGATCAGCCGGCGCATAGGACTTGGCCATTTCGTCGTGCTGGCCCATTACGACCAGGTCGGCATGGCGCGCCAGGTCGGTAATATGGTGCAGCACTTCAGTTTCGCTGCCGCGGTTGATATCGTGCCATTCGGCCTGCGGCAGGCCGGCAGCGGCTTTCTCAAACGCTGCCTTGCTGGCCTCGGCAGCTTCGGTGTATGCCGGAGTAGGCCAGGTCGAAACCATGCCCACCGTTTGCGACGGGGCCAGCTGTCCAAACACGCCAACCAGCCGCGCTTGATGCTGGCGCGCCAGCGATACCGCCAATTCCAGTCTTGATGCAGTGCGTTTGCTTTGGTCCAGGTGAACCATCAAATTCTTCAATGACATTTTTATTCTCCGCTTCGTCAAAAAAACTATTTTCAGTTAACTCCAAATGGTGACCGTCAGCAGCCGGCAACGAATCCGCGCGCGCCTGTTTCACACGAAGCGTCTTGATGCCGATTCCTGCTTCGATGTATCAAGTATATGCAAATTCCAACGCGCTGATTTGCATTTAAAGCCGAGCCGTCCGCTTTATTGCTTGAGACCTCCGATGAACCATGATAATTCCAGCGTTCGCAAATACAGCACGGTCTTTGGAACGGCACAACACACCAGCCATAGCCGGCCGCTATTGAGCAAACTGCTGGCATAGGGGCGCGCAGCGCAATCCTTGCTGCAGGCGGCGGATCAGTTGGATGGCAACTGCCTCAATCCCGTATAGCTGCGCCGAATGCGTCAGGAAAATTGCGTAAAGTCCGGTTTGCGCTTCTCGAAAAAGGCGCTGAATGCCTCCTTCGCTTCCGGCGCAGACAGCATAGCGCGGAAATGCTGCCCCTCCTCCGCTATTTTGGCTGCAATCGCCTCCTGCTGATGGCCCTTCATCAGGCGCTTGGTCAGGCGGATCGAGGCAGCCGGCAAGGCGGCCAGTTTGGCGGCCTGCTGCTGTGCGACCTCCAGTAGCTGATCGGCCGCCACGACCCGATTGACCAAGCCCATCTGGCACGCTTCCTGAGCGGAAAACGCTTCGCCCAGCAGCAATTTTTCGGCGGCGCGCTGATAGCCGACAATCTGCGGCAACAGCAGGCTGGAGGCGGCTTCCGGGCACAGGCCGAGTTGCGCGAACGGCATCGAGAAGCGGGCGTTATCGGCCGCATACACCAGGTCGCAATGCATCAGCATGGTGGTGCCGATCCCGACCGCAGCACCGGATACCGCCGCCACGATCGGCTTGCCGGCCTGGCTGATCTGGCGCAGAAACTGGAACACCGGACTGGTTTCGGTGCGCGGCGGATTCGCCACGAAATCCGCCAGGTCGTTACCGGCGGTAAAAATCTCCGGCTTACCGACGAACAGGATCGCGCGCACCGCATCGTCGGTTTCGGCAGCCTGCAAGGCATCTGCCATGCTTTGATACATTGCGGCAGTGATCGCATTCTTCTTGTCCGGGCGATTGAATTCTATCGTCAGGATACCCGCGTTGTTGCCGGTCAAAATCTCCATCTTGTCTCCCAAAAATTAAAAAAAGGCGCACCAGCTTATGCTGGTGCGCCCCTTGAGTCAGTCATCCTGGCGACTATACCCGTTCGAAAATTCCCGCCGCGCCCATGCCGGTACCGACGCACATTGTCACCATACCGTATTTCAGCTTGTTGCGGCGCATTGCATGAATCGTGGTGGCGGCGCGGATCGCACCGGTGGCACCGAGCGGATGACCGAGCGCAATCGCGCCGCCCATCGGATTGACCTTCGCCGGATCGAGGCCGATGTCCTGGATCACCGCCAGCGATTGGGCGGCGAACGCTTCGTTCAGCTCGAACCAGTCGATCTGGTCCTGCGTGATGCCGGCCGCCTGGCAGGCTGCCGGAATCGCGAATTTCGGGCCGATGCCCATGATTTCCGGCGGCACGCCCTTGACCGCGAACGCGGCAAAGCGCGCCAGCGGCGTCAGGTTGAATTGCTTCAGGATTTTTTCGCTGACCAGGATCAGCGCACCGGCGCCGTCCGACATTTGCGAGCTGTTGGCTGCAGTCACCGTGCCCTTGGCTGCGAACACCGGCTTCAGCTTGGCCAGCGATTCCAGCGTGGAATCGGCGCGTGCGCCTTCATCCTGACTGACGCTGCGGGTCTTTATGTCGATCTGGCCGGTAGCCAGGTTCGGCAAACGCTCGATGATTTCGACCGCAGTCATTTCATCGTTGAAGTAGCCGGCCTGCTGGGCCGCGATCGCCTTGCGGTGCGAATCGACCGCGAACTGGTCCTGCGCTTCGCGCGAGATTTTCCATTGCTGCGCGACCTTCTCCGCAGTCAGGCCCATGCCGTAAGCCATGCCGATATTCTCGTCCTTGAAAATTTTCATATTCATCGACGGATGATGCCCCATCATCGGCACCATCGACATCGATTCCGCACCGGCGGCGATCATCACATCGGCCTGGCCGACACGGATGCGATCGGCCGCCATCGCAATCGCGGTAATGCCGGACGCGCAGAAACGGTTGACGGTGACGCCGCCGATGGTATTGGGCAGGCCGGCCAGCAATACCGCCATGCGCGCCATGTTGCCGCCCTGTTCGGCTTCCGGGAAAGAGCAGCCGACGATGGCGTCCTCGATCAGCGCCGGGTCGAGATTCGGCACCTGCAGCAGCGCGCTTTGCAGCGCGCGCACCAGCAGGTCGTCCGGACGGGTGTTCCTGAACATGCCGCGCGGCGCCTTGCCGATCGGGGTACGGGTTGCGGCGACGATGTAAGCGTCTTGAAGTTGTTTGCTCATTGTGTACTCCTAATCCAATTACACGTATTGATCAGTTGCGAACCGGCTTGCCGGTCTGCATCATGCCCATGATCCGCTCTTGCGTCTTGGGATGATTCAGCAGTTCCATGAACGCGCGGCGCTCCAGGTCGAGCAGCCATTGTTCGTTGACGATGCTGCCCTGCTCGACTTCGCCGCCGCAGACGATTTCAGCGATCATCGCGCCCAGCTTGTAGTCGTGGGCCGAGATGAAGCCGCCGTCGCGCATGTTGACCAGCTGCGCCATGATGGTGGCCATGCCATAGCGGCCTGCCACCGGCACCTGCGCCTTCAATGGCGCACGGTAGCCGGCGTCAAACATCGCGCGCGCCTCGA
The DNA here is from genome assembly GCF_000622895.1 of Herminiimonas sp. CN. Classification (GTDB taxonomy): domain Bacteria; phylum Pseudomonadota; class Gammaproteobacteria; order Burkholderiales; family Burkholderiaceae_D; genus AVCC01. Next base: position 17,494 of record NZ_AVCC01000031.1, read on the forward strand.
CCTTGGCCACGTGCAGCAATTCATACGGATTGAAGACGATCACGTCGTGCGCCGACAGGTAGCCCATTTTCTGCGCTTCCAGTGCCGACTTCGAGACGTTCGCCATCGCTGCATTGGTGAAAGGGCCTTTCAGGAATTGCAGCAGGTCGTTGCCCCTGGCGCTGGCAGCAACGCGCACCGCCGCTTCCTTCAAGCCGCCGCCGGCGGGAATCAGGCCGACGCCGACTTCGACCAAGCCGATGTAGGATTCGATCGATGCGGCCCGCTTGGCTGCATGCAGCATCAGTTCGCAACCGCCGCCCAGCGCCAGGCCGGCAACTGCAGCAACCACCGGCACGTTCGCGTATTTCAGCGCCTGATGGGCGTTTTGCAGTTTGGCGACTTCCGGCTCGATGGCTTTCACGCCGCCCGACATGAACAGCGGCAGCATCGACTGCAGGTCGGCCCCGGCCGAAAAGGCGCCGCCTTCGGCCGCATCCGCATGCCAGATCACCAAGCCCTTGAAATTCTTCTCGGCTTCTTCAATGGCGCGGGTCATGCCGGCAACGACGCCGGCGCCGATCACATGCATCTTGGTCTTGAACGACAGGATCAGCACATCGTCGTTCTGGTGCCAGATCCGCACCGAATCGTCCTCGAATACGGTCACGCCGGCGGTGCGGCCGTCGGCTGCGCCGTCGCCGACCAGCGGTGCGCGGAACGCCTGGCGCGCATATACCGGCAAGGTGGAACGGGCGACATTGACCTTTCTGGCGGCCGAATAGGAGCCTTCCGGCGCATGCACGCCCTCACGACCATCGAACACCCAAGCCGGTAGCGGCGCAGCGCAGAGCGCATGGCCGGCATCGATGTCTTCCTTGATCCAGGCGGCGACTTGCTGCCAGCCGGACGCTTGCCAGGTCTCGAACGGACCGACGTTCCAGCCGAAGCCCCAGCGCATCGCGAAATCGATGTCGCGCGCATTGTCGGCAATCGATTCCAGGTGGATGGCGATGTAATGGAACGCATCGCGGAAGATCGCCCACAGGAATTGCGCTTGCGGGTTGCTCGATGCGCGCAATGCCTGCATCCGCTTGACCGGGTCTTTTTCCTTCAGGATGCGGGCCACCAGATCGTCCGCCTTGGCGCCGCCGGCGACATAGCTGCCGCTGGCAAAATCGAGCCGTTGGATATCCTTGCCGACCTTCTTGTAGAAACCGGCCCCGCTCTTCTGGCCCAATGTACCCGCTGCGACCAGCTTGGCCAGCACTTCCGGCGTCTTGTAGACGGCAAAGAACGGATCGCTGGCCAGATTGTCCTGCATGGTCTTGATCACATGGCCCATGGTGTCGAGCCCGACCACGTCGGCGGTGCGGAAGGTGCCGGACGATGCGCGGCCCAGCTTTTTGCCGGTCAGGTCATCGACCACGTCCACCGTCAGGCCGAATTTTTCCGCTTCGTACATGGTCGCCAGCATGCCGAACACGCCGACCCGGTTGGCGATGAAGTTCGGCGTATCCTTGGCGCGCACCACGCCTTTGCCCAGCGCGGTAGTCAGGAAACCTTCGAGCTGGTCGATGATTTCAGGGCGGGTGGCCACGGTCGGGATCAGCTCGACCAGATGCATGTAGCGCGGCGGATTGAAGAAATGCACGCCGCAGAAACGTTCTTTTAATGCGGCGCTGAAGCCTTCGGACAGCGCCGTGATCGACAGGCCGGAGGTATTCGAGGCAAAGATCGCATCGGGTGCAATGTGCGGCGCCACCTTGTTATACAGGTCGTGTTTCCAGTCCATCCGTTCGGCGATCGCCTCGATGATCAGGTCGCAGCCTTGCAGCAGCGCCAGATCGTCCTCGTAGTTGGCGACTTCGATGCAGGCAGCGTCGTCCTGGTTGCCGAACGGCGCCGGGCTGAGTTTTTTCAGGTTCTCGATCGCGCGCAGCACGATGCCGTTTTTCGGACCCTCCTTGGCCGGCAGATCGAACAGCAGCACCGGCACTTTGGCATTGATGCAATGGGCGGCGATTTGCGCGCCCATCACGCCGGCACCGAGTACCGCGACTTTTTTGACGATGAAATTTGACATCATTGTATCCTTTTCGAAAAACACCCAGCTGTGGCATGCATTCCACTACGATTAAATTACTGCTGGGTATGCAATAAAAACATGAAATTTACGCACGAATTTATTGCGATATCACAAAATACACCATTCAGTATATCTTTAGAACAAATCCGCTTCGAGCGCCATCAGGCTGGCCGAACCGGAGCGCGCCTGACGGATCAGCATCGCGGTTTCCGGCAGCAGACGGGCGAAATAGAAGCGCGCGGTGGCCAGCTTGGCGGTGTAGAAGCTATCGCCGGAACCCTGCTTCTCCAGCGCAATCTTGGCCATCTGCGCGAAGAAGTACGCATACACCATGTGCCCGACAACGCGCAGGTACGGCACCGCTGCGGCGCCGACTTCGTCCGGGTTCTGGAATGCCTTCATGCCGATTTCCATCGTCAGCTTGGTGACCTTGTCGCCCAGGTCGGCCAGCGGCGTGATGAATTCGGATAGCGCCTCGTCGGTGCCGTTGGCTTCCACGAACGCCTGCACTTGCGCGCCGAACTTGCGCAGCTTGGCGCCGTTGTCCAGCAGGATTTTGCGCCCCAGCAAATCGAGCGACTGGATGGTGTTGGTGCCTTCGTAGATCATGTTGATGCGGGCGTCGCGCACATACTGCTCCATGCCCCATTCGGCGATATAACCGTGGCCGCCGTAGACCTGCAGGCATTCCGAAGTCGAAATCCAGGCGTTGTCGGTAATGAAAGCCTTGACGATCGGCGTCAGCAGCGCAACCTGGTCGGCCGCTTCCTTGCGCACCTCCTGATCCGGATGATTCAGTTCGCGGTCGATCTGCAGCGCGACGTACGAGCAGAAAGCACGGCCGCCTTCAGCGTAGGCTTTTGCGGTCAGCAGCATGCGGCGCACATCGGGATGCACGATGATCGGGTCGGCCGGCTTGTCCGGCGCTTTCACGCCCGACAGGCTGCGCATCTGGATCCGGTCTTTCGCATACACCAGCGCATTCTGGTACGCGACTTCGGTCAGGCCCAGGCCCTGCATGCCGACCCCCAGACGGGCGGCGTTCATGAACACGAACATCGCGTTCAGACCCTTGTGCGGCTCGCCGATGATCCAGCCGGTAGCGCCGTCCAGGTTCATCTGGCAGGTCGCATTGCCGTGTATGCCCATTTTCTCTTCAATCGCACCGCATGCAATCGGATTGCGCACGCCCAGCGTGCCGTCGGCATTCGGCAGGAATTTTGGCACCAGGAACAGCGAGATGCCTTTCGAGCCTTGCGGCGCGTCCGGCAGGCGTGCCAGCACCAGATGCAGGATATTCGGTGCGACGTCGTGTTCACCGGCCGAGATGAAAATCTTGCTGCCGGTAATCTTGTAGGAGCCGTCCGCCTGCGCATCGTTTGGTATGGCTTTCGAGCGCAGCAGGCCCAGATCGGTGCCGCAATGCGCTTCGGTCAGGCACATGGTGCCGGTCCATTCGCCGGAAACCAGTTTCGGTAAGTACAGCGCCTTCTGCTCCGGCGTGCCGTGCTCCAGCAGGCATTCGTAAGCGCCGTGCGACAGGCCGGGGTACATGGTCCAGGCCTGGTTGGCCGAGTTCATCATCTCGTAGAACGAGTTGTTGAGCACTATTGGCAAGCCCTGGCCGCCGTATTCCGGGTCGCAGGACAGGGCCGGCCAGCCGGCATCGATATATTGCCGGTACGCTTCCTTGTAGCCCTTCGGCGTAGTCACGGCGTGGGTGGCCTGGTCGTGATGGCAGCCCTCGCGGTCGCCCGAGTGGTTTAACGGGAACAACACTTCGGAAGTGAACTTGCCGCCCTCTTCCAGCACCTGGTTGATGATATCGGCGTCGATCTCCGCATGTTTCGGCAACTGCTTCAGCGTATCTGCAACCTGCAGCAACTCGTGCAGCACGAATTGCATGTCGCGCAAGGGAGCGGTGTATTGGCCCATTATTTTCTCCTGACAACGTTCAAATTAAACCGCTTTATGCTGCTTTATATCGCGGTGGTTTTTTATTCTGCAGCCGCATCGGCAGCCGGCGTGCGATAACTGGCAATCAATCGTTCGAAACTGCTCTGGGCCCGCTCGACGCTGCCCGGCACCCGCAGGAAACGGGCATCGTGATGCAGAGCAAGGATCAAGCCGTAAATCTCGAAAACCATTTGCTGCGGATTCGTATCGGCGCGCAAATGGCCCATTTCGACTGCCTGCCGCACGCAGCGCAGCAGGGCTTCCTGCCAGGCGCGCACCATGCCGACCAGCGCATCGCGAATCGCACCTGGGCGGTCATCGTATTCCACCGCGCCGCTGATGTAGATGCAGCCGGAGGCGATCTCGACCGTCACGCGCTTGACCCAGCGCGCAAACATCGCTTCCAGCCGCGGCAAGCCGCGCGGCGCCTTCATGCTCGGGTAAAACACTTCCTGCTCGAAATGGCTGTGATACAGCTTCAGCACTTCGATCTGCAAATCCTCGCGCGAGCCGAAATGGGCAAACACGCCGGACTTGCTCATTTGCATTTTTTCCGCCAGCAAACCGATGGTCAAGCCCTCCAGTCCGTCGCGGCTGGCTAAATTCAGCGCGACATCGAGGATGGCAACCCGGGTCAGTTCGCCCTTGCGCAGAGATTTTGGTGTCGTATTTACAATATTCAATGGAGTAGCCGCGTAAGAAATGTGGCGAGTTGCCATTCACAAATATAATATGAACGGTCGTACTATTAATCACCACGAGATAAAAGTCAAACAAGAAATATAGAGTCGCAATTCTATTGCCGTCCGGCGCCAGACAAACATGCGCATTCGGCCGGGCCGGGGACCGCTTACAAACCCGATTTATCCAGCAAACGCCGGTCGCGCTTGGTCGGACGACCCTTGATGGCGATCGTTGGTTCGCGGAAGTACTTATGCTGCTCCGCCACAGCCGCCCGACGCGCGCAGCTGGCCTCGGTTTCGGCGTACAGCGCCTGCGCCTGGACCGCGCTGCCGCGCACCTCGGACAGCGCCAGCACCACGGCTTCCCATTCGGTGGCGCCATTATTGGCGGTAAAGGTGTCGCCCACCTTGATGCCGTGGGCCGGCTTGGTGCGCGCGCCATTCAGGCGCACCCGGCCTTCCGTTACCGCATCGGTGGCCAGCGAGCGCGTCTTGAAGAAGCGCGCCGCCCACAGGAATTTATCGATCCGCACGCTGTCAGCCATGCCGCGCCCTATTCTGATTTCGACTCAAGCATAATCGCCCAGGGTGACGATACGCATGATGCTGCGATAGACCAGGAAAGTGAAGCCGTACCAGACCCGCTTGTACCAGCGGATATTGACATAGTCGGACAAGCGGACGCTGACTCCATCGGCAATTCCCTGCTCGATATGGCGCCGCAGCTGGCGCGCAAAGGCGGCATCCTTGACCACCACATTGGCTTCGTGGTTGATGAACAGGCTCAGGCCGTCGCAATTGCTGGAACCTACCGTGGCCCAGTCGTCGTCCACCACCGCAACCTTGGCATGCAGCTGGGTCTTGCGGTATTCGACCAGCTTGATGCCGCTTTTCAATAGTTTCGGATAAAACGAATGCGCGACCGAATCCTGCAGCCGGAACTGGCCGACCCCGATCAGCAGCGTCACCTCGACCCCGCGCGCGGCGGCCGCCGCCAGCGCGCTGCGAAACTTGCGCCCCGGGGCAAAATACGGATTGGCCATCAGCACCCGCTTGCGCGCGCCGCCCAGCGCCCGCAGGTAGGCGCGCTGGATGGTGCGGCGGTTGCGCAAATTGTCGCGCACCACCAGCCCGGCCAGCACCGGCTGGTCGGATCGGGTCGACCGTGTGGAACGCAACTCCTGAAACAGTTCCAGCCGCGCCATCAGCGGCAGCTTGCCCAGCCGCACCCACTGCGCCCGCGCCTCGTCGTGAATGACGTCCGCCAGCGGGCCGCGCACCTGCACTGCAAAGTCCCAGCGTGGCGCCGGCAGCGTCACCAGCGGATTGCTGTCGTCATGCAGATCGTCATTCACATTCAGGCCGCCGACGAAGGCGCAGGCCCGGTCCACCACGCAGATCTTGCGATGCGAGCGCGCCACGCCGCGATGAAACCAGGGATTGAAGGCGCGATGGTTGATGCCGGCAGCCTGCAGTTCGGCGCTCAGCAGGCCGACCGCGACGCGCCCGGTACCGTGCCAGTCGGAAATCACATTGACCGCGCAGCCGCGCGCGGCCGCCCGCTTGAGCGCCGCCTTGACGGTGCGGCCGGTGCCATCGTCATCGAAAATATAGGTTTCCAGGTACACCTCGGCCACCGCCGCATCGATTGCCGCAACCAGCGCCGGGAAAAATTCAGCGCCGCAATACAGCAGCGTGACAGTGTTTTGAGAAGTGAAGTTGACCGCTCGCATGGGCTGCGCTCAGGTCAGCCGCAGCGTGGCGACAATCGGCGCATGGTCCGACAGCTTGGCCCACAGCGCGCCATGCAGCACCTCTGCCGTTTCGACCGCAAAGCCGCGCACATAAATCCGGTCCAGCCGCAGCAGCGGCAAGCCGGCCGGAAAGGTACGCGCCGGCATTGCCTTGGGCAGACGATTGCGACGCAGAAAATCGCTCAGCCGCAGCTTCGGCGCGCCGTCGTCGAATACTTCCGTCACGCCCAGGCGTGACTGCAGCGCCGCGCTCAGGCGATTGCCCCAATCGTTGAAATCGCCAGCAATGATGATCGGCGCACCCGGCGGCGCCGACGCCTCGATGGTTTCGATCAGGCCCTCGGTCTGGCGTTTACGCCCAGCGGCGAACAGCCCCAGATGCACCACATAGCAATGCACCTCTGCCGCCGGCGCCTGCACCGCGCAATGCAGGATGCCACGTTGCTCAAAAGCATGGTCGGAAACATCGCGGTTGCTCGAAAAGGCAATCCCGAACCGGCTCAGCAGCGCATTGCCGTGATGGCCGTGGTCATACACCGCATTCATGCCATAGGCGGAATGGTGCGAGCTGCCGGCCAGAAAAGCGTGCTGCCCCTGGTTCGGCCACTGCGCATGGCGCGCCGCATGCAAATCATGCCGGCCCTGGACCTCCTGCAAAAACACCAGTTCCGCGCCCATTGCATCAATCGCCTGCTTCAGCGCCAGAATGCGCGGGCGGCGGCCGAAGGAAGACACGCCCTTGTGGATGTTGTAAGTTGCGATACGAATTTTCATCTGAATATTCTACCGCCTGCCGACCCGGCGCTCTGCTGCAGCGGCACTTTGCATCTTCTTCGGTAAAATTACAGTTCGAAAAAATCTTTGTACATGATAAATACAGCATGCTGTATAGTAATAAATACTATTATTTCCGTACTGATTACAAGCAATACGAAAAATACTGGCCATATTTCGATTAAAGCAAACAGATTTAACCCAGATGCGACGGCAACTGCAAAATCGCTTCCGCATTCGAGGGCGAAAAGCACTGGTCGGCCGCTTCGCGGTAGGGCAGCCAGCGGTAGCGGACATGCTCGCGCGGCGCCAGTTTGACCGGTATCTGGCGCGGCACCAGCAGGCTAAACACATGCTCGGTGTTGCGCGTTACGCCGGGCGCATAACGATGGCGCCAGATCGGGTAAATTTCATACGTGTTCGATAACTGCCAGTCGCGCAGATGGCGCTGCGGCACCGCCGAAGCCCATCCCGCCTGATAGTCAGACGAGACCAGGATGCCGGTTTCCTCCGCCACTTCGCGCGCTGCGGTATCGGCCAGCGCTTCATCGGCAAAGTCCTTCGAGCCGGTCACCGACTGCCAGTAGCCCGGATGGTCGGCGCGCTCGATCAGCAACACTTCCAGCGCGCTGGTGTGGATCACGACCAGCACGGATTCGGGGATTTTTGGCGTCATGGCGATGGTGGGTGTCGGGATAAAAAAAGGCGCGGAAATCCGCGCCTTGCATTATGAATCAAAACCCCATCCTTACGCTTTGACCACCGCCTCCGTATTGCGCAAGCGGATATGCAATTCCTTCAACTGCTTCTCGTCGACTGCCGACGGCGCCTGCGTCAGCAGGCACTGGGCGCGCTGGGTTTTCGGAAAGGCGATGACGTCGCGGATCGAATCCGAGCCGGTCATCATCGTCACCAGGCGATCCAGCCCGAACGCCAGGCCGCCGTGCGGCGGCGCTCCGTATTGCAGCGCATCGAGCAGGAAGCCGAACTTCAGCTGCGCTTCCTCGGCATCGATCTTCAGCGCGCGGAACACCTTGCTCTGCACCTCGGCGCGGTGGATACGGATCGAACCGCCGCCCAGCTCCCAGCCGTTCAAGACCATGTCGTAGGCCTTGGCGATGCACTTGCCGGGATTGGTTTCGAGGTAATCCTCGTGGCCATCCTTGGGAGCAGTAAACGGATGGTGGCAGGCAGTCCAGCGCTGGCTGTCTTCATCGAATTCGAACATCGGGAAATCCACCACCCACAGCGGACGCCATGCATCGTCGAACAGGTCGTGGCTCTTGCCGAAGTCGGAATGGCCGATCTTCACGCGCAGCGCGCCGATCGCGTCGTTCACCACTTTGGCCTTGTCGGCGCCGAAGAAGATCAGGTCGCCGTCCTGGGCGCCGGTTTGCAGCACGATTTGCGCCAGCGCTGCGTCGTGCAGGTTCTTGACGATCGGCGATTGCAGGCCGTCGCGCCCCAGGGCGATCTCGTTGACCTTGATGTAGGCCAGGCCCCTGGCGCCGTAGATGGCGACGAACTGGGTGTAGGCATCGATCTCGGAGCGCGGCATGGCGGCACCGCCCGGCACCCGCAAGCCCACCACGCGGCCGCCTTCCATGTTGGCCGCGCCGGAAAACACCTTGAAATCGACATCCTTCATGATCGCGGTCAGGTCGGTGAAGGCCAGCTTGACGCGCATGTCCGGCTTGTCGGAGCCGTACCGGCCCATCGCGGTGGCGTAGTCCATTACCGGGAACGGGTTCGGCAGCTCGACATTCAGGCAGTTCCTGAACACCAGCCGTATCATGCCTTCGAACATGTCGCGGATTTCCTGCTCGCTCAGGAACGAAGTCTCGCAGTCGATCTGGGTGAATTCCGGCTGGCGGTCGGCGCGCAGATCTTCGTCGCGGAAGCACTTGGTGATCTGGTAGTAGCGGTCGAAGTTGGCCACCATCAGCAATTGCTTGAACAGTTGCGGCGATTGCGGCAGCGCGAAGAATTCGCCGGCATTCACGCGCGACGGCACCAGGTAATCGCGCGCGCCTTCCGGCGTCGATTTGGTCAGCATCGGGGTCTCGATGTCGATGAAGCCGAGTTCGTCGAGGAACTTGCGCACTTCCATCGTCACCTTGTAGCGCAGGCGCAGGTTGTTCTGCATCTGCGGACGGCGCAGGTCCAGCACGCGGTGCGTCAGGCGGGTAGTCTCCGACAGGTTGTCGTCGTCGAGCTGGAACGGCGGCGTCACCGAAGGGTTCAGCACTTCCAGCGCATCGCATACCACTTCGATCTTGCCCGAATGCAGGTTATTGTTGACGGTGCCGTCCGGGCGGTTGCGCACCGTGCCGGTGACGCGCAGGCAGAATTCGTTGCGCACCTGCTCGGCGGCCTTGAAGACCTCGGCTTGCTCGGGATTGCAGACGATCTGCACCAGGCCTTCGCGGTCGCGCAGATCGATGAAGATGACGCCGCCGTGGTCGCGGCGGCGGTGCACCCAGCCGCACAGGCTGACGGTTTGGCCGAGAAGCGCCTCAGTGGTGAGGCCGCAGTAGTTGGTTCGCATGGACATTGTCTTACCCTGTCTGTATCAAAATTCGGTGTGTTGTAATTCGGTTCAGCGTTAAATTGCTGTTTTTCTGGCTGGCGACGCAGCGGATTTCTCCGGCACCACCACCCCCATCGAGACGATATAACGCAGCGCTGCATCGACGCTCATGTCGAGTTCGATCACGTCGGCCTTGGGCATCATCAGGAAAAAGCCCGAGGTCGGATTCGGCGTGGTCGGCACATAGACGCTGACATAATCGCCCAGCAGATGGTTGCTGACATCGCCGCCCGGGATCCCGGTCATGAAGGCGATGGTCCAGGAACCCGCGCGCGGATATTGCACCAGCAACGCCTTGCGAAAGGCATTGCCGTTGGGCGACAGCAGCGTGTCCGACACCTGCTTGACGCCGGAATAGATCGAGTTGACCACCGGGATGCGCCGCAGCACCCCTTCCCAGCCCGCTACCACGTAATTGCCGATGAAGTTCTGCGCCAGCAAGCCGACCAGGAAGATCGACAGCAAGGTGAGTATCGTGCCCAACCCCGGCAGGTAAAAGCCGAGCAGCGCCTTCGGCTGCCAGCTCTGCGGCAGCAGCAGCAGGGATTGGTCCATGGTGCCGATAATCAGGCTCAACACCCACAGGGTGATGACCAGCGGCACCAGAATCAGCAAACCTGTGATGAAATATTTACGCATGGCTTTCTTTTTTACCGGTCGCAATGGCCGGCAGCAGGCATTCCAATTATTGAACGTCGATTATTTATCGGTGGCAGCGCCGGATTTGCTGCTGGCAGGTGCGCTGGACGCGGCAGGTGCGGCAGTTGTTGCGGCAGGGGCTGCCGCGCCGCTGTCAGAAGACGCGCCGGCGCTGGAAGTCGGCGCAGCGCTGGTGCCGCCCGAACCACCGCGAAAATCGGTCACATACCAGCCCGAACCCTTCAACTGAAAACCGGCAGCGGTCACTTGCTTTTTAAAAGTGGATTTGCCGCAGGAAGGGCATTCTGTCAATTGCGCATCAGACATCTTTTGCAGCACATCTTTGGCAAAGCCACAGACTTCGCAGCGGTAAGCATAGATTGGCATGGTAAATCCCGGAAAAATCATCCAAAACCAGACATTATAAAGGTTTTCGCCGTCCGTTATTGATGCTGCGTACCGTTTGCGTGCAAAGCCAGCGTGTGCTGGCTAATATCGCCGCCATACCTGCCAGCGCTCACGACCCGCGAAGGCCGGAATCGAGTCGGCCACAGGCCGGTCTTCGACGCATTCGAAAGACGGCTTCAGCAAGGCATCCAGTGCATCCTTAGCAATGCCGAACGGCGGCCCCTTGGGCGCGTCGTCAAAATAGAAAAAGCCGGCCAGCAATCCGCCCGGCGGCAGCAAGGCGGCCCAGCGCGCCGCAATCGCCGCGCGCATGCGCGGCGGCAGCGCGCACAAAAAGGCGCGCTCGTAGATGACATCAGGCGGCTTTTTGGGCGTGAAGGTGAAAAAATCAGCCTGCTCGACCCGTTGCGCCCACGGCCCCAGCAACGCGCGCGCAGCGTCAACCGCAGCCGGAGAAAAATCGATCGCCGTCACGTCCCAGCCGGCCTCGCACAGATAGCCGACTTCGTAGCCGGTGCCGCAACCGGGAATCAGCACCGTCGCGCCGGGTGCCGATTGCGCGACGAAATCGCGCAGGGCAGCCGGCACGCCACCCTTGTCCCACGGCATGAAATTGCGGTCGAAACGCTCATTCCAGAACGCCTGGTCGGTCGGGTCGCGGGTCTCGAAGGTCTGCATACGGCACTCTCTTTATCAAGATCGGATACGGTAAAGATGATAAAACGCAATCTGGCCAGGATTACATACATTGCGGTGTATTTTTAATATCGCTTTGTTTTCATGCGACAAATCGAATTTTCAGCACATACTCCCGTATTTTTACAATCTCTAGAAATAATACAGCCGCATCAGTAGCTGGACCAGGATGATGCCGGCCACCAGCCCGCCGCCGAAATAAACGACGCTACCCAGCAAGCGATTGGTGCGTTTCTGCTCGGCCAGCAAGTGCTTCAGCAGATCGGCATTGTGCGATTGCGGCTGGCCGGCCAGCGTCAGCGCCTGATGCACCAGGCGCGGCAACTGCGGCAGCAGCTGGCCGTAACGCGGCGCCTCGTCCTTGAGCCGCTCGACTAAGCCGCGCCAGCCCAGCTGCTCGCTCATCCAGCGTTCCAGATAGGGCTTGGCGGTGACCCACAGGTCCAGTTCGGGATCGAGCTGGCGGCCCAGGCCTTCGATATTGAGCAGGGTTTTCTGCAGCAGCACCAGTTGCGGCTGCACCTCGACATTGAAGCGGCGCGAAGTCTGGAACAGGCGCAACAGGATTTGCCCGAACGAGATATCCTTCAGCGGCCGGTCGAAGATCGGTTCGCAGCAGGCCCGCACCGCCGATTCCAGCTCGTCGACCCGGGTCTCCTTCGGCGCCCAGCCGGATTCGATGTGCGCTTCGGCGACCCGCTTGTAGTCGCGCTGGAAGAAGGCCAGGAAGTTTTGCGACAGGTAATCCTTGTCGAAATCGTTGAGCGTGCCGACGATGCCGAAATCGAGCGCGATATAGCGGCCGAAGGTGGCCGGCTCCATCGACACCAGGATATTGCCGGGATGCATGTCCGCATGGAAAAAGCCGTCGCGGAACACCTGGGTGAAGAAAATCTCGACGCCGTCGCGCGACAATTTCTTCAGGTCGACGCCGGCCGCAACCAATCGGTCGAGTTGCGAAATCGGAATCCCGTTCATGCGCTCCATCACGATCACCGACGGCGAGCAATAATCCCAGTACATCTCGGGCACTGCCAGCAGCTCGGAGCCGGCAAAATTGCGCCGCAGCTGGCTGCCGTTGGCGGCCTCGCGCATCAGGTCGATCTCGTCGTGCAGGTATTTGTCGAACTCGCCGACCACTTCCTTCGGCTTTAAGCGCTTGCCGTCGGCCCACAACCGCTCGACCAGGTCGGCGGCAATGTGCATCAGATCGACGTCGGCGTCGATCGACTTCTTCATGCCGGGACGCAGCACCTTGACCGCGACCTGCTTGCCGTCCTTCAGCGTGGCGAAATGGACCTGGGCAATCGAGGCCGAAGCGACCGGCACCCGCTCGAAACTCTCGAACAGCGTGTCGGGATGGGCGCCGAGCGATTTTTCGATCTGCGCGATCGCCAGCGCGCTGTCGAACGGCGGCACCCGGTCCTGCAATTTCGCCAGTTCATCGGCGATGTCGGGCGGCATCAGGTCGCGCCGGGTCGACAAGACCTGGCCGAACTTGACGAAGATCGGGCCCAGATCCTCCAGCGCGCGGCGCAGGCGTTCGCCGCGCGGAGCTGAAATGTCGCGCCAGAAAATCAGCGTATCGATCAGCTTGGCGGTGCGCGGCACGGCCAGGCCGGAAATCGCGATTTCATCCAGCCCGTAGCGGATCGCCACCCGCGCGATCTTGAACAGGCGCAGGAATTTCAGGATCATGACTGCGGCCTCTGGAGTTTTTCAATCCGCTTGGCGAGACGCTCGACATCATCGCGCATGCGCGCCACTTCCCGCCCGAAATCGCTGACCGCCTGCGGCCGCAGCAGGGTTGGATTTTCCTCCAGCAGATATTCCGCGACACTTGCCGCCAGCGACTGCGCCCCCGACTGCACATTGCGCGCTGCCGCCCTGGCGCCGCCGACGATGCGAACGGCGGCGATATCGCCCACCAGCCGGCTCAGGTCGTGTTCCGCTTCCCAGCGCAGGGTCTGGCTGAGCTGCGAGATCGCGTTGGCGAAATCGGCATCGCCTTCGATTTGCACATACGAAAACGCACGCTCGCGGTTTTGCAGCATCAGCGGCAGGTCCGCCGCCTGGGCGCGGATAGTGACGGCGGCAGGAATTTCAGGCTCCGCGGCTTCCAGCAGGCCGCCGGGCGCGACCTTGAGGCGGATATTGAGCAAGCCGGCATCGAAGCAGGCGACCTTGCCGGCGTGCGCGGCGAGCTTGTCGCGCGCCCAGGGCTCCTGTGCCAGCAGGTGGTTGATGGCAGCGGGAAGAATGGCGGGAAGGAGTGCGGAAGGGGTCATTGTCACGAAGTGGTGCGCAAAAAGAGCAACATCTGCCCAACCAGCCGCAGGAGAAGCAGAAACCGCTGTGCGCCCCCTGCCCCTGCGGCTAAAGTTCTTGCGGGGTTTGGTTTAAAGTTTGATGCCGGTGTGCAGTGCCGCCACGCCGGCGCTCAGGTTGAAGTAGTCGACCCGTTCCAGCCCGGCTTCCTGCAGCATGGTTTTCAGGGTTTCCTGATCCGGATGCATGCGGATCGACTCGGCCAGGTAGCGGTAGCTTTCGGCATCGTTGGCGATTTTCTGCCCCATCCACGGCAGTATCTTGAACGAATACAGGTCGTACGGTTTTTGCAGCGGCTGCCAGACTTTGGAAAACTCCAGCACCAGCAGCTTGCCGCCCGGCTTCAGCACGCGCCGCATCTCGGCCAGCGCCACATCCTTGTGGGTCATGTTGCGCAAGCCGAAGGCGACGCTGACGCGGTCGAAATAATTATCCGGGAACGGCAGTTTTTCCGCATCGCACAACATGGTCGGCGTATTCAGGCCCTGATTCAGCAAGCGATCGCGGCCTACCCGCAACATCGATTCATTGATGTCGGTCAGCCAGACTTCGCCGCTGGCCCCGGCCTGGCGGGCGAAAGCCTTGGCCAGGTCGCCGGTGCCGCCGGCGATGTCGAGCACCTTGAAGCCGGGCCGCACGCCGGCCTGCGCGATGGTAAACATTTTCCAGAGCCGGTGCAGCCCGACCGACATCACATCGTTCATCACATCGTACTTGGTGGCGACCGAATGGAAAACTTCGGCGACCTTGCGGACTTTGTCTTCTTCGTTGACGGTCTCGAAACCGAAATGGGTGGTATTTGTCATGGCGTCAAAAGGAGGGTCATTGTGCAGATGGGGCCGGCAGCAATGCGCGCGGACATGCTCCGCGCCTGCAACCAAAGCGCTTGATTATACAAGCTTGGACTTGCCATACCTTAATGCTTGTGGCCGCAACCATGGGCGGCGGCAGCCGGCGCTGCCATCGGCGCACTGCGTCCGGCCTCGGCGCCATGGCCGGCCGCTTCCAGCCGCGCCAGATATTCAGCCCATAATTGCGACTGATTGGCGCCCAGCCAGTACAGGTAATCCCAGCCGAAAATACCGGTATTGTGGCCATCGGAAAAATGCGGCTGCACCGCATAATTGCCGACCGGCTCCAGTGCGGTCAGTTCCACCTCGCGCTTGCCGGTCTGCAGCACTTCCTGCCCCGGTCCGTGACCGCGCACTTCGGCCGACGGCGAGTACACGCGCAGCAATTCGAACGGCAGCGAAAATGCCGCGCCGTCGTCGAAAGTGACTTCCAGCAGCCGCGACTGCTTGCGTACGGTCAATCCGGTCGGAATGGGAGTGGCTGCGCTCTGTTTCGATCCAGTCATGGTGATTATCCAGTTTGGTTAGATTACTGCGGTTACACATTGTCCGCGAAAGCTGTGGAAAACACGAACAGTCCTTTTTTGAAATTTAGAAAAATAGGGAGTATTACTATTTTCATTGCATTCCAGGCATATTTTTATTTGCGATAAAAAAATATACTCATAG
>NZ_AVCC01000032.1 GCF_000622895.1 Herminiimonas sp. CN
ACACTGTTACCCACTTTAGAGGAAGCACTATAGCCGGTCAAGCGGTTTCAGGAAGAGAAAGTGAATTTTTATGATTTAAGTCAATGACTTAGGTTTCCGAATACCCATAGCAAGAATGGAAAAACCTTATGGAATTAAGCACTTATCGCACACAGTGAAAGTTGCACATAATAAACATATATGTTTTTGCATATTTGGAACAGATGTGGGGCGAAACCGCGCGGAGGGTGCAGACCCGGTGGCAAACCGGATTGGAAACGAACAAAAATGCCGCATACCGAATACGTACAAAAAAAATGAAGCAAGCCGATAGGCCGGATTTTGTTACGGCGACGAATCTTGCGACGCGTCACTATGACAGCCATTCCTCTAGGCGCTGAATTACTCCAGCGCTCAAGCTTCCTACCCGCACGCTCCGCGAGCAGCATCAACGCGTGCCTATTTGGAATTGCTCCGGGTGGAGGTTACCGCGTTTCACCGTAACTTAATACGCTCGTCTCTGTGGCCCTGTTCCTCGCCTTATACCTAAGCCAACTGCGCTTGCGGCTTTCAGCGGACGGCCGTTAACCGTCACCCTGCTGTATGGAGTCCGGACCTTCCTCCCGCTGCGACCTTGCAGTCGCAACCAGCGACTGTCTGGCTTGCTTCACGGCCGCATTGTACCGCACTCCCCGCCCGGCCTTGTTTCCGCTTTTTTTCAACCAATATACTGCACCATGTATTTAACATAACCACGTAAATAACGCGGCAAATCCATTGTTTATATACATACCCCGCCACGTACATACAAACATCGGGGGTTTCGATGGATTGTGGAATGAGGCAATCCGTTTCCCGGCGGCTCTGGATAAACGCCATTAAAGTCGTGTTACTGTATAAAAAATTTAATTTTCCCTCGGCAACGCCAGCCGAACTTTCGCACCGACACACCATGAGAATCGCAGTCCTCGACCACGACCCCGGCCAAACCGAACTGGTATGCAAGATACTGAGCGCGGCCGGGCATGTCTGCCAGGCATTTGCCAATGGTCGCGACATGCTTCAGCAACTGCGCCAGGAGAGCTGCGACATGCTGATTCTCGATTGGCAGGTGCCTGACGCCAGCGGCCCCGAGGTGACGCGCTGGGCGCGCGAAGAACTGCCGTCCAACCTGCCGGTGCTGTTCATGACCAGCCGCAATGGCGAAGACGATATCATCGAGGGCCTGGCAGCCGGCGCCGATGATTACATGATCAAGCCAATTCGTCGCAGTGAACTGGTGACGCGGGTGCAGGCCCTGTTGCGGCGCGCCTATCCGAGCCAGAACGCGGCCGAACCAATCCAGTTCGGGCGCTATGGCTTCGAAACCCGCAGCGGCCAACTGACATTCGATGGCGCACCGATTGAACTGACGCAAAAGGAATTCAATCTGGCGCTGCTGTTTTTCCGCAATCTGGGCCGGCCCCTGTCGCGCGCAACCATCCTGGAAGCGGTCTGGTCGCGCAATATCGAAATACCGTCCCGCACCATCGATACGCATGTCTCGCGGGTGCGCAGCAAGCTGCAGTTGCGTCCGGAAAACGGGTTCCGGCTGGCTCCGGTATACAGCTACGGTTACCGACTGGAACAGGTCACGGCGTGATCGTGCAAGCATTGCCGGAGCGGGTCCGGCCTGATCCAGGTTCCGGCGCATCGAAAATTCCGCCAATCCGGGGCCGTTCGCCGCTACTGTTTGGCTTGTTATTCGCCGCAAGAAGTTATAATGGTGGCCTGCTAAGCATAATCTCCGCGCTGCGGACTGTATCGGACCAGCTATCAATCACATGCAACTGCTTGCCGTAGGCCTCAACCACACCACCGCACCGCTTGCCCTGCGCGAGCGGGTGGCTTTTCCCGCCGACCAGATCGGCGCGGCGGTGGGGTCGGCGCGAGCCTGGTTCGGCAATCAGGACGGCTCCGGCTACAGCGACGAGGCCGCCATCCTGTCGACCTGCAACCGCACCGAGCTGTACGCGGCCAGCCACGTGCCGGGCGGCGTCGAGGCGGCGATCGACAGCACCGCGCATTTCCTGGCCGATTACCACAAGCTGGCTTATTCCGAACTGCGCCCGCACCTGTACACGCTGCCGCAGGATGGCGCGGTGCGGCACGCGTTCCGCGTCGCCTCCGGATTGGACTCGATGGTGCTGGGCGAGCCGCAAATCCTGGGCCAGATGAAGGATGCGGTGCGCCAGGCGGAAGCGGCCGGCGGTCTCGGCACCTATTTGCATCAATTGTTCCAGCGCACTTTTGCAGTCGCCAAGGAAGTGCGCAGCACCACCGAAATCGGCGCCCATAGCGTTTCGATGGCGGCGGCCGCAGTGCGGCTGTCGCAACGCATCTTCGACACCATTGCCGAGCAGCATGTGTTGTTCATCGGCGCCGGCGAAATGATCGAGCTGTGCGCGACCCACTTCGCGGCGCAAAATCCGAAATCGATCACCATCGCCAACCGCACGCTGGAGCGCGGCGAGGCGCTGGCGCACCGCTTCGACGGCCGCGCGATCCGCCTGGCCGAGCTGCCGGATCAGCTGGCGCAGTTCGACATCGTAATCTCCTGCACCGCATCGTCGCTGCCGATCATCGGCCTGGGCATGGTCGAGCGCGCAATCAAGGCGCGCCGCCACAAGCCGGTGTTCATGGTCGATCTGGCAGTGCCGCGCGACATCGAAACCGAAGTCGGCCGGCTCGACGACGCCTTCCTGTACACCGTCGACGACCTGGGCGCCGTGGTCCAGACCGGCATGGAAAGCCGCCAGGCGGCAGTGGCGCAAGCCGAAGCCATCATTGAAACCCGGGTCCAGTCGTTCATGCACTGGGTTGACGGCCGGCTGGTGGTGCCGGTGATCCGTGATCTGCATGAAAACAGCGAAGCGCTGCGCATGATCGAACTGGAGCGGGCGCGCAAGATGATCGCCCGCGGCGACGATATCGATGCAGTGCTGGAAGCGCTGTCCAAAGGCATCACCGCCAAATTCCTGCACGGCCCGCAACAGGCTTTGCATCAGGCGCATGGCGACGAACGCGCGCGACTGGCGGCGCTGTTGCCGCAGCTGTTCCGCACCAAGCGCTAGCTGCTGCCGCCTGCCTCCGTTTTAATCTTCCCGCACTGCATGCCGGCCGCCGTCACGGCGCTGCCGGCCCTCCCGGATCAACCGGATTTTTGAACAGAACGCCCATGAAACCTTCAATGCTTGCCAAGCTGGACCAACTCTCCGACCGTCTGGAAGAAGTCGGGCAATTGCTGATGCGCGAAGACGCCACCGCGTCCATGGACAATTACCGCAAGCTGACGCGCGAACACGCGGAAATCGGCCCTCTGGTAGCGCTCCACCAGTCCTACACCCAGGCCGAACAGGATGTCGCCGCCGCCCAGGACATGCTGCAAGACCCGGAGATGAAGGAGTTTGCGCAGGAAGAAATCGAAGCTGCCAAAGCGCGGATGGCGGCGCTGGAGCGCGACCTGCAAAAAATGCTGCTGCCGAAGGACGCCAACGACGAGCGCAACATCCTGCTGGAAATCCGTGCCGGCACCGGCGGCGACGAAGCCGCGCTGTTTGCCGGCGACCTGCTGCGGATGTACACCCGCTATGCGGAACGCAACCGCTGGCAGGTCGAAATCATGTCCGAATCGGCGTCCGAGCTGGGCGGTTACAAGGAAGTCATCGTGCGCCTGGTCGGCGCCGGCGCCTACGCCAAGCTGAAGTTCGAATCCGGCGGCCACCGCGTGCAGCGCGTCCCTGCCACCGAAACCCAGGGCCGCATCCATACCTCGGCCTGCACGGTGGCGGTGATGCCGGAAGCCGACGAAGTCAGCGACGTGGTGATCAACCCGGCCGATCTGCGCATCGACACCTACCGCGCTTCCGGCGCCGGCGGCCAGCACATCAACAAGACCGATTCGGCGGTGCGCATCACGCACAATCCGACCGGCATCGTGGTCGAATGCCAGGACGGCCGCAGCCAGCATCAGAATAAGGCGCAGGCGCTGCGGGTGCTGGCGACCCGCATCATGGACGTGCAGATACGCGCCCAGCAGGCGAAGGAGGCGGCGACCCGCAAGAGCCTGATCGGCTCCGGCGACCGCAGCGAACGGATCCGCACCTACAACTACCCGCAGGGGCGGATGACCGACCACCGCATCAACCTGACGCTGTACAAGCTCGACTTCATCATGGACGGCGATCTCGACGATCTGGTCAATGCGCTGGTGGCCGAGCATCAGGCCGAACTGCTGGCGGCGCTGGGCGATGAATCCTGACTAAATAAGCCTGATTTAATATCGCCTTGATGCAGGGAACCAATATTCCCTGCAGGCACTCCATGCTACATTCACTTCAGACAACTCAAACAACACGATGAATACCTCCAAACCGATATTACTGACAATCGCCCTGGCCTGCCTGTCCCTGCTCGGCGTGGCGTTGTATCTGCAGCATGGGCTGGACATGAAACCGTGCCCGCTGTGCGTGATGCAGCGCTATGCGTTTGCTGTGATCGCGCTGCTTTGCCTGGCCGGTGCCGCATTGCCGCGCGCCGCCGGCAGGATTGGCGCCGGCCTCGGGCTGCTGGCCGCGCTGACCGGGGCCGGCATCGCCGGCTGGCATTTGTGGGTCAGGGCGCATCCGGAAGTCTCGTGCGGTGTCGATCCGCTGGAAACCGCACTCAACCAGATCCCGAGCGCCGAACTGCTGCCTTTCCTGTTCAAGGCCAACGGCTTCTGCAGCGCCGACTACGCGCCGATTCTGGGCTTGTCGATCCCGATGTGGGCGCTGGTTTGGTTTGCGATCTTCAGCATCGCGCTGGCACGCCTGGCTTTCAAACGTTGAAATGACGCTACACCGCATCGAGGCCGGCTGCAGCATCGGGTCGGCGCAGCTGGGCTCACCGCTGGATGCGCTGGAAACCCGCATCCTGCTGATGCATGCGCTGGGTCTGAGCCGGGTGCAGCTGATCACCCAATCCGAGCGCCGGCTGACGCTTGACGAAGCGCAACGCTTCGCGGCGCTGCTGCAGCGGCGGGAGGCGGGCGAGCCGATTGCCTACATCGTCGGCCAACGCGAATTTTTCGGCTTGCCATTTCGGGTCACACCGGATGTGCTGATTCCGCGCCCTGACACCGAATTGCTGGTGGAGCTGGCGCTGCAACGGGCACCGCACGGCGCCCGCGTGCTGGACATGGGCACCGGCTCCGGCGCGATTGCGATCGCAATCGCGCACAGCCGGCCGGATTTGCAACTGACCGCGCTCGACTGCAGCGCCGCTGCGCTGGCAGTGGCACGACAGAATGCCGCCGACAATCTGCCTCTGCCGGCGAAGGCGGTGCGCTTTCTGCGCAGCGACTGGTACGGCGCGCTGCCGGCCGACGCGCGTTTCGATCTGATCGTTTCCAATCCGCCCTACATCGTCGCCGGCGACACCCATCTGAGCCAGGGCGACCTGCGTTTTGAACCGGTCAGCGCGCTGACCGACCACGCCGACGGCCTGTCCGCGCTGCGCACCATCGTCGCGGGCGCGGCCGCGCATCTGGTGCAGGACGGATGGCTGTTGCTGGAACACGGCTTCGATCAGGCGGCTGCAGTGCGCGAATTGTTGATTGCCCAAGGCTATCAACAAGTGCAAAGCTGGCAAGACCTGGCCGGCATCGAGCGCGTATCGGGCGGCGTCCGTCCGTCATGACAGCGCCCCGCAGGCAATTCCGGAGCCAGATTGTGCAGGAACAATATACTAATAGCTGTATTTTCAACACCGCTCTATTTACGCGCGGAAATAACTTTTTTAAAGCAATACTCCCACATTAAACAGCCACGGATACGGAGTTCGCGGGATCGGGCATGGCAGATTTTTTTGCCTGCTTGTGCCGGTACATGCGGGCATCGGCGCTCTTGAGCAAGGCCTCGATCGTGGTGCCGTCCTGCGGACTGTGCGCGATACCAATGCTCACGCCTAGCAGAATCTCATGCCCGGCCATCCTGATCGGCGCCTCGATAGCCGACTGCAGGCGCTGCAACAGCGACGCCAGCTGCTTCGGCGACAGCGCGCTCCTGAGCAACACCACAAACTCGTCACCGCCGAGGCGCACCAGCAAATCATCCGGACGCACCGCGCTTCTGAGCCGATCGGCGCTCAGGCGCAGCACCACATCGCCCGCCGCGTGCCCGAAGCGGTCATTGACCGGCTTGAAGCGATCGATGTCGAGAAACAAAATGCCGTAATGTACCGGTGCAGCGCCGCCCTGCCGGTGCCAGCGCTGCAGGGTCGTATCCAGCGCGCGCCGATTCGGCAGCCCGGTCAGCGCATCGGTGTCGGCCATGTCTTCCAGCAAGCGGATGTTCTGGCGCTGGCCGTGCTGCATGCGCAGGTACTGCCGATATGCTTCCAACATCAGGTACAAGAGCAGCAACAGGGACAGCCACAACAGAAAAAAACCGAACCAGCCAAACTCGGCAAAACCGGGCTGCCAGCGCATTGCCATCAGAAACGGCTGCACGCCCTGGCCGACGCGGATAGTTTCTTCTATGACGGGAAAAATCCCGCGCTCCAGCGCCGTTGCGTTAGCCGCGGCCAGCCGAAACAGTATCCCCTCGGCATTTTCGGGCGCCACTGCCTGGTGCCGCAGCGTGACTCCGAATCCTTTGGGCAGCGTATCCGCTGCCGGTTGCAAGGCGGCCGTCTTGACCACCAAGGCGACATACAGCGATTGTTCCAGCTCCCGCCCGGCAAGCGGTTTCCGTGCGCTATTGGCGGCACTGACGGGACGCACCATCCGGTAAGCCCAGTCGCCTTCTTCGATCAAATGAAACGGCGGCGTCACGGCCGAGCGGTTGTATGCCGCCGAGTCGCGCAGGATTTGACGCAGCGCAGCGGTGAAATCCATATCCAGTCCGACCACGGCACGGCGCGACTGTTCCGGGGCCGGCTCCAAGAAAACGATCGGGTAATAGAACGGTTTTTTTTTGCTGGCCAGGATGCGGCGATCGGTCCCGTAACTGAAACCATGCACGGCAAAGTCCGGATAGCCCCGTCTTTGCTGCAGTTGCGTGAAAGCGGCCAGATCCTTGTGCGCGACCCGGGAGATCAGTTCCAGGCGATTGATATGCGGATATCGGGCAACGATTTGCTGCGCATACATCTTTTCGCGCATGAAATCGGTGCCGTGGATCGAGTGCGGTTGAGCCGCGAATCCTTCCAGCACCACCTCTGCGATTTGCAGCTTTTCTTCCACCGATTTTTGCACGTCGGCGCTGTGGCGGATGAATTTTCCGTCCAGTTCGCTCATCTGGAACTTGTAATACCCCCAGCAGGACGCCGCCGACAGCACGGTCCAGAGCAGAAGTATCAGCGGTATTGCAGGCAATCGGCGCAATGCAGCCCCCCCTCAATCGAGCAAACATCCGAAATGATGTCAGACTGGCAGTATCGTCAAATAATTTCTATAAGGCAATACATTTACTCGAAGAGTTGCTCCACATCAAATCCATGCCTGTTTGCGGCCTTCATTCCTCCAGCGGCGCAAAGATCGCCTGCAAGTCTTCCTGGCTGATCGCAGCGCTGCGGCCCTCGCCGGCGTTCAGCATCGCTTGCGCCAGTTCGGCTTTTTTCTGTTGCAGCACCTGGATTTTTTCTTCCAGCGTGCCTCTGGCAATCAGCTTGTAGACGAATACCGGCTTGTCCTGGCCGATGCGCCAGGCGCGGTCGGTGGCCTGGTTTTCGGCCGCCGGGTTCCACCACGGATCGTAGTGGATGACGGTATCGGCCGCGGTCAGGTTGAGGCCGACGCCGCCGGCTTTCAGGCTGATCAGGAAGATCGGCACCAACCCTTGCTGGAACGCGCGCACCACTTCGGCCCGGTTGTCGGTGTCGCCGGTGAGCAGCGCATACGGCACCTGGCGCGCCTGCAGCTCGGCCTCGATCAGCGCCAGCATGCTGGTAAACGACGAAAACACCAGGATCTTGCGGCCTTCTTCCAGCAACTCCTCGATCATCGTCATCAGTTCAAGCAGCTTGGCGGACGGCGCGGCGGCCTTTTTCACGGATTCCGACTTGACCAGGCGCGGGTCGCAGCAGACCTGGCGCAGCTTGAGCAGCGCTTCCAGGATCACGATCTGGCTGCGCGCCACGCCTTTCCTGGCGATTTCGGCGCGCACTTTCTGGTCCATCGCCAGCCGCACGGTTTCGTACAGGTCGCGCTGCGCGCCGGAGAGTTCGACCGTGCGCAGCATTTCGGTCTTGGCCGGCAGTTCCTTGGCGACCTTGTCCTTGGTGCGACGCAGCAGGAATGGCTTGATGCGGCGCACCAGCAGCGCGCGCCGGCCGTCGTCGCCCTGCTTTTCGATCGGATGGCGGAACGCGGCATTGAAGGCCTTTTCCTCGCCCAGCAAGCCCGGCAGCAGGAAGTGGAATTGCGACCACAGCTCGCCCAGGTGGTTTTCCAGCGGGGTGCCGGTCAGGCACAGCCGGTGCCGGGCGCGCAGCATGCCGGCCGCTTGCGCGGCTTTCGAGCGATTATTTTTAATGTAATGCGACTCGTCCAGGATCACCAGGTGGTATGCGTGTTGGCGCAGCTTTTCTTCGTCGCGCGGCAGCAGCGCATAGGTGGTCAGCACCAGGTCGAATTGCCCGATCGCGTCGAACTGCGCCAGCCGCTCCTTGCCTTGCAGCACCAGCAGCCGCAGCCCGGGCGCAAAGCGCGCCGCTTCATCCTGCCAGTTGCCCATCAGGCTGGTCGGCGCCACCACCAGCGCCGGCTGGGTCAGGCGGCCGGCCTCCTTTTCGGTCAGGATATGGGCCAGGGTCTGGATGGTTTTGCCGAGACCCATGTCGTCGGCCAGGATTCCGGCCAGGTCGAATTCGCGCAGGAACTGCATCCAGGCCAGGCCTTCGCTCTGGTAATCGCGCAGCGTCGCCTGCAAGCCGCGCGGCGCGGCCACGCTCTGCACGCCGCCGAAGTTCGCCAGTTTTTGCCCCAGGTCGCGCAGCCGCTGGCCGCCGATCCAGCGCAGCTGGGTAGCGGCGGCCAGCTCGGCCAGGCGCGCCGCATCCAGCGCGGATAGCCGCATGCTGTCGCCCGTTTTATCGCTGAAATACAGCTCGCCCAGCGTGCCGAGAATCGGCTTGATGCGACCCCACGGCAGCGCGACCCGCACCCCGTCCGGCAGCGTCGCCAGCAAGGGTTCGTCGTCGGCATGGGCGGCCAGCGCCTGCGGATTGAAGTCCTGCGGCGCATTGCGGATCAGGTCGATCAGCACCGGCAGCAGCGACACCCGCGCCTGATTGACCATGATGCCCAGCTCCAGATCGAACCACGGGCTGCCCGCTTCGCTTGCTTGTTCGTCGATGTCGGCGTACCAGTCCTCGACTTCGGCCACGTCGAAACGGTAATCCGGCATCCGGCTGACTTGCCAGCCCTGCGCCTCCAGCGCGGGCACGACTTCGCTGGCAAAGCGCAGCCACTCCAGCTGGCTGGGCATGACCAGCGCGCCGGCCAGGGTCGACAGTGGCGGCGCGGCATCCTGCGGCGGCGTCAGCCCGGCGGCCTGCAAAATCGCGAGCGCGGCGTCTTCGGCGGCGCGCTGGCGGGCGATCTTTTCGATGCCTTGGCCGCTGCGCCGGATCAGCAGTTCGGCGTGGTCGGCCGCCACGCTGTTGCCGTCGTAATCGAAGCTCGGCAGCGCGAAATCCTGCCACAGCACGGACGCATCGCGTGTGCCGCCCAACTCCTGCGGCAGCGCGCCCAGCAGCAACTGCGGCTGCGGCGTGATGTCGTCGCGCACCGTTTCCTGCAGCTGCTGCGGCAGCGGCACGATGTGCTGCAGGCCTTGCGCCAGCAACACATGCGATACCGCCAGCTTGTCCCTGGCGGCCAGGGTCGGCGCTTGCGCCACCATCGCCTGCAATTCCCGCAGCGGGATACCGGCCCCGCCCTGCTGCAATGTGAGCGTGCCGCAGACCAGATTATTCACATACAGCACCGGCTCGGTCGGCAGGATGTAATCGATGCTGCCGCGCTCCGGCTCGCGCTGGCCGTCCGACGCCGGCTGAAACTGCCAACCGAGCCGCAGCCGTTCATCCTCCTCAAGCCAAACCAGTTCGGCAGTGCGCGCCGGGCCGGCCTTGACCGGGTAGAGCTGGCCTTTCTGCATGTCGGCCAGGGAATTAGCCCACTGCAATTGCTGTGATTCCAGCAACATCGACAGCAATTGCGCGCCGACCCGGCCCTTCGGTTCGACATCGGCGCTGCCGTAAAAACCGCTGCGCAGCGCAACCAGCAGCCGCAGCGCATCCTCGTCGCCGGCCTGCAGGTAACTCGGCGGGGCCGCGAACATATTGTACAAATCGCCCACCGTGCTGGCTGCCGCGATCTCGCCGTTGACGCGCAAGCGCGCCTTGCACAGGCTCAGGATAACGTGCTTGCCGCTGCGGTCCGGCGACAGCACGAACAGCAGGCGATAGGTGGTTTTGGCCGGCGCCCCGGATTTCAGCGGCGCGGCTGCCCTGCCGTGCGCCGCACCCTCGACCCGCTGCAGCCAGGCCGCCACCGCGTTCGGCAGCGTCATGGTCCCGGCGTCGCCCCCAACCTGTCCGGCCAACGGAGCCACCTCTTCCTGCTGCAGGCAAGTCAGCAACACGGCGGCCATGTGCTTGCACATATGGCCGACCGGGCACGAGCAGCTGCCCTCGAATTCGACCCCATGCGTGCCCGCATACAGTTCGATATCCTGCTCGTAATCCCAGTCGCCGCTGCCCTGCACGCTGCCTTCGATCACATCGCCAAGCTGATCTGCCGACTGCACCAGCCCGCGCGCAACGATGCCTTGCGCCCGCCCCAGCGTCTTGTCATCGAAGGCGTTGACAACGTCTGTTAATGTGTAATGCATATCTTGTTTCTTCAGGAATGCGCCGCCGGACCGGCGCAGTGCCGTCATTATCCGCGATTGATGCAGCCCCCTTGAAACATCGCTGCAAAAGAAATGCATACATACCGTTGTATATTTTACTGATGCAATAAATACATGCGGCAACTGCGTATATTTTATACATACTCCTTGCATTGCAATAAATAAACCAAACGGATTCGCGATCGGCACTGGCGCATCGCGCCGGATTCGGTATCATCACGGGCTTGATTTCCCACACAGATTAACTGCCCATGCTGCCATCCATCGAACAACGCCTCGCCCTTGAACTCGCCGCCAAGCCGGCGCAAGTCGCAGCCGCCATCGCGCTACTGGACGAAGGCGCGACCGTGCCCTTCATCGCCCGCTACCGCAAGGAAGCCACCGGCGGCCTGGACGACATCCAGTTGCGGCTGCTGGAAGAGCGGCTGCGCTACCTGCGCGAACTGGAAGCGCGGCGGGCGGCGATCATCGCCTCGATTGAAGAACAGAACAAGATGACGCCGGCGCTGCTGGACGCCATCGTCCACGCCGAAGACAAGACCCGGCTCGAAGACCTGTACCTGCCGTACAAGCAAAAGCGCCGCACCAAGGCCCAGATCGCGCTGGAAGCCGGCCTGCAGCCGCTGGCCGACGTGCTGCTGGCCGATCCGGAACTGAATCCGGAAGTTGAGGCGGCCAGTTACCTGAAGCCGGCCTTCTCCACCGACAACGGCGACAACCCCGGCGTGCCCGACGCCAAGGCGGCGCTGGACGGCGCGCGCCAGATCCTGATGGAGCGCTTCGCCGAGGACGCGACCCTGCTGCAGGGCTTGCGCGAATACCTGCTGGAACACGGCATCGTCGAATCGAAAGTGGTCGACGGCAAGCAGGATGCCGGCGAAAAGTTCGCCGATTACTTCGACTATTCGGAAACCATAGCCACCATTCCGTCGCACCGCGCACTGGCGCTGTTCCGCGGCCGGCGCGAAGAGATGCTCAACGTCACGCTGCGGCTCGACAGCGAGGAGGAAAAGCCGAAGTGGGACGCGCCGCTGAACCCGTGCGAAGGCCGCATCGCGGCCCGTTTCGGCATCAAGAATCAGGGCCGCGCCGCCGACAAATGGCTGGCCGACACCGTGCGCTGGACTTGGCGCGTGAAGAGCTTCATGCATCTGGAAACCGAACTGATGGGCGCGCTGCGCGAACGCGCCGAGGTCGAGGCGATCAACGTCTTCGCGCTGAACCTGAAAGCCTTGCTGCTGGCCGCGCCGGCCGGCCCGCGCGCGACCATGGGACTCGATCCTGGCCTGCGCACCGGGGTCAAGGTGGCGGTGGTCGACGCCACCGGCAAGGTGATGGACACCGCGGTGATTTACCCGCACCAGCCGAAGAACGACTGGGACGGCTCGCTGCACGCGCTGGCCCGGCTGGCCGAAAAACACCAGGTGTCGCTGATTTCGATCGGCAACGGCACCGCGTCGCGCGAGACCGACAAGCTGGCGCAAGACTTGATCAAGCTGCGTCCGGAACTGAAGCTGACCAAGATCGTGGTGTCCGAAGCCGGTGCCTCGGTGTATTCGGCGTCCGAATTCGCGTCGAAGGAATTGCCGGACATGGACGTTTCGCTGCGCGGCGCAGTGTCGATCGCACGCCGGCTGCAGGACCCGCTGGCCGAACTGGTGAAGATCGACCCGAAATCGATCGGCGTTGGCCAGTACCAGCATGATGTCGGCCAGACCCAGCTGGCGCGCTCGCTCGACGCGGTAGTCGAGGATTGCGTGAATGCGGTCGGAGTCGACGTCAATACCGCGTCCGCGCCGCTGCTGGCGCGGGTTTCCGGCTTATCAAGCAGCGTGGCGCAAAGCATCGTCAGCTACCGCGACCTGAAGGGCGCGTTCGGCTCGCGCGCGGCGCTGCGCGCAGTGCCGCGGCTGGGCGACAAGACGTTCGAGCAGGCCGCAGGCTTTTTGCGCGTGATGGGCAGCGACAATCCGCTCGATGCATCGGCGGTCCATCCGGAATCGTATCCGCTGGTCGAAAAAATCCTGGCCGACATCCAGAAAGACGTGAAAGGCGCGAATTTACGTAACATCGTCGGCGACGAACGGCTGCTGAAATCGCTGAATCCGGCCAAGTACGCCGACGAGCAGTTCGGCGTACCGACCATCAGTGACATCCTGAAAGAGCTGGAAAAACCCGGCCGCGATCCTCGCCCGGAGTTCACCACCGCCACCTTCAAGGACGGCGTCGAGGAAATCCGCGACCTGCGGCCCGACATGATCCTCGAAGGCGTGGTCACCAACGTCGCCGCTTTCGGCGCGTTCGTCGATATCGGCGTGCATCAGGACGGCCTGGTGCACATCTCGGCGCTCTCGAATACCTTCGTCAAGGACCCGCACACGGTGGTCAAGGCCGGCCAGGTGGTGAAGGTCAAGGTGCTGGAAGTCGACGAGAAGCGCAAGCGCATCGCGCTCACCATGCGCCTGACCGACAGCGCGCCGCAGCCGGGCGCGAAACCGGAGCAGCGTGGCGACCGCAATGACGCGAAACGCCTGGCGCAACAGCAAGCCCAGCGCCCGGCGCCGCAAAACAGCGCAATGGCGAGTGCCTTTGCCAAGCTGAAGTCCTGACAATTATTCAAGCGATGACAAATATGCGGGGGTATCAGCCCTATTTATACACTTCCCGCATTGTTTACAAGCGACATAAAAAATACATATCTATGTATTTTTACCGGATGGAAGGCGACCCGGCAGCGCACGGTCGATGCGCGCCGGCAGCCCGAAAGCAAACCAAAAACGATCCGAATAACATCTGCAACAAGCGGCCGTTTTTCTTATAATGGCTGTTTAAACCAAGAATCAAGGAAAGACAGCCATGAGCGACGTACAAGTTTGGATCAAGGAAACCGTAACCAAAAATCCGGTCGTATTATTCATGAAGGGCACCGCCCAATTCCCGCAATGCGGCTTTTCCGGCAAAGCGATCCAGATCCTGAAGGCCAACGGCGTCGAAAACATCGTCACGGTCAATGTACTGGATGACGCCGACGTGCGCCAGGGCATCAAGGAATATTCGAACTGGCCGACCATTCCGCAACTGTATATCAAGGGCGAATTCATCGGCGGCTCCGACATCATGAATGAAATGCACGAATCCGGCGAACTGAAAACCCTGTTGGGCGCCTGAGCCAAGCCGCCCTTTTGTGACGACGAGCCCAAAGCGCCTGATCATCGCCATCACCGGCGCCAGCGGCGCCGTGTATGGGGTGCGCCTGCTGCAAGTGCTGCGCGATGTGCCCGAAGTGCAGACCCATCTGCTGCTGTCGGAAGCCGGCGCCATCAATCTGCATCAGGAACTTGATCTGAGCCGCAAGCAGGTCGGCGCACTGGCCGATGTGGTGCACAACGTGCGCGATATCGGCGCCCCGATCGCCAGCGGCTCGTTCCAGTCGGACGGCATGATCGTCGCCCCCTGCTCGATGAAGACACTGGCTGCGGTAGCCAACGGCCTGTCCGACAACCTGATCAGCCGCGCCGCCGACGTAGTGCTGAAAGAGCGCCGCCGCCTGGTGCTGATGGTGCGCGAAACGCCATTCAACCTGGCGCACTTGCGCAACATGACCGCCGTCACCGAAATGGGCGGCATCATCTTCCCGCCGCTGCCCGGGTTCTACCAGCGCCCGCAATCGATCGCCGAAATGGTGGATCACACGATCGGTCGCGTGCTCGACCTGTTCGCGGTTCCGCATGCGCTAGCGCCGCGCTGGAACGGCCTCAAGGCCAGCGACGCGATCGCTTAAATTCGCCGGCATCGCCCACTCTGCCGCTAGCAGCTTGGAAAAAGCACAACACCCGGCATCTGGCCCTAATTGCCCCGCGAGTGCCCCATCATTGCAAAGAATGAATAAGCATAGCGCTGCGCCAGCTTACTCTTTTGCACGGCCTGATCGGCATGTAAACCGGCGCTGACAAGTTGCAAGCAACTGCGCCCAACTCATTCATCGAATTGATTGATGTCGAATTTCCCGTTCTGAAAACCCGTCATAAGCGAGCGCAGATCCTCCGGCAACGGCACCGCCCTCGCCTTGTCCAGATCCATGGCGACCAGCACCAAGTGCGCTTGCACCCTCTGTTCCCCTTTGTATTCGCAGGTCACGCCCAGCTTCAACGAGCTTTTGCCCATATGTTCAAGCTTGAGCCCCAGCGTGATTCTCTCACCCATTCGGGAGGGCGCAATGAAATCGCAGTTAATGCTCACCACAGGAAAACCAAGGCGGTGCTCGGTAATATATTTGGCATAATCGAGCCCCAATCCCTGATTGAACCAGTCCTCCACCAAACCGTTGAACATGATGAAATACTGGGGGAAAAAAACTATGCCAGCTGGATCGCAATACGAGAACCGGACTAGTTGTTCACTACAAAATTTATTTTCAATAACTTTAATGGTCATGGGGCAACTCGCTAAAATATGTGCAGAGGTTAGACTCGGGAACTGTCGGTTTATTCAACTTTGGACAACCACGCAGAGTACTGTACGGCCATCGATCATTTCGACCGACCAATGCGCAACAAACGCAGCTCCCCGACGCAGAAATCAGTACTGATCGGAT
The DNA here is from genome assembly GCF_000622895.1 of Herminiimonas sp. CN. GTDB lineage: Bacteria > Pseudomonadota > Gammaproteobacteria > Burkholderiales > Burkholderiaceae_D > AVCC01. Next base: position 15,511 of record NZ_AVCC01000032.1, read on the forward strand.
CGGCTTACACAGTGCTTAAATGAAACGTCGAAGCAAGCGGAAAAGAAAAAAGGTTACAAGCCGAAGCGTGTAACCTTTTTATTTACTGCTTTATTCTGGTGCCGGCTGCCGGAATCGAACTGGCCACCTGATGATTACAAGTCAACTGCTCTACCAAATGAGCTAAGCCGGCGAAAAGCAGTATTGTACGCTACTTGATCCTGGTTAGCACGGGTTTTCCGGATTTTTTTGCGGGATCCGATATTGCAACCGCATCTTTCTCAGCTGTATCTTGTGATTTTTCGGCCACTGCCGGCACGCTTGCCAACGTCGGGCCATTTTTTGCCGAATCGGCCGCAGTTTGTTCAGCACTGACGTCCTGCGACGTTGCTTTCTGATCAGCTTGCGCCTCCTGCGGTTCGAACGCCATGCCTTGCCCGTTCTCATGGGCATAGATTGCAATCACACTTTCCACCGCGACCGAAATCTGGCGCGACACACCGCCAAAACGGGCGCTGAAATTGATGAACTCGCTCTCCATTTTGAGATTGCTGGTGGCGCCGAAACTGATGTTCAAAACGATTTCGCCATTGCGCACGAACTCCATCGGAACACGGCTGCGCGCATCGACCCTGACTGCGATATACGGCGTATAGCCGCTGTCGACGCACCATTCGTAAATGGCGCGCAGTAGATAAGGCTTGGTGGAAAGTTCGGGCATATCGCGATACAGTAAAAAATTTTGCCTAAAAGACGTCCGGGCTTCGGCGGTCCGGATGCCAGCTTGCTTAACGACGCATGACTTTTTCCGAAGGAGTCAATGCTTCGATATACGCCGGACGCGAAAAAATCCGCTCGGCGTATTTCATGATAGGCGCCGCCGTCTTCGACAGCTCTATCCCATAATGATCGAGACGCCACAATAGCGGTGCAATCGCGACATCGAGCATCGAGAACTCATCGCCGAGCATGTATTTGTTCTTCAGGAACAAAGGTGCCAGCGTGGTCAGTCGGTCGCGAATCTCAATACGCGCCTTTTCCTGGCTCTTTTCGCTGCCTTTGGATTTCTCGTTTTCCAAAGTATGGACGTGAATGAACAGCTCTTTTTCAAAATTGAACAGCATCAATCGGGCGCGTGCCCGCATCAATGGATCGGCTGGCATCAGTTGCGGATGCGGAAAACGCTCATCGATGTATTCATTGATGATATTCGATTCATACAAAATCAGATCGCGCTCAACCAGAATCGGCACTTGGCCGTAAGGATTCATGATGGAGATGTCTTCCGGCTTATTGAACAGATCGACGTCGCGAATTTCAAAGTCCATGCCCTTTTCAAACAGGACCAGACGGCAGCGTTGCGAGAATGGGCAAGTTGTACCCGAATAGAGAACCATCATTTTATAGTTCCTTTAAAAAAACAAAGGGGTGAGACGTAAAACGGCTCACCCGAAAATACCCGCCTGCGACGTGCAGGCGCATGATATTACTTGATATCTTTCCAGTAGGCCGCATTCAAACGCCAAGCGAGGACAAAGAATATGCCGAGGAAAAGCAGAACCCATACGCCCAGGCGTTTCCGCGTGTTTTGTGCCGGCTCGCCCATCCACTGCAGGTAGCCGACCAGGTCGCCAACCGCAGCATCGTAGTCGTTGGCAGACAGCTTGCCCGGTGTGACTTGTTCGAAGCCGGCAAATTTATGCACTGCGCCGCCTGAATGCGGATCCTTTTCTTCCACGAACTTGGCAGTGCGGGTGCCTTGCAACTCCCACAAAGCATGCGGCATGCCGACATTCGGAAATACCATGTTGTTCCAGCCGGTTGGACGCGTATCGTCCTTGTAGTAAGTGCGTAGATAAGTATAAAGGTAATCCGAACCCGAGCCGGCGTCTGAAGCACGCGCCCGCGCAATCACCGACAGATCCGGCGGCACCACACCAAACCAGGCCTTCGCATCTTTGGCCGTCATCGATGTCTGCATCAGATCTCCGACTTTTTCGCCGGTGAATAGCAGATTGGTCTTGATCTGGTCTTCAGTCAATCCGATATCCCTGAGTCGGTTATAGCGCATTGATGCTGCGGAATGGCAATTCAGGCAGTAGTTAACAAAGAGTTTGGCGCCGTTTTGCAAAGCCGCCATGTCGGTACTGCGATCCGGTGCACGATCCAACGGGAAACCGCCCCCTGACGCAAGGGCGAGAGCGGGTACCAGTGCGATGGCAGCAATCAGTTTTTTCAACAATTTCATTTTCGAGTATCCCTTTTGCGCTTAGTGCGGATGGAATGTGACACGGTCTGGCACGGTCTTGAATGTGCCCATTGCGCTCCACCATGGCATCAACATAAAGAAGCCGAAGTAAACAAAGGTGCCTACCTGAGAAATCAATCCACCAATCGCTGAAGGCGGCTTCACTCCGAGATAGCCCAAAACAAGGAACATGATGCCGAACACCAGATACACCCATTTATGCCAGCTTGGACGATAGCGAATCGATTTGACCTTGGATTTATCCAGCCACGGCAGGCCGCCCATGATCATGACAGAAGCCCCCATCAGCACCACGCCCCAAAATTTGGCTTCCAGGAAAATCATGCCGACTACCGCCACCAGACCGATAACCAGCGCAGCCAGTTTGACTTTGCTGTTTTTTGCAGTAGCTAGCAGCAACAGTACGTATGCGATGACGCCAGGAATCAAACCGTAGTTGACGAACTCGGAAGTCACTGCGCGCAGGATCGAGTAGAACGGCGTGAAATACCAAACTGGAGCGATATGCAATGGCGTCGTCAGTGGGTCGGCCGGAACGAAGTTGTTGTATTCGAGGAAGTAACCGCCCATTTCCGGCGCAAAGAATACGATGGCCGAGAACACTATCAGGAATACCGCCACGCCCATGATGTCATGGATCGAGTAATACGGATGGAAAGGAATGCCGTCAAGCGGAATACCGTTGGCGTCCGTCTTGTCCTTGATCTCGACTCCGTCAGGATTATTCGAACCCACTTCATGCAACGCAATAATGTGCGCGACAACCAGACCCAGCAATACCAAAGGAACGGCAATCACATGGAACGAAAAGAAGCGGTTCAGCGTCGCATCGCCGATCACGTAGTCACCGCGAATCCACAATGACAAATCAGGACCGATAAATGGAATCGCGCCGAACAGGTTGACGATCACCTGCGCCCCCCAGTATGACATTTGACCCCATGGCAACAGATAACCCATGAAGGCCTCCGCCATCAGGCACAGGAAAATACCGACGCCGAACAGCCATACCAGTTCGCGCGGTTTGCGGTACGAACCATAAAGCAGGCCGCGAATCATGTGCATATAGACCACGATGAAAAACGCGGAAGCGCCGGTCGAGTGCATGTAGCGCACCAGCCAGCCCCATGACACGTCGCGCATGATGTATTCAACCGAGGCGAATGCGAGCGCCGCGTCCGGCTTGTAATGCATGACCAGGAAAATTCCGGTGACGATCTGAATCACCAGCACCAGCATCGCGAGAGACCCGAAAAAATACCAGAAATTGAAGTTTTTCGGCGCGTAATATTCGGACAAATGCGCTTTATAGGTCGATGTCAGCGGGAAACGTGCATCGATCCAGTTCATCGCCTTGGCCGCGATTGGTGCGTCGGCCGGAAGTTGCTTTTCATGAAACGCCATGATTACGCCTCGCCTTTCTCGTCTTTACCGATAATGATTTTGGTATCCGACAGATACATGTGACGCGGGACGTCCAAATTGGCTGGTGAAGGCTTGTTTTTGAAGACGCGCCCGGCCAAGTCGAATGTAGAGCCATGGCATGGGCAGAGAAAGCCACCGGCCCAGTCATCCGGCAACGAAGGTTGCGCACCGGCCTGAAACTTGGAACTTGGCGAACAGCCCAGATGCGGGCAAATACCGACCGCGATCAGGATATCCTTGTGATCAGGGCGTGACCGCGTATGCTTATCGCAGTAAGACGGCAAGTCCATTGTGTATGATTTTTCCGAAAGAGGGTCGGCCAGCTGGCCCTCGAGCTTGGCGAGTTCAGCCATCATTTCAGGAGTACGCTTTAACAGCCATACCGGCTTACCGCGCCACTCCACGACCTTCATCTCACCCGGCTTCAAATTCGAGATATCCGCCTCTACCGGCGCGCCAGCAGCCTTGGCCCGCTCGGAAGGCTGAAAAGTACTAACCAATGCTCCCGCCGTTGCCAAACCAGCCACGCCACCCATCGCAGCCGTGGCGACGAGCAAACCGCGCCGGCTGGAATCGACCTGCTTTTCGTTACTCATACCAACCCCAATCAGTCAAAATACGAAATTTGTGTGAAGCACCATGCGCAATGTACACAGCTTCTAGCAACTCTAAATTATAACGGAGGCGGCCTTTGTTATAAAGAAAAATTACTATTCGCCCAACTTGCAAAGGTTTTTCTTGATGTATGGCAAGTTTCTGAAGCGCCAAGCCTTGCCAATGCATGGGGCAAATCAAATGCCCGGCATCCAGGGACCGGGAGATGTGGATTGCGCTTGGTTGAGCACGCGACTAGAATAAATTGCGTTTGCCAGACTTTCAATATAACAACAGGAGCGCCTCATGAGCATGATGCAAGAGTTTAAAAGCTTTATTTCCAGGGGCAATGTGATGGACCTTGCCGTCGGCGTGATAGTCGGTGCGGCATTCGGGAAAATTGTCGACTCGCTGGTACAGGACATCATCATGCCGATCGTCGGCAGACTTGTGGGCGGCCTGGACTTTTCCAGCTATTACCTGCCGCTAAACGGACAAAGCACCGGATTGGCATTGGCAGAGGCGAAAAAAGCCGGCGCCGTAATCGCCTACGGCAATTTCATCACGATTGCCCTGAATTTCATCATTCTGGCTTTCATCATTTTCCAGATGATTCGCCTGTTCAACAAAATGAAACAGGCAGAACCGCCTCCTGCACCAGCAGCCACGCCCGAAGATGTGGTTCTGCTGCGCGAAATCCGCGATGCACTGAAGACCAGGTGAGCCCCTACACCGGATTGTCGATATCGACAAAATGATGCGCAATGCCGAACTGCTGGGCCAGCAACTGGCCCAGCGCCTGCACGCCGTAGCGCTCGGTTGCGTGATGGCCGCAGGCCAGGTAGGCAACCCCGGCTTCACGCGCCAGATGAACGGTAGGTTCCGAGATTTCACCGCTCAAATACATATCGGCTCCGGCCGCAATCGCATCCGTCATGAAGTTTTGTGCGGCGCCGGTACACCAGGCGACCCGGCGCACAGGCTGCGCCGGGTCGCCGATCAACAGCGGCTGACGGCCTAGCTTTGCCGCCACTTCGAGCGCCCAATCCCCTGCGGTTCTGAGCTCTGTATTTATAGCTGTGCCGAGGCATGCCAGATCATCCGCGCCGAAGCGCGCATCCGCAAGCAACCCGAGTATCGAGGCCAGTTGCGCATTGTTTCCAAAGACTGGATGCGCATCCAGCGGCAGATGGTAGGCGAACAAATTAATGTCGTGCGCCAGCAGCAACTTCAGCCGCTTGTGCTTGATACCCACTACGCAGGCATCCTCGCCGCGCCAGAAATAGCCATGGTGCACCAAAACCGCATCCGCCCTCAGATCGATGGCCGCCTCAAGCAATGCCAGATTGGCGGTCACACCGGTCACTACGGTTTTTATCGATGCAGATCCTGTTACCTGCAATCCGTTTGGACAATAATCGCGAAAACGTGTAATTTCCAGTGTGAGTGCTAGAAATTTTGCCAACTCATCCCTATCTACTGATCGTTGATTCATTTTTTACTACCTTCATATGCGACGTTTTTGGTTATTATTTGCACAAACCGTAACTATCGGTCTGGCAGTATGGTTCATTGTAACGACCTTGAAACCGGATTGGACCGGCAGGCTCGGCGGTTCGCAGAACGCGCGCATCGCATCGGTATCAATACAGGAAGCGGCCCCGTCAAAATCACCAATACAAGGCTCTTACCGCGACGCCGCCAAGCATGCAATGCCGTCGGTGGTAAATATTTTCACCACCAAGGAAGCCAGACAACTGAAAAACCCCTACCTGGACGATCCATTTTTCAAGAAGTTCTTTGGCGACGGCTATGGCGATCAGGAAGAAAAGCAGTCTAGCCTCGGTTCCGGTGTCGTCATCAGCCCGCAGGGCTACATCCTGACCAATAATCATGTAGTCGAAGCCGCCGATGAAATCGAAGTGGCTCTGGCCGACGGTCGCAAGGCTGCTGCTAAAGTGGTGGGGGCCGACCCAGAAACGGATTTGGCAGTGATCAAGATCAATGTCCCGAATCTGCCGGCCATCACCTTGGGACGCATCGAACAAGCGCAGGTCGGCGACCCTGTGCTTGCCATCGGCAATCCATTCGGCGTCGGCCAGACCGTCACCATGGGCATTATCTCGGCGCTGGGGCGCAATCATCTGGGCATCAATACCTTCGAGAACTTCATCCAGACCGATGCCGCGATCAATCCGGGCAATTCGGGCGGAGCGCTGATCGACATCAACGGCAATCTGCTCGGCATCAACACCGCGATCTATTCCCGCAGCGGCGGCTCGCTTGGAATCGGCTTCGCCATCCCGGTTTCGACCGTCAAGACCGTAATGGAATCGATCATCAGCACCGGCCAGGTGGTGCGCGGCTGGATCGGCGTCGAACCGCAAGACATTACGCCGGAACTGGCCGAAAGCTTCGGCCTGAGCAAGAAGACCGGTGCCATCATCGCCGGCGTCCTGCGCGACGGCCCGGCCGATAAAGCCGGCATCAAGCCGGGCGACATACTGGTTGCAATCGAAGACAAGCCGGTCGCCGATACTACTGAAATGCTCAACCTGATTGCGCAACTGGCTCCCGGCAACAAGGCGAAATTCACCATTTCGCGCCGCAATCAGGAATCCGTTTTACAGGTCACGATTGGCAAACGCCCGAAAGTCCAGCGCGAATAATCCTGGAAATACGGGCGATGCGAATGCTTCACCCGCAATAAACTACCGATTTCTGCCATGCATATCCGCGACCTAATCCAGTTCCTCACTGAATTAAGTGAAAACAACAGCCGCGCCTGGTTCGCGATGAACCGGCCGCGCTACGACATCCTGCGCGAAGAATTCCTGACGCTCGTCACCGGCCTGATCGCCGGAATCGCTGCGTTCGATCCGCCGGTCGCCGGCTGCGATCCGAAAAAAGCCTTGTTCCGAATCAATCGCGACCTGCGCTTCTCAAAGGACAAAAGGCCCTACAAAACCACGTTTTCCGCCTCGATCTTGCCTAGCGGGCGCAAAAAACCGAGCGAGGGAGGCGGGCCGGTCTATTATTTTCTGATCAATGCTGCCGGACAACTGCACTTTGGCGTCGGTGAATATGCGCCGCCGACCCACCGTTTGCGCGCCATCCGCCAGCACATTGCTGCGGATGCGCAAGGCTTCGGCAAACTGCTCGAGGACAAGAAATTGCAGGCCGCATTCGGCGGTTTTTATGCAGAAGGCAAGTTGACGCACCCACCTAAGGGGTTCGCTATCGACCTACCGCATATCGAGCACATCAAGCTGAAAAATTTCTTCGTTTGGAAAGAGACTGCGTTGGACCGAAAGGCACCGGCAGCGGTTACCGCAACCCTGCTGGCGGGTTTCCGGGATGCTTATCCGCTGGTCGCATGGCTGCGCAACGTACCACTGCCGGAATCATAACTCGCTCCGAAAAATCATGAGTATGCATTAATGTCCGCCTATTTTATTGCGGAAGCAGCTATAGCTTATGTGAGTATATAAACAATCTCAAGCGTCTGATGCATCTTCCAGCGGGGCCTGCGTTACCTTGACAAAAAGCGGCGCCACCAGCAGTCCGAGCTCAAACAACAAGCACATCGGCACTGCCAGTGAAAACTGGCTGACCACGTCCGGCGGCGTCACGATGGCGGCGACCACGAAAGAGCCGACAATCACGTAAGGCCGGGTCGACTTCAGTTTTTCCAGTGTCACCAATCCCATTCGCACCAGCACGATCACCACAATCGGCACCTCGAACGTCAAGCCGAACGCCAGACACATCGACATCACGAAATCCAGGTAATTTTCTATATCGGGCGCCACCGTGATGGAAGATGGCGCGAATTCGTTAATGAACTTGAAGACCCGACCGAACACCAGGAAATAACAAAATGCTATCCCCGCCAGAAACAGCAAGGAAGACGACACCACCAGCGGGGCGATCAGCTTTTTCTCGTGCAGATACAGGCCAGGCGCGATGAAAGCCCACACCTGGTATAACACCCAAGGCAAGGCCAGGATGAAGGCCAGCAGCAACGTGACTTTCATCGGCACCAGAAATGGGGAAATCACTCCGGTAGCGATCATCTTGGCGCCTGGCGGCAATGAAGACATCATCGGGCGCGCCAGGAAATCGTAAATATGCGCGGGTCCGGGCCACAGGAACAACAAGCCGCAAACGATCAGCACCCCGATTGACGCGCGCACCAGGCGGTCGCGCAGTTCAACCAGATGTGAAATGAAGGTGTCTTCCACACCGGTTTTTGGTTCTTCAGACATAGGGCCTGCTTGGCATATTAATTAACAGAACTAAGCGATGTAAACCGCCGCAGAGCCTTGAACCGGCCGTGTTCGCGATCAAGCCGGAGCGCACTAATGAAACGAGCGGAGCGTTTTATTGCCGGGACGATAGCGCGACACGCGCGCAGCGCCTGACAACAGATGCGATTTGCCGCCATGACGCTGCTTGTACCAGCCAGGGATGGCCGAGGTGCGGGCCAGTTTTTTCTTGCGGAAGCTCTTCGCTTTCGCGCTCACCTGCTCCATCGGGACGGAAAAGGGTGGATATTGCGTAGCGCTGTTGTCAATGCCGTCGCCCACCGCCGCGCTGAGTTCGCGCTCGGTGTCGGACAGATTGCGCGCAATCGAACTCTCGACATCCTTGGCCGCCTCCTGCACTTCCTGCTGCATCTGGCGCAACTCGTCGAGCTCCATCTCGCGACTGACTTCGGACTTCACGTCATTAATATAACGCTGGGCGCGCCCCAGCAACGAGCCGGCCATGCGCGCGACTTTCGGCAGTTTCTCGGGGCCGATCACCACCAGCGCAACCACCCCGATCAATGCCAGCTTGGAAAGACCTAAATCAATCATAAGGCTGTAGCGACAAACCGCAAACAGCACCCGGTATCGCCATCATGGCGCGCCATGCGCGATACCAGCAGGCGCCGTTCAGTCCTTTGTCTTCTCTTTCGATTCAACGTCGATTGTATTTTTCTCATTGGCTTGCGACAAATTTTTGGCGGCGGATTTTTCTTCCTCGCCCTTGACGCCATCCTTGAAACCCTTGACCGCCTTGCCCAGATCGGAACCCATATTGCCTATCTTCTTGGTGCCGAACACCAGCATCACGATCACCAGCACAATCAGCCAGTGCCAAATACTTAACGAACCCATGATTATTCCTTTCAAGACGGATTATTACCGTCGGATGCACGAAAAAAAACCTGCCCTCTTAACGCCGCCCGCGCCACGGTCGCGGCCCACCGATCACATGCAGATGCAGATGGTACACCTCTTGACCGCCATCCGGACCGGTGTTGATCATTGTTCTGTAGCCACCTGTTAGACCATTGTTTGCGTCATTAGTTAATGCGCAGCCGAACTCCTTTGCCAGCTTCGGCGCTAGCAGCAACATTTGCGCCAGCAGCCCGGCATCCGCGCTGCCGCAATCCGATAATGTACCGATATGCTGCTTCGGAATCACCAGCAAGTGTACCGGTGCGGCCGGATTGATATCTTTGAACGCCAGCAGCGTATCGTCTTCATAAACGATCTCGGAAGGCATGATTTTTGCTGCAATTTTGCAAAAAATACAGTTATCCAACATGACTCCGTAATTTTCAGAATTTTAATTTTTGTGCGACTCGTCGGCGTCGCGCAATACATCCTTGCGCGCGGCCTTTTCCTCGATGCCGGACAAGCCTTCGCGCCGCGCCAGTTCATCCAGCACCTGCTGCGGCGTCAAACCGAACTGCGCCAGCATGACCAGCGTATGGAACCACAGGTCGGCACATTCATACAGCACTTTCGAGACGTCGCCGTCGATGCGTGCATCTTTTGCCGCCATCACGGTCTCGGTTGCCTCTTCGCCGATTTTCTTCAGAATCGCATCGTCGCCCTTGGCAAACAGGCGCGCCACATACGATTTTTCGGGGTTGCCGCCGTTGGCCAGCTTGCGCGACTCGATGACCGCCGCCAGCCGATTCAGTGTTTCACTCATTTATAGATGCTTTCAGGGTTTTTCAGCACCGGATCGACTGCCTGCCACACACCGTCGGTGGAATCGCCTTCAAATTTCTGGAAGAAGCAGGAATGCCGCCCGGTATGGCAGGCGATGCGATCGGCCTGTTCCACTTTCAACAACACCACATCCTCGTCGCAATCGAGGCGAATTTCATGCACTTTCTGGATATGCCCCGATTCCTCGCCCTTGCGCCAGAGCTTCTTGCGCGAGCGGCTCCAGTAGACGGCTTCACCCAGCTCCACAGTGCGGGCCAGCGCGTCACGGTTCATCCAGGCGAACATCAACACATCATTGCTGCCGACCTCCTGCGCAATCACCGGCACCAAGCCGTGCTCGTCCCATCGCACCTTGTTCAACCACTTGAAATTTGCGCTCATGCCAGCCTCATTGGAATGCCTTGCTCGGCCATGAAGCGTTTTGCTTCCTGCACCGTGTGTTGCCCGTAATGAAAGATACTGGCTGCCAGCACCGCATCGGCGCGGCCCAGCTTGATGCCGTCGGCCAGGTCCTGCAGGCTGCCGACGCCGCCGGAGGCGATTACCGGGATATTCACGGCGTCCGAAACGCCGCGCGTCAGACCTAGGTCGAAACCGACCTTGGTGCCGTCGCGATCCATGCTGGTGAGTAATATCTCGCCGGCGCCCAGGCTTTCCATCTTCTGCGCCCAGGCGATGGCATCCAGGCCGGTCGCGTTGCGCCCGCCGTGCGTAAACACTTCCCATTTGCCGGGCGCGGTCTGCTTGGCGTCGATCGCCACCACGATGCATTGCGAACCGTACTTGTGCGCGGCATCGAACACCAGCTGCGGATTGGTCACCGCCGAGGTGTTGATGCTGACCTTGTCGGCGCCGGCGTTGAGCAGGCGGCGCACATCCTCCACCACGCGCACGCCGCCGCCAACCGTCAGCGGAATGAATACCTGCGAGGCGACCGCCTCGATGATGTGCAGGATCAGGTCGCGTCCGTCGCTCGATGCGGTGATGTCGAGAAAGGTCAGCTCGTCGGCGCCCTGCTCGTCGTAGCGGCGCGCAATCTCGACCGGATCGCCGGCATCGCGCAATTCCAGAAAATTGACGCCCTTGACGACGCGCCCGGCAGTGACGTCCAGGCAGGGAATGATGCGTTTGGCAAGTGTCATGGTTACTCTTCCGGCTGCCCGCTCAAGGCATCGGCGCGCGCCTGGGCTGTCAGCAAGTCGAGCGAGCCTTCGTAAATCGAACGGCCGCAAATCACGCCTTCGATGCCCTCGTCCTGCACCGCGCACAACGCTTCGACATCGTGGATGTCGTGCACGCCGCCGGATGCGATGACCGGAATTTTGACCGCCTGCGCCAGCTTCACCGTCGCATCCACGTTGACGCCGCCCATCATGCCGTCGCGGCCGATGTCGGTATAAATGATGGCTTCGGCGCCGTAACCTTCGAACTTCCTGGCCAGGTCGATGACTTCGTGGCCGGACAGCTTGCTCCAGCCGTCGGTGGCGACCTTGCCGTCCTTGGCGTCCAGGCCGACGATGATCTGGCCCGGGAAGGCGCCGCAGGCATCGTGCAGGAAGCCGGGGTTCTTCACCGCTGCGGTGCCGATGATGATGTAGCTCAAGCCGCTGTCCAGATAGCGCTCGATGGTGTCCAGGTCGCGGATGCCGCCGCCGAGCTGGACCGGGATTTCGTCGATAGCGTTTTCGAGCGCGAACTCGCGCACCGCTTGCAGGATGGACTTCACCGCGGATGCGTTTTTCGGCTTGCCGGCGAAAGCGCCGTTCAGGTCCACCAGATGCAGGCGGCGCGCGCCCTGCAGCAGCCAGTGGCGCGCCATGGCGGCCGGGTCTTCCGAGAATACGGTGGCCTGGTCCATGTCGCCCTGTTTCAGGCGTACGCAGTGACCGTCTTTAAGATCGATTGCAGGAATAAGCAGCATGGCGGACAGAGAGAAAAGTTGGGATTGGAGAGAGTAATGCACATGGATGACAGCGGCACATGACCGGAATCAAGGTTTCCAGTGGACGAAATTGCGGTACAGGCGCAATCCGGCCGCCGCACTTTTTTCCGGATGAAACTGGGTCGCGAAGATATTCTCGCGCGCTACCGCGCAGGCAAATGCGGTGCCGTAATCGGTCTGGCCGACGATATCGGCCGCAGCGGCCGGTTGCGCATAATAACTATGCACGAAATAGAAGTAGCTGTCGTCGGCAATGCCGTCCCACAGCGCATGCGGCTGCGTTTGCCGAACCCGGTTCCAGCCCATTTGCGGCACCTTGAAGCGCGAGCCGTCTTGCTGCAACTGGCCGTCGAGCTGGAACCGCACCACCTTGCCGGGCAGCAGCCCGAGTCCGGGCGTGTCGCCTTCCTCGCTGCGCTCGAACAGCATTTGCTCGCCGACGCATACGCCAAACAGCGGCTTGCTGCGCGCCGCTTCCAGCAGCGCCTCCTGCAGGCCGGATTCGCGCAGGCAGCGCATGCAGTCCGGCATTGCGCCCTGGCCGGGCAAAACAATACGGTCGGCAGCGCGCAAATCCGCAGCCACTCCCGAAATCCGGACATCCGCCTCGGGCGCGACGTGGCGCAGCGCCTGCGCCACCGAGCGCAAATTACCCATGCCGTAATCCACTACAACGATTTTATTCATATTCACACTATAGACGACGATTCAGATACCAGCCGGAAATGCCATCGGACGCAACCGCTTACAGGCTGCCCTTGGTCGAAGGAATGGTTCCGGCCGAGCGCGCATCGAGTTCGGTTGCCATGCGCAGTGCGCGGCCGAAAGCCTTGAACACCGTTTCGCACTGGTGATGCGCATTGTCGCCGCGCAAGTTATCGACATGGATCGACACCAGCGCATGGTTGACGAAGCCCTGGAAGAATTCGTGCACCAGATCGACGTCGAAACTGCCGATCATGGCGCGCGTAAACGGCACGTGAAACTCCAGCCCGGGGCGGCCGGAAAAATCGATCACCACCCGCGACAGCGCTTCATCCAGCGGCACATACGCGTGGCCGTAGCGGCGGATGCCCTTCTTGTCGCCGATCGCCTTGGCAAAAGCCTGGCCCAGCGTAATGCCGACGTCTTCCACCGTGTGATGGGCATCGATATGCAAGTCACCGTGGGCCTCGATGTCGAGGTCGATCAGGCCGTGGCGGGCGATCTGGTCCAGCATGTGGTCGAGGAAGGGTACGCCGGTGGCGAGTTTCTGGACCCCGCTGCCGTCCAGATTGATGGCGACGCGGATCTGGGTCTCGTTGGTATTGCGCCTGACTTCTGCAATGCGCGGGGTGGTCGTGTTCATTGGGCTGCCATGGTTATGTTGCTCTTACTATATCCTACACTCTGCCAACGATGCCTTCAGCGCATCGAGGAATTGCCGGTTCTCTTGCCGGGTACCGACGGTGACGCGCAGACAGTTATGCAATAACGGGTGCATTTTACCGACATTTTTGATTAATACCTTGTGTTCCAACAGCTTGTCGAACACATTCTGCGCATCGATGCGCTCGAATTGCACCCGGATCAGCAAAAAATTCGCAGCCGAAGGAAATACCTGGATTTCAGGCAGGGCGCTCAGCGCATCGGCCAGCCGCGAACGCGCGTCACGCAACGCCTGCGCCTGCGCTTCCAGCACATCCGCGTGCTGCAGCACGAACCGGGCGGCGGTCTCGGTCAGCACATTCACATTGTACGGCGGACGCACCTTGTCGAATTCGCGCAGCAAAGCCTGGCTGGCCGCCATGTAGCCCAGGCGGATGCCGGCCAGGCCGAGCTTGGAGACGGTGCGCATCACCACCAGATTTTCGAACTCGGCCAGCCGCGGCATCCAGCTCGAGGGCGCAAACGGCTGGTAGGCTTCATCCGACACCACGATGCCGCTGTCGCCGACTGCGCGGATGATCTGCTCCATGTCGCCGGCATCGTACAAAGTGCCGGTCGGGTTGTTCGGATACGCCAGATAGACGATCGCCGGCCGGTGCTCGGCGATCGCATCCAGCATGGCGGCGGTATCCAGCGTGAAATCGGGCTTTAACGGCACGCCGACGAATTCCAGCCCGGCGAACTGGGCCGACATCGCATACATCACGAAGCCGGGCACCGGCGCCAGCACCTTGGCGCCCGGCTTGGCGCAAGCGACCGAAATAATGGAAATCAATTCGTCCGAACCGTTCCCGAGCACCACGTCGAATCCGGCCGGCACCCCTTGCCCGGCGCAGATTTCAGCCTTCAGCGCGGCATAGGACGGCACCGGGTAGCGGTTCAACGCGACCTCGGCCAGGCGCCGGCCCAATTCCTCGCGCAGCGCCGGCGGCAGCGTATAGGGATTTTCCATCGCATCGAGCTTGACCAAGCCGCTCGAATCAGGAACGTGGTAAGCCGATAGCGCGCGGACCTCGGGACGGATGATGTTTTCAATCAGGGACATGGAAGCGGCTGCTGGTTGTGCTCGAAAACAAGCGTTGATTGCACGGAATCCGGTGATGGTGCCGGTGCTGCGGCTTTTTTCCGGCCTCTCTTGCTTTTTTTGATATCGGTCAGCTTGGCGCGCACCGGCTCGGTCGGCTGGTTGTTTGGTGCGCTCGTCTGCGCTTGCGGCGACGCCAGGCGCTGCTCGATTATCGCGCAATACGCGGGATTCAGCTCGAAACCGGCAAAGCCCCGGCCGCAGCGCCGCGCCGCCACCGCCGTGGTGCCGCTGCCCATGAACGGATCGAGCACCACGCCGCCCGGCGGACAGGACGCCTTGATGATGCGCTCAATGATTTCCAGCGGTTTCTGGGTCGGATGCTCGGCCCGTTCCGGATGCTCGCGATGCAGGCGCGATACGCTCCACACATCCTTCGGATTGTAGCCCAGCTCCAGCCACTTGGCGCCGACGAAGATCGAGCGCGAACGGGCTTTCTTGGTCGCCGCGTCATACGGCACCCGGACTGCGTCGAGATCGAAATAATAGCCTTTCTGCCTGGCAAAAAATCCTATGGTGTCGTGCACCGAAGTAAAGCTGCGGATGCTGCCGCCCATCGACGGCACCCTGCGGTCCCAGATGATCTCGTTGAGCATCGTCATGCGCTGCTTGAGCATGACGAATATCTCCGGCGCATAGCGCCAGGTCAGGAAGATGTACAGGCTACCGCTGGCTTTGAGCTTCGGCAGCGCGGCGTCGATCCACGCGGCGCTCCAGCGCAGATAGGCGTCGGCCTCCATCTTGTCCGAATCGTTGCCGTAATCCTTGCCCAATCCGTACGGCGGGTCGGCCACGATCAGGTCGATCGAATCATCGGGAATCCGCGCCAGTCCCTGCAATGCGTCTTCCTGAAAAATCCGGTCGCGCCAGTCCGTCATGCCGGCAGTCATTTCAGTCCGGGCTGCAATCGATATTCCGCGCTGCGCGCGTGCGCCTGCAGGCCCTCGCCGTACGCCAGCTCCGCCGCGACCCGGCCCAGCGTCTGCGCGCCGGCCTCGGATACCTGGATCAGGCTGGAGCGCTTCTGGAAATCGTAGACGCCCAGCGGCGACGAAAAGCGCGCGGTGCGCGAGGTCGGCAGCACGTGGTTCGGTCCGGCGCAATAGTCGCCCAGCGACTCCGACGAGAAGCGGCCGAGGAACATCGCACCGGCGTGTCGCACCTTGGCGGCCCATTGCTGCGGATTTTCGGTGGAAATCTCCAGATGCTCGGCCGCGATCAGGTTGGCGATCTCGCACGCCTGCTCCATGTCGCGCACCTTGACCAGCGCGCCGCGCTGCGTCAGCGAAGTGCGAATCACGTCCTGGCGCGGCATGGCATCGATCAGTTTATTGATGCTGGCTTCGACTTGCGCGATGTAAGCGGCGTCCGGACACAGCAGGATCGATTGCGCCAGTTCGTCGTGCTCGGCTTGCGAAAACAGGTCCATCGCGATCCAGTCCGGATCGGTGCTGCCGTCGCAGATGATCAGGATTTCCGACGGGCCGGCGATCATGTCGATGCCGACGGTGCCGAACACGCGGCGCTTGGCGGCGGCCACATAGGCATTGCCGGGGCCGACGATCTTGTCGACTGGCGGGATGGTCGCGGTGCCGAAAGCCAGCGCGGCCACCGCCTGCGCGCCGCCGATGGTAAACACGCGGTCGACGCCGGCAATCGCCGCCGCCGCCAGCACCAGCGGATTCTTCACGCCGTCCGGGGTCGGCACCACCATGATGACTTCCTGCACGCCGGCCACCTTGGCCGGAATCGCATTCATCAGCACCGACGACGGATAGGCCGCCTTGCCGCCCGGCACATAGATGCCAACCCGGTCCAGCGGCGTGACCTTTTGCCCGAGCACGGTGCCGTCCGGTTCGGTGTAGCTGAAGCCGTCGGAGCCGATTTCCTGTTTTTGCCGCAGGTGATAGGCGCGCACCCGCCCGGCGGCGGTTTGCAATGCGGCGCGACGCTCCGGCGCCAGGCCGTCCAGCGCGGCCTGCAGCTCGGCTTGCGGGATTTCCAGTCCGGCCACGCTGGCAGCGCCGGCAACGTCGAGCCGGTCGAAGCGCTGCGTGCATTCCAGCACGGCGGCGTCGCCGCGCGCTTTCACGTCGGCCAGGATGGTAGCGACCGCACGCTCGATCGCTTCGTCGGCGCTGGCTTCGAACGCCAGCACCGCGCTCAGCTGGGCATGGAAGTCGGTGCTGGAACTGTCCAGCCGTCGGATATGGATCGTCATAGCTTGCCTTGGGTTTCTTCGATTGTCGCCATCAAATAATTTATGCCAGAGTATGCATAAAAACCATGCAATTCCCGCATATTTTTATTTGCGATACTTAAATAATAC
>NZ_AVCC01000033.1 GCF_000622895.1 Herminiimonas sp. CN
GTTGCGCATTGCTCAATACGTTGCCAACAGTAGCTTTCAGCAATGAGCATCGCATTTCGTGGATTACATAAATCGTGAAAGCGGAAATCGGTCAAATCCGCCCGTTTACGACAGGTATCCCATGCCTTGCGGATTTCGACTGGCTTGTTTGGGACCGTATCACTTGGAAACAGAAGCTGATTGGCAGGGAGCTTATCCGCATGCTCGCTTCGAATACGGGCATTGAGTACCTGCATTGCATCGAAAGCCGATCCGGCGAGCGGCACGGCACGCCTTTCGCCGTTCTTTGTCTTCTCAATCAAAAGCAACCCGGTTTCATGTCCAGCTTCGATATGCACATCCTTCCAACGCAGATTCATGATCTCGCTGTAGCGCATGCCTGTCGAGATGGCGAGAAGTACAATGAGATAAAGGAAACGATTGTCGGATAGCGTCGCAGCAGCCAAAACCCGCTCACATTCTTCCTTGGTTAGGCAACGTTGGCGCTCGTTCTCCACTTTCGGCTTCTTCACACCTGTCATGGGTGATGATTCGAGCCACCCCCATTCGTGAACCGTGACGTTAAGTGCGTGTGAGAAAACCGCCATGTATCTTACAACTGTTGCAGGCCGACGGATTTTCCCGGCTGCATTGGGTTCTTGAAGCAATTGGTTGCGACATTGCGCAATCAGAGAGCTGTTTAGTTCCGAGAGTGCGTAACGACCCAGCTTTTCGCTCCACCAATCTAAGTGCTTCGTCTGGTCCCGAACCATATGGGGCTTCTTAAGTGGGATTAGGATCTCAGTTCGGTAACGTTCAATCAGGTCGGCTACGGTGTGCCGCTGAGCCTCCATGCGCGGCATGTAACGGCCTGATTTCAGCTCAGTCTCGACCATGGATGACCAATCTTTGGCCATCGTCTTGCTCGGAAATGTTTTGGTTTGCGGTGGAAAGCCTTTGATGCGGATCTGAACGTGGTATGACTTCTTTCCGCCTGCTGAGATGCGCTCTCGAATCACTGCCATATTGCCCCCTTGGATTGCGCAGAGGCGCTGCATTCAAGTTCACAACACCTAGCATTACCTTGGGACAGTATCACGAATGTGCCATAACTGTGCCATGGCATCATATATGTTAATCTAAGTCGTTGATTTTTATAGATATTTATTGGTATGGCTATGCGCATTACGAATGCGCTGCTCTACCAACTGAGCTACACCGGCAAAAATCAAAACTTGTTCAAACCGTGTTTGTACCATCTTGCCATCAGACCACTGGCGGCTCGAAACCCTTGTCGCCCTTCAGCTTCCGTCACGACAATAGCCGCGCTGTGATCACAAATTCGCTGCTGCTCTACTAACTGAGCCATTTCGGCTTGATTTCTGGATTTTCTGATGCAGGGGGATTTTATCAAGGAATGTTGTCTTTGTGAGCCGCGATATGGATTTTTTAAATTGCGTACGACGGTCATTTGCTTGTGGCGCTTGGCCGGAGTGACCGGATGCATTTTTTAAAGATTCTGGATAGTTGATATTCGCCTTAAAAACTTAACATTTTTATATTTATTCATGGTTAAATGTCTATTCTTTTTAGTAATGAAATTTGTAGGATAATTCTTACGAAAGGAAATGGCGTTCCTACGTCGGCATTCAGCGGGTACTGATTGTGACTGTTATCTTGAGTTGCAATAATCGAATCATGCATTAAAAGTTGGATGTTACTCATGCTTGTCGAGGCCATTAGGAAATATGTTTTTTTTAATGTGATGGCACCTGATCCAAACAGGAAAAGTTGCAAATGAGCCAAAACAATGAAGTGCATGAGGAATTTCAGTTTGCATATGCGTGATAGTTGAAATGGGTGAATATCTAAAAATTTCAGAATTTGCGGGCCGGGCGTTTTTGATTTTCGTCCTGATATCCGCAAGATTGGATGTGCGCCTGTTGAGTTGTTCCATATAGCTTCAGATTTCAGGGGAAATGTCATGTTGCATACACAGATAACGAAGACCAAGTCCTTTTCTCAGGTTGTACAGTCCTCATCGACTCTGGCCGCCGGGCGGCAATGCCAGGGGCGGTTGTGGTCCAGTCTGAAAGATATCTGCGACTTGCTGCATATTCCCTATGTTTCTGTGAGTGACGATGATGAGCTATTGTTCCAGCATGTGCAGTTCAAGGCCGGCCAGAGAGTGCATACCATAGGGCAGGTTTTCGATTCGCTGTACATAGTGCATTCCGGTTTTCTGAAAACCGTGCTTATCGATGAATACGGTAATGAGCAAGTGCTCAGTTTTCCCATGAAGAGCGATATTCTCGGCGTGGATGGGATTAATTCCCGGTTGTATTCGTCTGAAGCCGTGGCGCTGTCGGATTGTGATTTGATTTTGCTGCCATTCAAGAAGCTGACCGCGCTTAGCCGGACGCATGTTGAGCTTGAAAACACGATGTACGATGTCCTGAGCCGGGAGTTGGTGCGGGAACAGGCGATGGTCGGCATGCTGGGAGCGCTCAGTGCCGAAGCACGAGTGGCGCGGTTTCTTGTTACGTTGTCCGACAGGTTTGCTGTAATGGGATATTCCAGCAAATTTTTCAATCTCAGGATGACCCGGCACGAAATCGGCAGTTATCTGGGATTGACGCTGGAAACCGTCAGCAGAACTTTGTCTGCCTTTAACGAAATTGGCATGATTGCCGTCAACCAGCGCACGATAGAGATCAAGGATCTGGAGGCGCTGAAAAATCTGCGCCGTTTGCCGCCCTCGCGGAACCGTTCGAAACAATCGAAGGAAAACAAATTGACTCCGGAATATCCGGTTCAGTGACGCATCGCCCAATAGCGGGTGCCGCGGACAAAAAATCCACTGAACTGCTTCAGTGGATTTTTTTGTTGTGATGCGACAGGGCAGGCATCAATTCTCACTGGGTAGCGCGGCGATACTGTGCATCAATGGTTCAGGCGCAGAGCCGAGCCGCCGGTCGATGAACATGCTGTTGCCGGAAATTTTCTTGGCCTGTTTTTTTGCTTCGGCGGCGGCGCTGGCGATCTGGTGGTGCGAGTAAAACTTGCCTGGTTCTACCTTGACAATGCCAATTGACAGGCTGATCAACGGATAGAACACCTTCACGCCTTGCCGGTCCTCGCTTAGATAGCCGCCCCGTTCACGATCTTCAATGCTGTAATAGCTTTGAATCATGGGCTTGAATTGTTGCAAAATCGCATCGCAGCGGGCTTGCCAATCGCTGCTTTGCAGCAAGACGATGAAATCGTCGCCGCCAATATGCCCGACCCAATCCTGAGCGGAATCGATTTTGTCGATCAGAATCTGGGCCGTTGACTGGATGACATCGTCTCCGCGCCGGTATCCATATGCGTCGTTGAATGGTTTGAAGTGATCCAGATCGCAGTAGCAAGTGTAAAAGTGGCTCCCGCTTTGCAGCAGGCGCTCGATTTGTTCATTGATCGGTACATTGCCTGGCAGCAGGGTGAGTGGGTTGGCGTATCGCGCCGCATTGATCTGCATCTGGGTGATCTCGCGCACAAAATCCTGTCCGGTGCCCATTCCCAGATAGCGCCCTCGTTCGGTGATGATGAAACCGTTGGAAAGGTGATGGCGATCCGCTTCGACTATGATATTGCTCAACTCTTGCAGACTGGTATCCCGGTCAACCACAAGCGGCTTGCGATCCATGAAGCTGCTGCAGGGCTTTTTGCCATACAGTTCGCGTTGATATAGCCTGGAGAAGCGTTCGATCAGGTTTTCGCGAGTAATCAAGCCTGCCGGCCTGCCATCGTCGACTACTGGAATGACCTGTAATGCAGGATTGGCCAGAAAAATTTCATACACCTGGTTGTTCAGCATCTCTGGCACCACAGTCGGCAATTGATGCAGCAATTTTATTGCAGTCACGGTATTTTGCCGCTGAATGCGGTTTTTTAATGGAAGATGGGTGCGGTTGTGGCACAAGACACTTTCCACTTCGGCTGATAATATTACGGCTGGCTGCATATGCGGGCGCGCAATATGGTAGCCCTGACCGTGGGCTACGCCGAGATTGCGGATCAGGAGCATTTCTGCCTGCGTTTCGATTCCTTCCGCAATCACCATGGTGCCGGATTGTTCCGCAATTTCCTGGATCGATTTGACGAATTGCATTTTGACCGGATCGTTGTTGATGCCCTGGATGAAGTGCATGTCGATTTTTACATACTCGGGGCGCAACTCGGACCACAGGCGCAAACTGGAAAATCCTTCCCCCAGATCATCAATGGCAATCTGGAATCCCATCTGGCGATAATGCGTGACCGCCTGCCCCAGCAACTGATAATCGTAGGTCGGCTGGTTTTCAGTGAGTTCGATGATGACGCGCTCAGGGTGTATGCCGATCTGATGAATCATATCCAGTGTCTGGCCGTGCTTTGCATCGCGTTGCAACAGACATTCCGGGCTGACGTTGAGAAATAATTTCCCTGGCAAATCCAGTTCGGCAAATTTTTTCAGTACAACCTGACGGCACAAGTGTTCCAGTTTGACGGTCAGATTGTTGGCCCATGCCACCTTGAATAAGTTCAGGGGTGAGTGCAACGGACTATCGGACGGCCCGCGAATCAACCCTTCATAGCCGATGATGTGACCGCTTTGCAACTGGACGATGGGTTGAAATAGTGCGCTTAACAGTTGCAAATCGATAATTTCGTGCAATCGTGTCAGCAAAATTTGTTCCGTTTGCGCGGCTTGAGCCGATGGCATTCGCGCCGACTTGGCAGCGGTGACCGGTTCTGCAGTAATGATTTGATTCATTGGATTCCCAGCAAGCGATGATTTTGATCATGACAAAGCGATCAAGCCAAGCGCACGGCCTAGTAATGCGCTCTGACCGGCAAGTATGTGCATACGATAATCGCTGTTTATGACGGCATGATGTCGCGTCAAAGCAGATCCCCGCTTATCTGTGCTGCGGCAGTTTTTATGGCGTCAATGGGCGCGCGATCCGACTGCCTGCCGTGGCAAACCTCTTGCAAGGACGGTGTACTATGTTGATGAGAAAATTCACGCTGAACTATTTTGAATCAAGAAGTTCCGCACCGTTCATTGCGTCATCGCAAAATGCCTTGATATCGCGGTTCTTATAATTTGACCTTCATATACTTATCAATACGATGGAGTTTTTTGCTGCCCGCAAGGGCGCCGATGTTGAGGAGTTACTATGCTGACGAGTACTTATTCTCTTGCCGTGTTCTCCGCCGAACAAAACGGCATTCGTACAAAAATAGCGTCATTGCGTGATCATATCCAGCAGGCGATGAAGGATGTTTCCATGATGGATGGCACCATTATTGGCGATGTGCTAACGCAACTGAACCATTTTCATGAGGGCGCCCAGTCCCGCAAGGTGGACATCTACCTGATCGCCAGGATGCGCCAGCTCAGCCAGCATGCCGCTTCACTGCTGGCCGAGCTGGAGTCATTGGGCTTGCTGAGCCTGAACATATTGCGTTCGATAAGGGAAACGCTGGCGCAGGCGCTGGAGCGGGGCGGTCTGCGTGTGGCTGAACTGCAGGAAGCCGTCGAACTGTACTGCACCGCAGCGCTGCAGAAAGTCGACAAGGAAGAGAATGAGCTATTCCCGATGGCAAGCCGGGTATTGACGGCGGAAGACTGGTTTCAGGTCGCCCGGCAATTGCTGTCCCACAATGCGAAAATTGGCGGGTCGCAAAGATGCGATGACGTTGCGGCGCCGATTGCATCCCGCAAGACAAGTGCGCTATTGGATCAGGCAAGTTCTTATCCGATAGCGATACCAAGAATCGGTGGTGCCGACAGGCGCGTTTCCGCGCGCACTCTCGTTAATCCGGGTCCGCAGCGCATAAGCCCGCACATGTCCGGCGCGCGCAATCTGGTCCGGCAGCACTCGTAAAAAAACGGCGCGACAGGGTCGCGCCATTCCTGGTCAAATCGGCTCCGCCTGGCTCGACGGAGCCACCCGCATCAATAGCTGGTCAGGGCGACCGGTTGGCCGTTTTTGAAGGTAAATACGGTCACCGGGGATTGTTTCATGTTGCCTTTTTCATCAAAAGCGTAGGTGCCCGCGACGCCTTTGTAGACGTTTTTGGTCATTTCCGCGCTGACTTTCGCAGGGTCGAGCGAGTTGGCTTTTTTCATGCCTTCCGAGATCAGGTACATCGCGTCATAAAAAGACGATGCGTAGACGTCGGCTTCGCCGTTGAAGCGCTTCTTGTATTTTGCCTTGAAGGCGGGGCCGTTTGCCTGCTTGTCCAGAATCGCGCCGCCTTGTGCGCACAGGATATTTTCACCTACTGCATCGCCGCCCAGACGGCCCATTTCTGCCGAGCAAATGGTGTCGCCGCCCAGCAGCTTGGCATTGATGCCCAACTGCTTCATCTGGCGCGCCATCGGGGCGCCCTGCGGCGCGTAACCGCCCAGGAAAATCGCGTCGACATTTTTCGATTTCAGGTTGGTCAGGATGGCGCTCATGTCGGTCGCCTTGTCGTTGGTGAATTCGCGCGCGACCACCTTCAGTCCGGACAATTTGGCCTGCTTGGTGAATTCGTCGGCTGCGCCCTGGCCGTAGGCAGTGCGGTCGTCCACCACGGCGACCACTTTCAGCTTCAGTTCCTTGGCCGCATACAGCGCCATTTTTGCGCCCATCTGGGTATCGCTGGCGCCAACCCGGAACAGGCTTTTATAGCCTTGCTCGGTGATCTTCGGGTTCGATGCCACGGTTGCCACCACCACGCCCGCTTCGTTGTAGGTGCGCGAAGCCGGAATGGTAACGCCCGAGTTGTAGGGGCCGACCACAAACTTGACGCCGCCGTCGATCAGTTTTTGCGCTGCGCCTACGCCCGCCTTCGGGTCGCCCTGATCGTCTTCCGAGTGGAGTTCAAAGGTGATTTTCTTGCCGGCGACGGTAATCGGTTTTGCATTCAATTCCTCGATTGCCAGCCGCAAGCCGTTCTCGTTGTCCTTGCCGGCAAAAGCCTGCGAGCCTGTCAGCGGGCCGCTGTGGCCGATCTTGACCACGGTTGTCTGCGCGGCAACAGCACTGGCGCCGCATAACATTGCAACGCCCAGCATGATTTTATTGATATTCATTGAATCTCCTTCGTGGATATGGATGCATGCACTGCAAGCGGTTTTTGTTCGCCTGACGACATGCGCGGTGAAATTGTGGCTTCACGGCTGCAGATTATGCGTACTAATGCGGCAAATTTCCTTGCGATTTGGTCGTGAATCGAATCTGTTTTCAGCGGAATGTATTCGGAATGCGGAAACAATCCGAATTAAATTCAGCTGGTCGCTGCGCGCAGGCATTGCGCAATCCGCGCGTTGCGGCTCTGCCATGCAGTAGCCGGCATGATAAAAACGGCGGCAGCAAGGCGGTGACTTGTTATGATGAGCGCCTTGTTCAATCACACCGCCCACGTCATGTTTGATTTCCTTTTCAGGCGCACCGCCAAGAAACCCGCAGTCGTGCAGCCAGCGGCGCAGCACGCAATAGTCGAAATCAAGGCCAGGCAAGAGCATGTCCGGCAAGCGGCGCTGGCCCGGGCAGGTGCGCTGGAAGGCCAGGAAGCCGCCGCGGTCGACTTCATCCTGCAATGCGAATTTGCCGATGCGCGCCTGAGAGCGGCGGCCTTCATCCATTCGCAGCCGTTGCAGGAGCGGGTGTACAGCGCGATGCGCAATACCGATCGCCGGGTTGCCAAGCTGATGCAAGGCAAAATCGAAGCCAATTTGCAGCAGGTCAAGTGCGAACAACATGCGCAGCAATGCCTGGAGCGCGCGCAGCGGCTGCGCGCCGATCCGCAATTGATGGCCAATCAGGTCGCCGACCTGGACCGGGACTGGTCTGCCATCGATATGCCGGCAGGGCAAACCCGGCAAGCGTTCGAGGCCGTTCGCGTTGCCTTGCACGAGCGCCTGGCATGCCAGGCGCAATTGCAGCGTGCGTTAATCGATGCGCTGAACGCCTTGCGCCAGATCGTCGCTACGCTGGAGGAAGCGTCGCCGGACGCCAGCGCCGGGGCGCTCGATCAACTGGCACTCATGGTGGAGCAGCACGCATTTGCCGCCGAGGCGCCGACCTTGCCGAAACATCTGCTGCCGACTTTCCGGCTCGAACTGGACGCGGCGCGCCAGAAGCTCGCAGTGCAGCAGCAGGTGCAGCAGCAACGTCAGCGCCAGCTGTCGCAGTGCGCCAGCCAGCTTGCCGCATGGGAAACAGAGCCGGCTTCGGCACTGGATGCGGCATCCTTGCGGCGGCAATGGCAGTCGTTAGCGACAGCCACGGTCAGGCAGCCAGGCAGTGCCGAGGCCGAACTGGAAGCGCGCTTTGAGGCGCTGCTGCAAACGGCGCAGGCTGCCGCGTCGGCGCTGGCTCCAGCGCAGCCGGTAAATGCAGAGCCGCAGCCAGCCATCGCGCCTGACACCGCGATCCAGTCGCAGGAGCAAAAGCAGCGCTTTGCCGATGCGCTCGACGCCATGGAAAGAGCGCTGGAACAAGGCTTGTTGCAAGCCGCCAGCGAACACGACAGGGTGTTGCGTGCAATCGATGCGAAATCCTGCAAACCGTCGGCGGCGCAAGCGCCCCGCTTGGCACGGGCCAGGACGGAACTGGCGCACCTGATGGGCTGGGCGCGTTGGGGCGGCAATGTGTCGCGCGAGGAATTGCTCAAGACCGCCGAGGAATTGCCGTCGCAGCAACTGCCGCTGACCGAGCTGGCCAAAAAACTCGGCAGCCTGCGCGAGCGCTGGAAATCGCTCGACGCCAGCGCCGGTCCGTCCTCGCGCGAACTATGGCAACGCTTCGATGCCGCCTGCAACAGCGCTTATGAGCCGCTGGCTAGCCATTACCGCCAACTGGCCGAAGAGCGCCAGCAAAATGCTGTCAAGGCGCAGGCATTGCTGGAGCAGTTGCGCAGCCTGAACGACACCGTGCAAGATGCCGCCGCAGTGGACTGGAAGAATGTTGCGCAGCAGTGCCAGCGTCTGCAGCAGTCCTGGTCGCGCCAGGGCACCATCGAGCGCAAGGAGAGAAAACGCCTGGACGCCGAATTTGCCGCCGCACTGGCACTGCTGGCCGAACCGTTGGCGCGCCAGCGCGCCGCCGCCATCGAGCGCCGCGAGCGCCTGATTGCCGAGGTGACCGAGATCCGCGCCGATGACCGCAATGCGCCGGAGGCGCTGCGGGCCTTGCAGGCCAGCTGGCAACAGCAATCGCTGACCCTGCCGCTGGAACGGCGCGACGAACAGGCGCTGTGGCTGCGCTTTCGCCAGGCCGGCGACGCAGTTTTTGCAAAACGCAAGGAAACGGTGCAGGCCGCCGACGCCGACCGGCTGCAAAATCTGCAGCACAAGGAAGCGCTCTGTGCCGAACTGGAGGCTGTCACCGAGGATGCTCCCGCTGCGCTGCGCAAGATGCTGCGCGAAATGCAGGACGGCTGGGCCCGGATAGGCCATGTGCCGCGCGCCGCCGAGCAGCGGCTGGAGCGCCGTTTCGATGCGGCGGCAGCCGTTCTGCAGCAGCGCATCGATGCGGGAAAACGCGCCGCGCACAGCAGCGAACTCGATGCGCTGCAGCGTAAATTATCCCTGTGCCAGGCGGTAGAGGCGGCGGTTGCGCAAACGCTGCCGCCGGATCAGGGCAGGGATTGGGCGGCCGAATGGGCGGCGCTGGCAGCGCTGGCAGCGCCGCAAGAGCGTGCGCTGCAGACCCGTTTTTCCGCTGCGCTGGCGGCTTTGGGTGCCGACGACAGCGCCTACGCAGCAACGCTGATCGACAATCGCCCCCGGCTCGGGCAGGAACTGTTGCGGCTGGAAATTCTGCTGGGCTGCGAAAGTCCGGCGATCTTGTCGCGCGAGCGCCTGCAGATGCAGGTCGAAGTATTGCAAGCGTCGCTGCGCACCGGGCAGCAGCAGGGTACGCCGCAGGAGCAACTGGCCGTCCTGTGCGCATTGCCGGTTGCGACCGATGCCGAAAGCGCGCAGCGGATCGCGGCTTTGCTGCAGAAAATAAAGACTGGCACTTGATATCAAACATGGGGTTGGGCAGCCCAGCCTGGCTACCTAGCTTGGCGCTGGATAAAATGTGGTCTGTCCCCTATTATCGTTTTATAAATCCACCTCAACATAGAAAGAGTGAAAAAAATGACCACCTTAAAAGCCATCATGGAAACCAGCAAGGGCACCATCAACCTCAACCTTTTTGCTGACCAGACTCCGGTCACGGTTGCCAGCTTCGTCAACCTCGCCAACCGCGGATATTACGACGGGCTCAAGTTCCACCGCGTCATCGCCAATTTCATGATCCAGGGCGGCTGTCCGCAAGGCAGCGGCATGGGCGGCCCCGGCTATGATTTTGAAGATGAATTCTGCCGCGAACTGCGTCACGATAAAGCCGGCATATTGTCGATGGCCAACTCCGGACCGGCCAGCAACGGCAGCCAGTTCTTCATCACCCACGGCCCGACGCCGCATCTCGACGGCAAGCACACGGTATTCGGCGCAGTGGTCGGCAGCGCAGACCAGAAAGTGGTCGACAGCATCGCCAAGGATGATATCATCCAGAAAATCACGATTGAAGGCGATGCGTCCGAGCTGATGAAAAAGGTCGAAGAAAAGCTGACGCGGTGGAATCAGGTTATCGACAAACGATTCCCCAACCTCAAGCCGGGCGCCGCGTAAGGACATGCGGCGCACCCTGCGCGGATTGATGTCTTGCGCAGTGCGCCGTGCAGCAAAGGCTGCACGGCGTTCTGTTGCGGGTCTGCATTGCGCAGATCCGCATTACTTTGCTATCAGCCCCGCGCGGCCTTCAATGCGGCATTGAGGGTGGCGCTCGGACGCATCACTGCCTTGAGTTTTTCGGCATCGAGGATGTAGTAGCCGCCGATATCGACCGGATGACCCTGCACCGCCTTGAACTCGGCGGTGATCTGCTGCTCGTTGTCGGTCAGGGTCTTGGCCAGCGGCGCGAAATGCGCCTGCAGTTCCGCATCTTCGGTCTGTGCCGCCAGCGCCTGCGCCCAGTACAGCGCCAGATAGAACTGGCTGCCGCGGTTATCGAGCTCGCCGGTGCGTGGCGAAGGCGACTTGTTGTTTTCCAGCAGCTTGCCGGTCGCATCATCCAGGGTTGTCGCCAGAATCTTCGCCTTGTTGTTGCCGGTCTTGATGCCGACATCTTCCAGCGACACCGCCAGCGCCAGGAATTCGCCCAGCGAATCCCAGCGCAGGTGATTTTCTTCGACCAGCTGCTTGACGTGCTTCGGCGCCGAGCCGCCGGCGCCGGTCTCAAACATGCCGCCGCCGGCCATCAACGGCACGATCGACAGCATCTTGGCGCTGGTGCCCAGCTCCATGATCGGGAACAGGTCGGTCAGGTAGTCGCGCAGGATGTTGCCAGTCACCGAAATCGTGTCCTTGCCGCGGATCACGCGCTCCAGCGTGTAGCGCATCGCGCGCACCTGCGACATGATCTGGATGTCGAGGCCGGTCAGGTCGTAGTCCTTCAGGTAAGTCTTCACTTTCTTGATCAGCTCGGCTTCGTGCGGACGGTATTCGTCGAGCCAGAAAATCGCCGGCATGCCCGACAGGCGCGCGCGGTTCACCGCCAGCTTGACCCAGTCGCGGATCGGCGCATCCTTGACCTGGCACATGCGCCAGATGTCACCTGCCTCGACGTTTTGCACCAGCAATACTTCGCCGGTGGCGAGATCGGTGATGTTGGCGACGCCGTCTTCCGGTATTTCAAAGGTCTTGTCGTGCGAACCGTATTCCTCGGCCTGCTGCGCCATCAGGCCGACGTTCGGCACGGTGCCCATGGTTACCGGATCGAAGTTGCCGTTGGTTTTGCAAAAATTGATCATTTCCTGGTAGATGCGGGCGAAGGTGCTCTCCGGCATCACCGCTTTGGTGTCCTTCGGACGGCCATCGGCGCCCCACATCTTGCCGCCGATGCGGATCATGGCCGGCATCGACGCATCGACGATCACGTCGTTCGGCGCATGCAGGTTGGTAATGCCCCTGGCCGAGTCCACCATCGCCAGTTCCGGACGGTGTTCGTGGCACGCGTGCAGGTCGTGCACGATCTCGTCGCGCTTCGATTCCGGCAGGGTGGCGATCTTGTCGTAGAGGTTGGACATGCCGTTGTTGACGTTGACGCCCAGTTCCTCGAACAGCTTGCCGTGCTTCTCAAACGCTTCCTTGTAGAAAATTTTCACCGCATGGCCGAACACGATCGGATGCGACACCTTCATCATTGTCGCCTTGACATGCAGCGAGAACATCACGCCGGTCTTGCGCGCATCTTCCATCTCTTCTTCGTAGAACTTGCACAGCGCCTTCTTGCTCATGAACATACTGTCGATAATTTCGCCTGGCAGCAGCGAAGTCTTCTTTTTCAGCACGATGGTTTTGCCGCTCTTGGTCACCAGCTCCATCTTGACGTCGCAAGCCTTGGCCAGCGTCATGCTCTTTTCGCCGTGATAGAAGTCGCCTTCGTGCATGTGCGACACATGGGTGCGCGAAGCCTGGCTCCATTCGCCCATCGAGTGCGGGTTCTTGCGCACATAGCGCTTCACCGCAGCCGGTGCGCGGCGGTCGGAATTGCCTTCGCGCAGCACCGGATTGACCGCGCTGCCCAGGCACTTCGCATAGCGGGCGGAAATCGATTTTTCGGCGTCGGTCTTCGGATCTTCGGGAAAATCGGGGACTGCGTAGCCGCGCTTTTGCAGTTCGCGGATCGCCGCCGTCAGTTGCGGCACCGAGGCGCTGATGTTCGGCAGCTTGATGATATTGGTGTCCGGCTCCTGGGTCAGTCGCCCCAGTTCGGCCAGATTGTCCGGCACTTTTTGCGCATCGGTCAGGCAGTCGGAGAACTCGGACAGAACCCGCGCCGCCACCGAAACGTCGCTCTTGACGATGTCGATGCCGGCCGGCGCGGTGAAAGTCCTGATGATCGGCAGAAAAGACGCCGTCGCCAGCAGTGGCGCCTCGTCGGTGAGCGTGTAGATGATGGTTGATTTACCTGCAGTCATTGTGATTTCCTTGCTGTTGGTTAGTCGATGTGCGCGGCCTTATTGTAGTGGTGCTTCCTGTCACCAATCTTAAAGGGAGCGCTGAATTAGTCCGGCGGCATCAATTGTGCTGAAATAATATTTCAACATGTGAAATCAACGTCATCCCAAGAGCAGAAGTTTATCCGCACTTTTGCCCGATGGCGCAAAATAAACGCGGCCGGCGTCCTTGTTCGTGGAATAATCCTTGGGTATATGTAGAAATAGGCATTTCTTCGCATATTTTAATTGATGATATAAAAATACCCAAGGTAGTAAC
This sequence comes from Herminiimonas sp. CN, assembly GCF_000622895.1. Lineage (GTDB taxonomy): Bacteria > Pseudomonadota > Gammaproteobacteria > Burkholderiales > Burkholderiaceae_D > AVCC01. The sequence continues at coordinate 13,331 of NZ_AVCC01000033.1, forward strand.
TGATTGAGTACAGTGCGGCGGTTGGGCCGGTTTTGCCAAGCCAACGGGCGCTGGTGCGTTCTGTGGGCCTGGCAGACGGGCTGGGGCAGCGGCTGATCGGCCGATTAGTTGTAATCGTGCTGGTCGTGCTTGCTGGAAATCAGCTCGTTTCGGGACAGCGACATCATCAGGACAGCGATCAGTTCATGCATGATGATCGTGTGCTGGTTGCCGCTCTGCTGGAAATAATCACGCAACTGCTCGCGCAGCCGTAAATGCATGGGTGCGCATGGTGCGCCCTGCAACGTAACGTGTTTGGAGAAGTCCTATTCATGTGGAGTGCGGCAGCAACCGGCGGGTAAACAGCAGATGCACGGTACGCACCGCCAGAAAACCGATGAAAAGATTGGCACCCGCAAAAACGGGTATCGCCAGTATTTGCGCCGCGCCAATGCCGGCCAACGCAAGTTTTAAACCGGTCACCGTTGCCGCAGCCACGCCGAAGGTATAAGCCCAATACGATGGAGAAAATGGTTGCGCGCCCAGCCAGCTTCCCAGGCGTATGCCCAGCAGCAATTGAAATAGGCCGTAGCCCCACAGCATCAGCAGCCAATGATCGGTGCTGCCCGGGGCCAGGATCAGCCAGGCCATGGCACAGACTACGGGCGGTGCGAACTGAATTCCGAGTAAGGGCCGCTGCTGGAGCGGGACCGCCGTGGCGTGCCAAAGGCGCTGAATCACCAGCGACTCCAGCGCTAACCAGGAAAACACCCCCGCACCGAGAAATAACCAGCCCCAATCGGCATGCCCCAAGCCGCCCAGTGCAGCCGCGCTGGTGAAATTGCCGGCCACCGTAGGCAGATACAGTGTGGGCGCTGTGTCCAGCGCATTCCGCCCGCCTTGCCACAGAATGCCGGTATGCCAAAGTGAAAACGCCAGATGCCAGAAAATTCCCCCCAGTGTGAGGATGTATGCCAGGGGGCGCGAGTAGGGAAGCGCAGCCAGGGCAATCAGCAACGTTGCAATTGCCAGCAGCGCTGGCGTACTTCCCTGCACCGGGTGCTGAAATTCGCAGCGAACCACCATCGGATTGCGCAGCGCCTGGGTGAGATAGCTAATTAGCAACGCCAGCCAGACTAGCGCAGCTAATAGCAACAGGCTCTCGCCGATCCAGCCTGGCATTCCCCACAAGGGCACTGCAACACGCCACGCCTGCCCCAGCCCCGAAAATCCAAGCACCATGCCGAAGAATGAGGCGGGAAGAGGTGCTCGTGTCATGTTTTATTCCTTGATTCACAAAAGAGAATGAGGATTCACCTTGGTTGGCAATAGCGAATAATAGAAGAATAAGGAGGCAGAGCACGGTTTATCCATGTTCGTGCTTCCGCCCGGTTGGGAACTATAATGCTTTGCTTGTATTGATTGCGATTTTTTTCAAAAAAAGTAACTGTTCAGCCCGCTATGGCGATACACGCAATCAGGCTAGATATTCCCTCTCTTTCAAGGGGATGAGAAAACCATTCCGCCTAACGGGCTGAACAGTAACCCATTGTTTTATAAAGCAGGGAGTATCGCTTAAAACATGCATTTTCACGCATGTATTATTTGCGGTATTTAAAAATACACTTATAAGTATGCGCATAGCCTGCGGCGCAATGGTGCAGCAGGGCTGCGCTTATTGACGCCTTGCGCCTTACGGCCTTGGTGGCAATGACCGGCATTTGGCTGCGCCGGCATGCGCTCACCGACGCGGTTCAGCCGCAACCCGGCGGGAGCGCCTACTTTTTGGTCTCGTCCGCTCCAGCGCCATAAGTCGCAGTCAGATAATCAGCGATGGCCGGGATATCCGCATCGGAGAATTGCGCCCCGTAGGTTGCCTTCATTTTTTTTGCCTCAGCCTCCCAAAAACTATGGGGTAACCCCGGTGGCTGCGTTTCTGGATAATGCGCCGAATGACACGTCATGCAGTTTTGCCGGGCCAGTTGATAACCCGGCAAGGTGCTGGGTCGATACGCTGCTGTTTCCGGCGGTAAAGTGATATCGAGTGCGAACGCCGCCGAAGAAAACGTCAATAGCGCGATGGCCGGCAGGAATCTGGTCAATGAGGAGCGAACCAACCACGCAGCCTGCCTGGAAGTCGTGAAAAATGAGGTCATTCCAGTCTCCTTAAATGGCGACGACACGCGTGGTTTCGACCACGTTGCGCATGTATCCCGATGGGTTCCACAATGCATCCATCGGTTGGCTTTGCCCAATCCGGTTGATCGCGCGCACTTTCAGTTCATAAATCCCGGCTTGGGGCGGGGTAAATATCGCGGTCCATTCGCGGAATGAATATTTTCCGAAATCCTCTCCCAGTTTGGCCGCTTGCCAGGTCTTTCCGCCATCGGACGAAATCGCCACACCGGTAATCCCATAGCCGCCATCAAACGCGATTCCGCGTAGAGTGTTGCTCTGGCCGGATTTGATTTTCTCGCCATCGCTGAGACTGGTAATGAATGAGCGCACGTTATAGCGGCGGATCGGCGTCATTGTGCTTGTGGTGCCCGGTGTGATGCAGGCGCAATCATTATCCGGAATACGATAGGCGGTATTCATCCAGAAACCGGAGAACGGCTTGTCGAGCACTTCGATATCCGATAAATGCTTGACCCAATAGGTGCCGTAATAACCGGGTACGATCAAACGCAACGGATACCCGTTCAGCATCGGCAAATCGACGTCATTCATCTGCCAAGCCAGCATGACCTCACCATCCAGCGCGTGGTCGATATCCAATGCCTTGATGAAATCCGGGCCATTCCCAACCGGTGGATGATCCAGTCCATTGAAACTGACTTGCATGCTACCTGCCTTGACGCCGGCTTTTTCCAGCACGGCTTTCAGTGGCACGCCGGTCCAGCGCGCATTGCCCATCGCACCATTGCCGGATTGACCACCCGCCACGCGCGGCATCGAAAAACCGCGGCTGTTACCGGAGCACTGCGTCACCGCAATGATCTGCAGCGCCTTGCTCATCGCTTTCAAATCATCCAGCGACAGCGCAAGCGGCGTGTTCACGTTGCCCCCGATTTTCAGGCGGTAGGTGCGGGGATCAATCGAGGTAGGAATCGCGCTCCAGTGATAGCGCACAAAGAACGCATCGTTCGGCGTCAGGATGCCTTCATTGAAAACGCGCATCGGAGTTTCGAGTTGCGGCGGGCGGGCGGTTTGCAAAATCAGCGGCCGCTTCTGCGGAAAGGTTGCCATTTCACGCTTGCCGTTGGCAAACGCAAGAGTGACGCTGGCGGGATTGGCAGAATCAGCAGCAAAGGCAGAAAGCGTCCCGCCACCCAGCGCAGACAACGCACCGATGGCGCCCGCCTGACCTAAAAAACGTCGGCGCTGCTCGGATTCCAGATGTAGCCGTTGAATTTTATTCATCATGAACATCTCCTGGACGGTTGACCCAAAGGCGCGATGTCGCGTGCTTTCAACGTACGCTCACAAACTGGCAAATTCAACAACTTTTTCCAGGTTTTTCCCAAAACATCCATTCACTTTGCGAGGGAGCAATAGAGGACAGATCGGAATGACATTCTGACAATGAAATACGTACTCCATACCGGTTTTGTTGTGTGCGGTATGGGGGCGGCAATGGAAGCCGACATTCGGCGGAAGGCGCTGCGCTTTTCCGCCCGTGCTTGTGTCCCCCTATATAAGGCAGAAAGTATTTCGGGCAACACCGGCGATCCATATCAAGCCAGCATCCGGCGAAGAGCGCGTATTCGGCAGGAATCCAAACATGCCGATTCCGCCGGAAACAACCATGCCTGCCTTGCACACCGCGATGTTTCCGGCAAAATAGTTGAAATCAATATTTTGCCGGAAACATCATGAAGCTGCTATCCAATCAGCAACGACTTCACCTGGTCAACAGCGAACAACTCTTCGACAATTATCGTGTCGCACAGCGCCATGCGAAAAATTACCAGTACGGGATGCGCTGGAAGACGGTGCGCGACACCGAGTATCTGTTCAAAGACAAGGGCAGGCGCGGAAATGGGAAGTCGCTGGGCCGGCGCACACCCGAGACCGAGGCATTACTGCTGACATTCAACAATGGACGTACAGCGGCGCTGGAGCGCTTGCGGCTGATAAGCGAGCAAATTGTCGAGCAGGCAAACGGGCAATGCCCGGTAAATCCGGCCGACCACGCAAGCCGGATAACCCGGTGATGGAAGATTTGCTTTGATGAGATGAAACCGTGGTCTGTCACCTATTGTTTGAAACAGGTGGAGTATCAGTTAAAACAGGCACGTTACCGCACGTATCACTTGCGGTAATTAAAAATACATTAAGGTGTATAAAACAGCAAGGCGTATCTCGTAGGGCGTCAATAAGCACAGCGCATTGCGCAGCATGCCTACGCAGCATGCCTAATCCTGACAATCCGCCTGATCTTCATCCCCGCCGGCCCAATCTGCGGGATAAACACCGTGACCTGCCAATAGGTGAAACGTCGAATACGGCCAGTCAATCACCCTGCGAACCAGGCCATGCTTGAGCGGATTGATATGGACGTAATCCATGTGCGCGGCAAAATCGCGGTCGTCGTGAATCAGGTGTTCCCAATAACGCCGCTGCCAGATGCCGCGCTCACCGCGACGCTCGCGCACGGCGGAGCGCCATTCGGTCCGGGGAATGGATTTGGAAAAACGGATTTTAATCAAGCGCCAGCGCACCGCGAAATCCGCATCCCCAATCGGAAGTTCGATCACGCAATGCAGATGATCCGGCAACACCACCCATGCGTGGATGGTGAACGGATGCGTGAACCGCACCACGCGCACAGCGTCGCGCAGAAGATCAATATGCCGCACCAGTAAATCGTTGCCGGACCGCTGCAGCAGATTCACAGTAAAGAAGTAAGTGCCGCCCGGATGCCAGGCGCGTCGGTAATTGGGCATTGCTGGAATTTAGCATATGCAACATGAGTCGTAATGTGCCAAGAGCGTAACGCCCAACCGTTGTTCAATCGTAGGGCGCAATAAGCGCAGCGCATTGCGCCGCATGCTGACGGCGTGCAGCATAAAAATTGCGCTGCCAAGCCTTCATGGTCTAATGAGACAGGTGGAGTATCCGTTAAAACAGAAGCGCTACCACACGTATCACTTGCGGTAATTAAAAATACACTTATAGGTATGCGAATAACATACGGCGCAATGCGCTGCGCTTATTGACGCCCTACGCATTGCGGCTTACGGCCTTACGGGATACGCCTTACGGCCTTGATCATGTGATTAGTTGTCAATTTTTTTTGTTAGCACAGCCGCGACTTCCTTAAGAGAACCTTTGACCTCTATCGATTTTCCGTCATCGTAAAAAAATTTTAGTTGCAATATTATTAGTCGAAGTTGAAATAAAATAACTCACTAGTAATGGATTGATATATACAGTCCCACCTTCTGCTTTACGTAATGTAAATGTGCAAAAATTAACTTGCAAAACATCCTCCTTCAAAAAATTTTAGACCTATGAGCCTTTTGAAAAATTCCCTGAGCGGCGGATTGCGTGCACCTGCTGCCGATCGCCACGTCGGGCGTCTCTTAAAAATAGGGGACAGACCACGTTTTTGATATGGGGAATCGCGGTCTGTTCCCTATTATTCTTCGACCTTACCAACTACATCGGTTTGAATGGTTTCATTTCCTTACCTATTCCACCAGTCAGGATATCAATTTTTTTTTGTTTTTCTTCGCGAGAGTCGGATGCATTATTAGTTATGACGAGTTGCTTTTGGTCACTAGATTGTTCTTTAAAAAAGTGCTTAACTACAATTGCAAATATTATGACAACAATAACAAGTACAAGAATGCGAACAACGTTTGATTTCATAATTTCACTCCATTACGATTATGGTCCTATGTTACATAGGCTTAAAGTTAAATTAATAGGGGCCAGACCACGGTTTTATTTATGTTCATGTCTCTGTTCTACTGGAAACTATAGTGGATTTGCTTGCATTGATGGTAATTATTTCAATGTGGCAACCATTCTACCCAACCCCCACCGAACTCCTCCCCCCCGCCGTCCTCTGCACCATAATTTTCGTCGCAATCCGTTCCGTCATTTCCTGCACGTGCGAGATCACGCCGACCTTGCGGCCCATCGATTGCAGGCCGTCGAGCGCGTCCATGGCGACGCGCAGCGTGTCGGCATCCAAACTGCCGAAGCCTTCGTCGATGAACAGCGATTCGACCCGCACCCGGTTGCTTGACAGCGAGGCGAGGCCGAGCGCCAGCGCCAGCGAGACTAGGAACGATTCGCCGCCGGACAGCGAATGGACCGAGCGCAGCTCGTCGCCCATGTCCTGATCGACCACCATCAGCGCCAGCGTGTCGCTGATGCGCTGCAGCCGGTAGCGGCGCGACAGTTCGTTCAGGTGGCGGTTCGCGTACCCGAGCAGCACGTCGAGCGTGTACTGCTGCGCGTAGTTGCGGAATTTCTTGCCGTCGGCGGCGCCGATCAGCTCGTTCAGTTGCGCCCACAGCCGGTGGCTGGCTTCCTGCGCGGCGATGGCGGCCAGCATGTCGGCCGCCTGCACGCGGCGCGCGTGGTCTTGCGCGATGGACAGTTGCAGCGCGGTGGCGCTGGCGTGGGCGCTGTGGCGCTCGGCGGCGAGGCTTTGCAGCGCCTGCTGCAGCGCGGCTATCGGGCTGGCGCTGGCGGCAGCTTCGGTTACAAGCGCGTCGGCGTCCTGCGGCGGGCGCTGTAGCTGGTGCGCCTGCCGCTGGCTGCTGCGCTCCTGCAGCACGGTGGCGGCCTGGCGGGCGGCGTTGTCGATCGCATGCAGCGCGGCGCGTTCAAAGGCGATCCAGTCGGCCGGGTGGGCCAGCAGCGCGTGCAGCCGGGTTTCGTCGAGGTGTGCGTCGGCGTTGTTCGCTGCGCCGCTGGCGGCATTGAAGCGGGCGATCCAGCCGGCCAGATTTTCGGCGGCGGCCTGCGCTTCGCCGTTGTGGCTGGCGAGGCGGGTTGTGGCCTGCTGCAGCGCTTCGGCGTTGCGGGCCTGCGCCTGCCTGCTGTCGTTGCCGGCCTGGGTGTGCTGCGCCAGCGCGGTTTTGGCTTTGGCAATCGCGCCGGCCAGTTGCGCTTCGATTTGCTGCACCGGCTGGCCGCTGAACAGCGTGCGGCGTTCGGCCTGCAGCGCGGTCAGCAGCGTATGGCTGGCGGCGAACGCGCTGGCGGCGCGCTGCTGTTCCAGCTCGGCCTTGCCGTGGCTGGCGACCAGTGCGGCCAGTTCCAGCGTCAGCGTGGCGTGACGTTGCTGGCCTTGTTCGAACGCGCTGCGCTGAACCTGCCAATGACGAGCGTTCTGCTCGCATTGCTGCTGGAAGGCCTCGGGATTGTCCTGCCAGTTGCTGCGCCAGCTTATTTGTTCATCGGCATCGCCGGAGCGGAAGGCGGCGTCGAGCTGGCCCAGGCTGTCGTCCAGCCGTTGCCGGCTTTGATCGAGCTGTGCAACGGCGGCCTGTTGTTTTGCTTTGGTTTCGCTCAGCGCGGTCTGGGCGGCGTCGGCGGCTTCCTTCCTGGCGTTGTGCGCGATGCTGGCGCGGTCGGATGCGGCCTGGGCTGCGTCCTTGGCTTGCGCGGCGCTGCGCCACGCGGCGTCCAGCTGGCTGATGCTGTGCAGTTCCGCCTGCAGCGTGCTGCGCTGGCTGGCGAACCAGCCGGCTTGCTGTTCTGCGTCGATGTTGGCGAATTCGTCGGCCAGTTCGGCGGCCAGCGGCTGCGCCTGCCAGTCCTGTTGCTGGCGCTGCAGCGCGGCGTGCAGTAGCTGCTGTTGCTGCGCGATCGCGTCCAGCTGGCGGCGGCAGCTGGCGGCCTCCGTGCCGTGGGTCGCTTGCTGCTGCATTGCGTGTTCATATTGCTGGCGGCAGCTTTTTACTTCGGCTTGCAGGCTGGCCAGCATCGCGTGCAGCTGCGGGTTGTCGGTTGTGTATGGATGCTCGGTGGCGCCGCAGACCGGGCAGGGCACGTCCGGCTCCAGCGCGGCGCGCAGGGTTTCGACGCTGGCGGCGCAGGCGGCTTCGGCGCTTCTCAAAGAGCGTTCGGCTTGCGCTAGTGCGGCGGTGAGCGTCGGCAGTTGTGCGCCGGCCAGCGCCAGCGCGGCCTCGGCCTGCTCGGCGGCTTGCCGGCTGCTGCCGGCTTGCGCATCCAGCGCCTGCCGGCGGTTTTGCTGCTCGGCCAGTGCGCGCCAGATTTGCTCGGCGCTGCCCAGCTGATCGCGGCGGGTTTCTGCGCTGTGCTTGCGTGTTTGCAGCGCGGTTATGTCGATGCCGGCGTGCTGCTGCGCGGCGTGCTGGCGCTGCTGCTCGGCGGCATTCAGCGCGCTGGCAGCGCTGGCGAGCGCCTGGGTCGCGGCGGCCAGCTGTTCGTCTTGCCTTGCTTCGCTTTTTGATAATGTTGCTAGTATGCATTCAAACTGTGCTGTTTCGTTGCTGGAAATGCATGACTGCTTCAGGAGTATATCCCAGCGCGGCCAGTGTTCGGCCAGCGCTTGCAGCGGCGCGTGTTGCGCCAGCCAGTGCTCGGTGGCCTGCTGCTTGTGTTGCGCGCCCGCCAGTTCGGCCTGCTTGGCTAGCCGGTTTTGCTGCGCCAGCGCACTAGCCTGATCGGCATCAAGCTGCGCCTGCTGCGCCGCCTGATGCGCGGGCCGCAGCGCGTCGATGCGGGCGTCGAGCGCCTTGGCCTGATCCAGCGCGGGCGCGGCGTTGGCTTGCGCCTGTTCGGCGTCCGTCAGCGTGCGTTGCGCGGCGGCCTGCGCGGCGTCGGCTTGCTGGTGGCTCTGCTCGGCGGCGGCCAGCTTGTGCTGGCAATCGGCAATCGCGCTGTGATCAAAGGCGATGGCGCGGCCCAGCCGCTCGATCTCAATCACCAGCGGGCGGGCCGCCTGCACCGCCTCGACCCGCTGCAGGTCAAGCCGGCGGCTGGCGGCGGCTTGCTGCTGGTCTTGCGCTTGCTGCAATTGGGCGTGCGCCAGCTGCTCGTTCTGCTGGAACTTGGCATCGTCCTGATGCCAGCGCAATTGCGTGTCGAGCTCGGCCTTGCGCAGGTCGAGCGCCTTGACGGCGGCATCGGCGGCGGCGCTGTCCTGTTCCAGCTGGCTGCGGGCATCAATGGCCAGCGGCTTTTGGTCGGCCAGCCGGTCGTTTATGCGCTGCAGTTCCTGCTGTTCGTGCTTGGCGCGCGCGTACGCGCGCTGCGACAGCGCGCTGTAGATGCTGCTGCCGGTCAGGGTTTCCAGCAGTTCGCCGCGCTCGTTGTCGTCGGCCTTCAGGAAGGCGGAAAACTCGTTTTGCGCCAGCAGCACCGCGCGGGTGAATTGCTCGAACGAGAGGCCGATGCGCTGCACGATTTCGGCCTTGACTTCCCGGTTGGTGCCGCCGATCGGCTGCAGATCGGGCAGTTGCTTCAGGCTCATGCCGGTGTTTTGCAGGCTGCCGCTGGCCTTGCCGCGCGCGCGCCGCACGCTCCAGCGGGCGCGGTAGCCGATGCCGTCGTTGCCGACGAAATCGACTTCGGCATGGCCTTCGGCGGTGCCGCGCCGCAACAGGTTGCGCGCATCCTGCTGGGTGACGGTGCTGTCGCCGACGTCGGGCAGCGTCTTGTTGCCGGCTTTCAGCAGGCGCGGCGTGCTTTCATACAGCGCCATGCACAGTGCGTCGAGCAGCGTGCTCTTGCCGGCGCCGGTCGGCCCGGAGATCGCGAACAGGCCGGATGACTTCAGCGGTTCCTGCTCGAAATCGACTTCGAATTCGCCCGCCAGCGAGGCCAGGTTCTTGCCGCGGATTGCGAGAATTTTCATGAGTGTTAATTCTGTTATTTCACATTTCTCTCCCCTCTCCCGCAAGCGGGGGAGGGGAGCAAGGCGTCAATGGGCGTCAGCAGCAGTTCGGCAAAGGCTGCCTGCAGGTCGGCCGGCGTGTCGGCGTCGTAGCGGCTGCGGTACAGGCGCTTGAAGATGTCGTCCGGCTGCAGCCGTTCCAGCTGCTCCGGCGCGGCCGGCGCACTACTGTTTGCGGTTTTCGGGCTGAAGCTGGTTTCGATCTTGGCCAGGCGCACCGGTTTGCCTTCCAGCGCCGCCTCGATGCGGGCGCGCAGGCCGGGTTCCGGCGCATCGAGGCGCACCCGCACTTCCAGATACGGCTGCCGTTGCGGCTCGTCGTTGGCAGGCAATTCAAGCGCTGCCAGCGCAGTAAGCACTTCTTCCAGCGGCGCAGGCCGTTGCGGCACGCGCAGCAGTTCGACCGCGCGCGGCACCGGCAGCGGCGTGATGTCGGCCACCGTTTCGCCCTCCAGATCGACGCGCAGCACCTGATGCGGGTAGCCGACTTCGGCGAACGACAGCGGCAGCGGGCTGCCGCAATAGCGCAGGTGCGCCTGCTTGCCGACGCTTTGCGCCAGATGCAGGTGACCGAGCGCCGCATACGCGATGGCCGGGTCGAACATGCCGGCCGACAGCGCCTCGCTGCCGCCGATCACGATGCGGCGCTCGGAATCTTCTGAGATTTCGCCGCCGACCATGTGGCAGTGGCCGAGCGCGATTATTGCCTGGCCGGGCTGGCGCAGCGTCAGCGCATGGGCCAGCGCCTGCCGGTACAGTAGCGCGATGCCTTCCATGTACGGGTCGCTCTCTGTTTCCATGCGCGGCACGTCGCCGGGACGCAGGAACGGGACCGCCAGGCACCAGGCGGCGATGCCGCCCAGCTTGTTTCTCAAAGGCACCACCAGTTTTGCGATGTCGATCGCGCCATCGGGCCGGCGCGGAACAAAGCCGATCACGGCGGCGTCCAATGTTTCGAGCAGCGGCCCCGGCGCTTCCAGCCGCCCCGGCGAGTCGTGGTTGCCGGCGATGATCACGATGTTCAGGTGCGGCACCCGCGCCTTGGCTTGCTGCAGGAAGCGGTACAGCTGCTTTTGGGCGGCGGCCGACGGGTTGGCGTTGTCGAAGATGTCGCCCGAGATCAGCAGGCCTTCGGCCTGTTCGGCCGCGAGGGTGGCCAGCAGCCAGTCGAGGAAGTGCTGATGCTCAAAGCCGCGCTCGAAATTGTGCAGGGTCTGGCCCAGATGCCAGTCCGAGGTGTGGATGAAGCGCAAGGTGATGTCCTTTGGTCCGCGCCTGTTTGACGCCGGATGGAGTGATATATTGGCCGTTAATATAACTGATCAAACCGACCACGCCAGAGGAAACACCATGTTGCAGAAAAAACCGGACAGCGCCAGGCTGGACAAGATCGTCGCCGATGCACGCCGTAACGCCGATCAGCGCGAACTGGGTTACCGCGAACGGGCGCTGAAAATCTACCCGTGGGTGTGCGGCCGCTGCACGCGCGAATTCACGCTAACCAATCTGTCGCAATTGACCGTGCATCACCGCAACCACAATCACAGCGACAATCCGCCCGACGGCAGCAACTGGGAGCTGCTCTGCCTGTACTGCCACGACAACGAGCACTCGCGCTACCTGGAAGCGGACCAGCAGGGCACTTCGGGGCAGGGCGGCGGCGTGGCGGCAGCGACCCACAACCCGTTTGCGGCGCTGGCCGGGCTGATCAAGAAGCCTTGATCGCTCACACCTTCACCAGTTCGGTATGGCCGAAGCCCTTCTCGTAATCGAGCAGGGAGATCACCTGCGGCGTGATTTTCAGGAAGATCATGGCGTCCTTTTCCTGCGATTGCGCCCATTCTGCCGCCTGCGGGAACTTGCGCAGCATGCATTCGCCGGCGTATTCGATTTCCTTCGGGTCGTGCATGATTTCGGCCCTGGCGCCCATGGAAACGCCCTTGATGTGGTTCCAGTCCTGATAATCGGCATTGATGGTCAGCGACACCTTGTCGCAGTGCCGGATGTTTTCCGCTTTCTGGCTGTACTTGCCGACGCCGACGTACAGCGTCAGGCCGTCGCTGGCGTAGCTGACCGTGGTGGCTTGCGGATAGCCATCGGGCCGGATGGTGGCCAGCGTCATGTCCTTGGCGTGGCTGATGATGTCGAGTGCGAATTGCTTGTTTGTTTGGTCCATGCTGTTCTCCTTGGCTCTTTGAGTGATTCAGTTCAATACGCCCGTCAGTTGGTGCTTACTCTTCCTCTTCGTCGTCATCTTCCTTCTGCCGGCTTTTGCGTTGCGGCCTGCCGGTCGGCACCAGGGTGGTGCTGGCGCGGATCTGGAACAGCTCGGTCAGCTTGCGGCGCACCCGGAAATTGATCGAATCCGGCGGAAAGTTGCCGATTGCATCGGCGTTGCCGGCCGGCTGCCCGCTCAGCACTTCGATCGCCTGATCGACGCTGTCGACCGCGTAGATGGCGAACCGTCCGTCCCGGCAGGCGGCCACCACGTCGGCGCGCAGCATCAGGTGTTTGGCGTTGCTGCCCGGTATCAGCACGCCTTGACGGCCGCTCAGGCCGCGCGCCGCGCAGATGTCGAAGAAGCCTTCGATTTTTTCGTTGACCGCGCCGATCGCCTGCACCTGGCCGTTCTGGTTGATGGAGCCGGTCACTGCCAGCGATTGCTGCAGCGGCGTGTCGGCCAGCGCCGACAGCAGCGCGCACAGTTCCGCCAGCGAGGCGCTGTCGCCGTCGATGCTGCCGTAGGTCTGCTCGAACACCAGGCTGGCCTGCAGCGACAGCGGCTGGCGGGCGCAGTAGCGCGTGGCGAGGAAGGAAGTCAGGATCAGCACGCCCTTCGAGTGGATCGCGCCGCCTTGCGCGACCTCGCGCTGAATGTCGATCACCTCGCCGCTGCCCAGGCGCGCGGTGGCCGTGATGCGGGTCGGCTGGGCGAAGTAGTAGTCGCCGATCTCCATCACCGACAGTGCATTGATCTGGCCGATGCGGCTGCCATCGCTGTCGATCAGGATGGTGCCGCGCAGGATTTCTTCCTGCAGGCGGCGCTGGATGCGGTCGGCGCGGCCGATCCGGGCGTCGATCGCCTGCTGCACGTGGGCGCAGGAAACAGTGCCGGCTGCAGTGCCGGCGGCATCAGGCAGGCTGGGTAAGCTGGATTTGGCCCAGTATTCGGCTTCGGACAGCAGGTCGCTCAGGCGCAGCAGGTTGAGCGACAGGCGCTCGGCGTCGCCGGCGTCGCGCGCGCTGAATTCGATGATGCGGGCTACCGCCGCACGCTCGAACGGCAGCAGTTTCTGTTCCTGCACCATCGCTGCAATCAGTCGCGCATAATCGAGCTGGCTGTTGTGGTCGCGCGCCACATCGTCTTCGAAATCGGCGGCGACCTTGAACAGCTTGGCAAAATCCGGGTCGTAGGCCTGCAGCAGGTAGTAGTATTCGCGTTCGCCGAACAGGATCACCTTGACCTTGAGCGGGATCGGTTGCGGTTCCAGCGAGACGGTGCTGATGATGCCGTAGATCTGGCCGAGCGATTCGATGCGGATTTCGCCGGTGGTCAGTGCCTGTTTCAGGCCTTCCCACGCGAACGGTTGCGCCAGCACCTTGTGGATATCGAGCAGCAGGTAGCCGCCGTTGGCTTTGTGCAGCGCACCGGGCCGGATCAGTGCAAAGTCGGTGGTCAGCGCGCCGTAGCTGGCCAGATGCTCGACTCGGCCGATGATGTTCTGGTAAGTCGGGTTGTTCTCGTTGATGACCGGCGCGCCTGCGGCTTCCTCTGCGCTCACCAGCAGATTGACCTGATAGCGGCGCAGCGGCGGCAGCGCTTCGCCTTGCTGGCTGGCAGTGCCTTCCTCCGGCTTCTGGAAAATCTGCGCATTCTCGATCACGTCCTGCTTGACGGCTTCCAGGTAGGTCTGCACGCGCGGCAGGTCGGCATATTTCGGCAGCAGGTCGTCGAACAGATGGCCGACCGCGAAGATGTTCACTTCCCGGTTCAGCTCGCGCAGCCGCTTGTGGTGCGCCTTCTGCCATTCCGCCATTTGCTTTAACAGCTTGGTCAGCTTCACTTCCAGCGCTTCGATCTTGTTCTGGATCGCGTCGCGTTGCTCGCTCGACAAGTGATCGTATTCTTCGTCCGAGATGATTTCGCCGTTTCTGGCCGGGTCCAGCGAGAACCCGGTGTCGGTCTGCGACAGCGCGATATCCTGCGCTTCGCATTCATCGGCCAGCGCATTGATGCTGTTCTTTTGCAGCGCATCGAACTCGGTATCGATCTGATCGACCCGCTTGCGGTAGTCCTCGCTTTCCAGTATCGCCGGTATCGTCGATTGCAGCTCCTCGACCAGTTGCGCCATGTCGGTGCGCAGCTGCAGCCCGCGTCCATGCGGCAGCTTGAGCGCGATCGGCTTGCCAGGATCGCTGAAATTGTTGACGTAACACCAGTTTTCTGGGGCTGCCTCGGCATGCGCCCGCAGATCCAGGAAGCGCCTGAGCATGTCGTGCTTGCCGGTGCCTTGCTGCCCCAGCACGAACAGGTTGAAGCCCGGGTGCTGCATTTCGAGGCCGAACTTGACCGCTTCCAGCGCCCGCTCCTGTCCGACTGCACCGGCAAGATCAACGAGTTGTTCTGTCGTGTCGAACTGCAGGCTGGTCACTTCGCAGTGGCGATATAACTTATCCGGCGGCAAGGGGGGAATCGTTGCCATGCGTGCTCAATTCTTTGGTGTTGTTTGGTGATACCAGAATTGGACGGATCTGCGGTGCGTGTCTTGACGGAAATCAAAGGTGCGAACCTCTTTCCAGCCTGAGATAATAGATGCCCGCATATTCATCAGAAGGAAGCAGCTGTGTTCGACAAACCGATCGTGATGCTGGATTTCGAGACCACAGGCCTGTCACCGGATGCCGGCGACCGCATTACCGAGGTCGCTGCGCTGCGCATTGTGGATGGCAAGATCACCGAGCGTTACGTGTCGCTGGTCAATTGCGGCGTGCGGATTCCGTCCTTCATCACCGGCCTGACCGGCATTTCGCAAGCGATGGTAAACGCCGCACCGCGGGCCTCTGTAGTGGTGCCGCGATTGCTGGACTTCATCGGTAGCGATGCGTTGTCCGCGCATAACGCCAGTTTCGATCTGAAATTCCTGCAGGCGGAAAGCCGGCTCCAGGGTCTGGAACCGGAGCACCGGGGCCTGATCTGTTCGCTCAAGCTGTCGCGCCGGGTGTTTCCCGGCATGGCCAGTTACAAGCTGGCGGCGCTGGCGTCGGCGCTGCGCATCCGCTTCAGCAGCGCAGCGCACAGGGCCGAAGCGGATGCGGAAGTATCAGCCAAGCTATTGATCCACATTGCCGCGCATCTCGCCGATACCTATGCATTGCCCGGCATCACTGCGCAATTGCTTGAATCGGTCAACAATCTGAGCGCGGCCAAGGTGCCGGAATTCCTCAAGAAGAGCGGGATTGCAATGCGGGCGTAAGAATGTTCGCTTCCCATTTTCGCTGATTCATCTTGAAAGTAGCGTTTGGTCGCTTAGTGATGTCTGTTGGAGTTTCAGCCGTATGCCAATAAATGTGCTTATTCTGGCATTAACAATTAACCATTTGCGTATTTTTCAGATCAGCCGCTGCGGATGAGTGAAGGCAGTTAGCCGGCCCTGCCGCACGAAGCCACATAGCGTGATGCCAAGTTGGTCGGCGGCTTCGATGGCGAGCGAGGACGGCGCCGATACTGCGGCGACCAGCTCAATGCCGGCACGCGCCGCCTTGATGATCAGTTCCAGGCTGACCCGCCCGGACAGCAGCGCGCCGCAGCCTGCGGTCGGCAGTCCCTGCAGCAGGCGCTGGCCGATCACCTTGTCCATCGCGTTGTGGCGGCCGAGGTCTTCGGCGCTGGCGAGTAGCGCGCCCATTGCCGAAAAGAGCGCCGCCGCATGGGTGCCGCCGGTGCGGTTGAACACTACTTGCCGACTTTGCAGCGCTGCCATCAGTGACTCGAAAGTGGTTGGGTCGATGCGCAGGGTGTCGGCCACCGGCGGCAGTCCGTCCCGGATGTCACCGGCGCGGTCGACGCCACCGCAAATACCGCACGAACTGGCGACGAAACCGCCGCGCCGGTGGCTATTCACCTGCGATGGTCGCACCAGACGCACCCGCACCAAGTTCGGCGCGTCTGGGCAGAATGCCATTTCGGCGATGTCGGCCATCGTCTCGATCATGCTTTCGGTCAACAGAAAACCTGCACACAGCGCCAGCGCTTCCGGCTCTGCGACATCGCCGAGCACGCCGTCGGCCGGAAGGAAAGCGGCCGCAGCGGCTATGTCGGTACGGGTCCACATTAGCGTGTAAAGACCGATCTCGGCCACGTCGATGAACAGCGCCTGTTCCTCGACCACCCAGCAATCTTCCTCGACCACTACCCGCGCGGCTCCCGCGCGACGATACGACGACACGCGACGCATGCCGGCAGCGGCAACCGCCGGCATCAGGGTGGACAAGACAGCTGCTTCGGCTTTACCCATTGGCATCTCTTTCAGGTCTGGCTGGCCGCACCCAAACGTTTGACGCCGACCCGCACGATGTCGGCGCCAGAGCCGGTGGCATCGGTCAGTTCGATCGACATCGGTGCAATCGCGTTCAGAGTCGGCGCCTTCAGGTCTTTCGCATACGGCGTTGCCCAGTGGCCGAACTGGCCGACAATCACCAGCGTGTCGGGCCGGATTCCTTGCATGACAATCGCTTCACCCTGCGTCGAGCCGAGTACCGAAGTGATTTCGAGCTGGTCGCCTTCGCTGATTCCCATGCTGGCGGCGGTGGTGCTGTTGATCATAATGCCGCCGTGACCGCGTACGTTTTGCGACAGTTCATCCATCAGCTGGATGCCGACATTGCCGCCGGCGTGATACTGCATGCTCTTGGTGGCGATCAGCCAGAACGGAAAATCTTCCGGTTTGTGGCCGCGCCGCACTAAATCCTTCTCCCAGATGCCGGGGAAATCATGCCATACCGGCAGCGGCTGGTATTCTTCGAGCTGTTTATCCCACCAGCTGATTTCACCCTCATGCAGCCGGTTCGCCAGCTCGCGCCCGGAGCGCATGATGCGTTCCTGGTAGGGCAACTCAAAGCGTAGGTTCTGTTTTTTAAGGGTCGGATACAGATACCAGCCGGTCTGCGTGTACGGCCGGCTCATCAAGCCATTTTGCTTGAACCAGTCGAGGTCGCGTACTTCGGTGCCATCAGTCAGTTCGTGGCTGGCGGCGCGGCATACTGCGTCCCAGATCGTGTCGACGTCATGCGCCTGATCGGTGGCCAGGGAAAAATCGCGCTGTTCGGTCTTCAGCGGCACGCCGCAGGCGCCGCGGTTGATGGCGGCATTGAATTTTTCAAGCAGGCCGGTGCGCTGCGCCAGCTCGGTCGCGATCCAGGTAAAGTCGCGTGCATCGCCTTGCGGCGCAACTACTGCCTGGCGCAGCACGAAGCCCTGATGCTGCCAGTACTGCTCCATGAATTTGGTGCGACCGAGCCGGATCAGCTGCGTGCTTTCGAGGTCGCTCGCTTCCGGCAGCAGGATGTCGGCCATGTGGTTGGTTTCGTCCGGCGTGTATGCGAAACACACGGTGTACGGAAAACTGGCCATGGTCGCGGCTACTGCATCGGTATCCCAGAATGAAATTGCCGGGTTGGTGCGGTAGGCAAACCAGATATCAGGCTTGCTAGTGGCAGGCCAGTTTTCTGGCAACTCTTTCTGGAACATCCAGGCTAGGTGAGTCGGTCCCAGTGCCTGGCTCCAGGCACCGTTGCTGCCGACCAGCGGTACCAGCGTGCGATGGGCATTACGTCCGGTCGGCTTCTTTTGCCATGTGTCTTTCTCGGTCGGATTGAGCTTGTTCAGCATAAAACCGTCCGGGCCAGGGACTACGCTCTGGTGGCGATCTTCCTGCGGCCGGTTGATGCGCACCGTGGTGCCGAGCGTGCCGCCCGGTACTTCCAGGGCGCCGACCAGGACCGCCAGCATGGTGCGCGACCAGCAGCATTCATACGCACCCCAACCGTTGTTGACGGTCTTGCCGAGAGTAACAGCGACCGGCCGGAACGGCAGTGTCATACCGTCGACGTCGATAGTCTGTCCGACGCAGGCGTGTGCGAGGAATTCATTGGCGATGCGGCGGATTTTGGCTGCCGGCACATCGCAGATTGCGCTGGCCCATTCCGGGCTGTACTGCTGCATGTGCTTGACCAGCAGCGTAAACGAAGTATCAACCGTGATATCGGCGTGTTGCCAGCTTTGTTGGTCGGCACCGATCTCTATTGCCTGCGCCACCTGCACGCTGCCTTCGAGCAGCGGTACGCTGTCCGGCGTATCGTGCACCACTGCGCTGTTACTGCGGGTGTCCCATAACAGCGGTTTGAAGCTGACCGGATCGCGCAAAAAATAACC